>CAZIPY010000351.1:0-25469 GCA_964541125.1 uncultured Luteolibacter sp. | reverse complement strand
CTTGTAGAGGCCGATGACGACGTCACAGCCGCTGTCCTTGAGGTTGAGGGCGTGAGCGTGGCCTTGCGAGCCGAAGCCGATCACGGCGAGTTTCTTGCGCTTGATGGAAGCGAGGGTGGCGTCCTTGTTGGTGTAGATCTTGGCGGCCATGATGGGAGGGGTCGTATGTTGGGAAAAAGCCGGCCGACGGGGCCGAGCGGGGCGGAACCCTGCCCATCCAGCGGGATGGGGTCAAGTCACAAGAGAAAAAGCCTGAAATGGCTGATTTACGCGAAAACGCATCATTTTGTTGGAGTCAAAAATCCGATCCTGTGGTTTAATACCTGAATCCCCAAAACCCCTTGAAGCGCCCTTCCCTCAGCCTCGGAGGCCTATTCCTCCTCTCGTCCCTACCCCTAGGCGCCGTCGACACCGATGGCGACGGGATGTGTGATGTGTGGGAGGCCCGCTATCATGCCGGGGCCCTGCTTCCGGGAGACGACACCGACGGCGATGGCTTCACCAATGCCGCAGAGGCCACCACGGGCACCGATCCCTTCGATGCGCAGTCTCGTCATCAAGCCAATAGCGGTGAGCTGACCCCGACCCACCTCGGCATTGTCGTGCCAAGCAAGGTTGGAAAAACCTACCAACTCAGCGTCAGCGCCGACCTCGGCGCCAGCTTCTCACCTATCGGCTCACCGATGGCGGGCACCGGCGGGGACATCACCCTCGACGGCCCACGTGCTGGTGATCGCCGCTTCTTCCGGGTGGAAGTCACGGACAACGACAGCGATGGCGACGGCATCAGCGACTGGGCGGAAAACCTGCTCTCCGGTTTCGATCCAGACAACGATGACAGCTTTGCTTCGGGCACCCCCAACAACGATCTAGCTGCCGCCCAGGAAATCATGCAGGCCCTGCTCGGTGGTGAAGTCAGCGCGGTGGTCGACCTGCAAGATGCCTATGAAAAGGAGAACACACCGGCGAGTATCACCCTCACCCGCTCCGGCAGCATCACCTATCCTCTGACCCTTTTCTTCCGCCACCACGGCAGTGACGATGCCACCAAGTCCTCGGCCTCCGCCAGCGACTACAGCCTCGAAGACGGCCAGGGCGGCACCCCCGTATTCAGCCTGACCATTCCCGCAGGTGCCTCGGACACCACCCTGCAGGTCAAGCCCACAACTGACGCAGTCAATGAGGTGCCTGAACAATTGATCTTTGATGTCTCATTCGTCGCCGACGATCTACTCACCCGAGTTTGCGACGCCTCCAACATTCCCGCCAACGAACGGCTCTTCTACGCCGCCTATACTCCCGAAACGACTTCCCCCGCCTCCGGCTACAGCATCATCCGCCTCTCCGGCGACAATAACACCGGCCTGCTGTCCTGTTCCTTCCACGGCCTGACCAGCACCCAGACGGCAGCCCACATTCACATCAAGAATCCGGTCACGGGACCTCACATCGAATCTCTGCCCATGGGCCAACTCGTGGACTACGTCTGGAACCTCCGCGCTGCGCAATTCCTGACCACCGACCAAGCCGTGCTCGATGCGCTCTTCGGCGGCCAACTCTACAGCAACGTCCACTCCGAACTTCACCCCGCCGGAGAAATTCGCGCCGACTATCTGCTGACTACCGGCAACATCACCTTCACGCCGCCTCCGGCACCACCTGCCATCGGCTCACTCACCGGCGACGAACTGGATCGCGACATCGCTCGTTTCCTCATGCAGTCCACCTTCGGACCCACTACCGAGTCCATCAATGAGCTGCGCACGCTGATCCAATCGCCACCCCACGATGGCGACCGCATCTCTGCCTTCTCCGCCTGGCTCGACGAGCAGCTCGACGATACCCTCACTCCCCCAGCTTCCATCCAAGCCTATTGCGTGGCCGAGGACACCCAACTGATCTCCATCTACCTGGACCCAGGCAACCCCCGCTACAACCCTTCCTTCACACCCAGCGAAAACTCCCGCCGCAACGCCTGGTGGACCACCGCCCTGTTCTCCGACGACCAAGTGCGTCAACGATTGGGTCAGGCGATGATCGAGGTCTTCGTCACCTCGACCAGCGACAACACCGTCGACACCCGCCACCTCGGCCACTCCAACTACTACGACATGCTCGTCACGGGCATCGATGGTGATTTTCGCACACTGATTGAGCAGATCTCCATCCACCCCATCATGGGCCAATATCTCTCTCACCTGCGCAACCAGAAGGAGCAGACTGACGGCGAAGGCAACGTGCTGGTCTCACCCGACGAAAACTTTGCTCGCGAGATCATGCAGTTATTCTCCATCGGCTTGGTGGAACTCCATCCCGACGGCTCGCTCAAGATCTCCAACAGCGGCCAGCCTATTCCCACCTACGGTCAGGACGACATCATTGATCTCGCCCGACTCTTCACCGGTTGGTCCTTCTCCAAACGCAACGAGCCGTCCACCTCGACCACCGTCATCGACAATACCAACTTCTTCTATGGCAACGGCAGCCGCTACAGCACGCAGGCTCAGTGGACGAACCCGATGAAGCAATTCGCCGAGTATCACGATGTCGATGCGAAGAGCGTGATCGGTCTCGACATTGCCGCGGGTCAGACCGGCGAGGTCGAACTCGACCTCTTCCTCGACCACCTTGCCGCGCATCCCAATGTCGCACCCTTCATGGCTCGCCGCCTGATTCAACGCCTGGTCACCTCCAATCCCTCGGCGGGCTATGTCCACCGCGTCGCCACCGTCTGGACCAACACCAATGGCAGCTTCACCGATGTCTTCAAAGCCATCCTACTCGACCACGAAGCCCGTTCACTGGAGGCCGCCAGTCTGGTCGGATTCGGCAAGAAGAAGGAGCCGCTGATCCACTACACTGCTCTCGCCCGTGCCATCCAGGCCGATACCGAACTCAATCTCTCCGACCTCAGCGCCCACGACAGTTCTTCACCCTCTTTCCTCAATGCCTTCCCTGCCGGCGCCGGCCGCTTTGGCGAGGGCAACACTGACAGTTCTCTCGGCCAGACCCCGTTCGAAGCCCCTTCCGTCTTCAACTGGTTCCTGCCCGACTACTCCACCGGAGACGCCATCGCCGACGCGGGCCTCGTGACTCCCGAACTGCAAATCTCCACCGAGAGCAGCGTGATCGCCCACATCAACCGCAACTGGGCCATCACTGCCTACACCAGCGGCGAAGGTGGTGTCTCAAGGAATTTCTATGCCGACATGGGCTACAGCTCGACTGCTGATCACCTCATTCCCGACGTCACCCAAGGACCTACCACCACCCAACTGCGCGAGCAAATCTACATGGCCGTGATGGATGAGAATGGCGACGGCGTGATCTCAGACGGTATCGAAAACCTCGGCGATCCTGACGACCCCGACAATGGCGGTGCAACCGTCACCCCAGAAGGCACCGGTGACCCCAATCACTTCGACAACCCGGTCAAGATTCGCGAATCCTGCGAAGCACTGGTTGACCACCTCGACCTGCTACTCTGTGCGGGCACCCTAAAGGCGGACTACGGTGACTCCACAGATCCCGAAAACCCCCGCGACCTGATCATCGATTTCCTCGCTGCCAACTCTAGCTGGCGCGACAACGACCACAACATCGAGTCCCAACAACGGGTCCGTCACGAGCGTTACGAAAAAGCCGCCTACCTCATCTCAGCTTCGCCGCAGTCGATGATTCAGCGCTAATCAACGAGCTCCAGAAACCATCATGAAAAAGCACCAGAAAGAGGACATTCAAAGCCGCCGCCATTTCCTGCGTCAGTCGGCCTGTGCCTCGCTGGGAGTCACCGGTCTGGTCAACTGCCTCGCCAACCTACGTCTGATGACCGCCGCCATGGGACAAGGCGGCGGCGGAGGCTACAAAGCCCTGGTTTGCCTGTTCCAAGCCGGCGGCAACGACTCTAACAACATGTTGTTACCCATGGGCGATCCCGCCAGTGATCAACTGCGAGCCGATTATGAGGCAGCCCGCGGCATCCTCTCCCTTCCCACCGCCAATCTTCACGCCATCACTCCGGCCACCAACAAGGCCTTTCAACGCCACTTCGGCGGAGCAGGTGCCACCGTTCCGGCCATGGGCCTGCATCCCGCATGCGCCGACATGAAGACCCTCTTCGACAGTGGGGAACTCGCCTTTCTCGCCAATGTCGGCACCCTCAGCTATCCGCTCAGCAACCGTGACGAGTACATCAATGGCACCGTTCCCGTGCCCCCCCAACTCTTTAGCCACTCCGACCAACAGGTGCAGTGGCAGTCCTCGGTGCCGGACAAACCCTTCACCTCAGGATGGGGCGGGCGCGCCGCCGACCTACTCAATGCCTCCTACAACACCAGCTCGAAGGCCTCGATGTCCATTTCGCTGGATGGAGTGAACTCCTTCCAGGTCGGCACCACAGGCGGAGTCACCCAGTACGCCGTCGATGAGGACGGCGCCGTCAGCCTCGCTGGCTACGGCGACAACTACGCCGACGCATACGTCGATCCCGCCGACCCTTCGCAGGGATATCAGAACAGCGACACCGGACGACGACTCGAGACCTTCGAGAAGATCATGAACTTCACCCACGAGAACCTGCTCGAGGATCAATACAACAAGATCGTGCAACGTTCGCGCGCTACCGAGGGCATCATCGGTGCCGCACTTACCGCCGCCGCTGGCAGCGGAGTGGACTTCGACAGCATCTTCTCACTCGATGCCGGCGACCCCACCAATCCAACCTCCGAACTGGGTGGCCAAATGAAGATGATCGCCAAGCTCATCGCAGGTCGCAACGCCTTGGGCAACGACCGCCAAATCTTTTTCTGCCGCATCGGTGGCCACGATACCCACGCCGCCATGCTCGGCGCCCACAACGATCTGATGGACGAGCTATCGACTGCGCTAATGCACTTCCGCAATGCACTCACGGCCCTTGGCGTCTTCAACGACGTGCTGACCTTCACAATGTCGGATTTCAACCGCACCTTGCTCTCCAATGGTGCCGACGCCTCGGCCGGCTCCGATCACGCCTGGGGCGGCCATCACATCGTTATGGGCGGGTCACAGGCCAATGGCGGCCCGCTTCTCGGTGGAGACATCTATGGTCATTTCCCGCCGCTCACCACCGGTGGTGGGCTCGACTCCCACAGCACTCGGGGGCGTTTCATCCCAGAAACCTCGGTGGATCAGTACGGCGCCCTCCTCACCGAATGGATGGGCGCGGGCTCGAATGAAATCGAGGCCATCTTCCCCAACCTGCCACGCTTTGACGATCCCTCCGGGGCTTCGGCCAACCTTGGCTTCCTTTGAGGGTTCCCATGAAGAAAGCGCTCATCGCTCTGGTCGTGATTGCGGCCCTTATCATCGCTCTGGTGCTCAGGCAACCCGAACCTGAGAAGCCTGATGCGCCGACGGCAAGCAAGACCACACACACCAAGACGCCGCCTCCCACTCCAAGTGCACGACCCAAGAAGGTGACCACCCTCGGCATTGCGTCGATGGCCACTAGCCTCAACACCGCCGAGACCACCATTGAGGAGGACTTCTCCACCTTGCAGGTGCTGCTGTCTGAATACCGCAAACATCTCAAAACTGGGAATCCCGTGGGAGATAATGCCGAAATCACCGCGGCTCTCCTCGGCCGCAACCCAAAGAGCATTGCCTACCTGCCGGCTTCGGGATCCTTCATGGATGAGGAAGGCCGCCTCATCGACCGCTGGGGAACACCCTATTTCTTCCATGCCATATCCGGCGAATTCATGCAGATCCATTCAGCGGGACCGGATCGCAAGCTGCATACGGCAGACGATCTCAAAAGCGAGTTTTGAGACCCACCCAACTCGGGATTACTCACGCTCGATGCTCTTCTCGCCCACGATCTCGATGGCGATGCGGCCGTTGGGCAACTTCACCACCTTGCCCTTGAGCGAAATCGAGGCCCCCTCCTTGTGCAGTTTGGTGAGCAGGGCATTGGTCCCCTCCTCACGCTGCCCCTGTGGAGCCATCACGCCGCAGACCGCCTTCTGCTTATGCTTGTTAGTGAATTCGAGCGTCTTGCCGTCGTAGCTGACCACCTTCATCGGACCGATTTTGACCATGCTCCCAACCTTCTGGCTGAGTGCCTGCCCGAGCGCCTGAGCGACCAGATCCTGTGGCGGCTTCTGACCTGCGTTGGGTGGTTTGGGCGCGGGCTTGGGTGCGGGCTGTGGCGCGGCCTTCGGCTGCCTTGGGATGGACGCGGCGGGATTCTTGGGATCCACATCGAGAGCGTTATGAGGCGTCACAATCTGAATCGCAATCCGGCCATCTCTAGTCTCAAGCACCTTGCCATTGAGCATGATCCAAGTCTTCTTGCTCGCAAAGGTGCGCATCCGGTTTTGCAGGGTATTTTTTTGGTTGCTGGGAGTGAAGTCAATCCAACCGCAAATGGCATTGGGCCCTC
Organism: uncultured Luteolibacter sp.; assembly: GCA_964541125.1. Classification (GTDB taxonomy): domain Bacteria; phylum Verrucomicrobiota; class Verrucomicrobiia; order Verrucomicrobiales; family Akkermansiaceae; genus Luteolibacter. Next base: position 19,045 of record CAZIPY010000351.1, on the reverse strand, counting down.
TATCCGAACCAAACTCAACGTAACCGTTTTCATAGGCCACCACCTGCATGGGCTCCAAGCCAACCACCTGACCAATCTGCTTGCGCAGGCTCTTGCCGGTCTCGAGCACGAGGGTATTCACCTTGGGATCCACCTTGGGCTTGGCGGGATCGGGCTTGGGTGCGGGGGTGGGAGGCTTGGGCGTCTTCACCGCATTGGCGTTGTGGCCCATGTTGATGTGGATGGCGATGCGGCCGCTGGGCAGCTCCACCACCTTGCCCTTGAGCACGACCATGGCGCCCTCATTCACGAATTTTTGCAGACGGTTCTTGAGGGTGGTTCTGGGATTCGCAGGCGTGATCTGCACCCAGCCACAGATCGTGTTGGAGGTTTTCTGAGACCCGAATTCAAGGATGCCGTTTTCGAATGCCATGGCCTTGAAGGGCTCGATCTCCACTTCTTCGCCGATTCTTTCGCGAAGGTCCTTACCGATGGCCACTAGGCGAGCATCGATCTTGGGATCGACTCCGGGAGCCGGCTTGGGCGGAGCAGGTTTGGGTGGCGCAGGCTTGGGTAGAGTGGAATTGCCCGCGGTGGTCGCCGGAGACCCGGAAACCAACAGGTTTTTCTGATCAAAGATCTCGATGCCGATTCGATCATTCTCGAACTTCACCACCTTACCTTTGAGAGTCAGCGTCGCTTGCTTAGTGGCCAAATCCTTGAGGACTTTTCTCAAACCTTTCTGCCGATCAGGTGATTTGGAGAGAATGCCGCAGATCGTATTGGCACTTTTGTCGGTGCCGAAATGCAACACCCCGGTGGTATTGTTGAAGGCCTGCACCTTCATTGGCTCCAGCTGAACCTCTTGACCAATTTTGCCGCGCAGGTTCTTGCCGATTTCGAGCAGGCGGGCATTGACGGGGGCCATTGCCGGATCATCGGCAGGAGTCGTCGGCCCGGCTGGTTCATTCAAATTCTGAGGATCCGGTGATGGCGTGGAATTGGTCTGAGGATCCGGGTCGAGAACTTCGATATCTTGAGATGGATCGTCAGCACCTTGGCCATCGGTGGAAGCCACCGCCGGAAGATCATCGCCGTAGGGATCACGCAAGAACTGCCAAGCAAACAGGCCGACAATCAGAACCGCAGCGGCGATTCCGGAATACAAGGGCCAACGGGGAGACTTGATCTCAAGATGAACGTCCTGTCCCGAATTCAACACCATCTGCCCGGTCGGGCTGAAACTGGTCTGAACAGCAGGCGCTTCTCCTTGCGAGGTCGTGGCAGCGGCAGCCTCAGAAGGCGTCGCCTGCACAGCGGCCGCGATTTGGCCTGCGGGCTGAGATTTCGTGGAAGGCGCCGCCTCAGTTGTTTGCGGCGCAGGCTTGGTTTCTGACTTCCGCTTGGGGGCTCCCGGCGGACGAATGACCGGCGCCGGTGTGGGCTTGGTCGACTCACTCGACTTGGGTTTGACGCTGGATCCTGGCACCAATAACTCATCGAGCGCCTCCTTCAACGTCCATTGATCGGAGTTGTTGCGCAAGGTCTGGACCCAGGTTCCAAGACCTTCACCGGCATTGCCCGAGACGATGCGGCTACCCCAGCCGGTGATTTCCTCACCCAAGCGAAGTAGCGAAGACAAGCCCTGGCGTTTGGTGTCTCCAGCAATCCATCGCATGGGAGAAATGCGGAAGGTCACTTCCCGGTCCTCTCGATCTGGATGGAGCATGATGCCCTTGGTTTCCGTCTCGATCCAAACCGCCTCTTCGCCGAACAGTTCGGACAGGGCCATGGAACTCTCGATGGCCAGTTTGAGCACCATCTTGGCCACCGCCGGCTCGAGGGTCACTTCCTGTAGGCGGTGGAGCAGCGGTCTGCCGCCCAGAGCTTCGCCCACCAAAAAGGGCATGCCATCCAGCGGGTCGGTTCCGCCATCGAACACCTTGCGCAAGGCAGGATGGGAAAGACCCTTTAGCTTGTCCACGGACTTCTGATAGGTCGCAGCATCCTCGGGGCTAAGACCTCCTCCATTCGGACCAAAGGGGAAGAACCGGCGCAGCACCACCTCGGAGTCCGTCTCCTTGTCTAGGGCAAGGTACGCCACTCCGTCCCCGTCCTGGGACAGCATATCGATGATTTCGTAGCGGCGACTCATGTGCTCAGCGCAATCCGGTAGCTTCTTCTATCAAAATTTGGCGGCTAATCCATTACCTGATCAGGGGACCCGGCTTTTCATTGGAGTCCGTTCAAAAGTTTATCGTGGATGCCACCGAAGCCCCCGTTGGAGAGCACGGCGACCACATCCCCTGATTCCGCCTTGGTTTTGACGGTTTCGACGATGGCATCGACTCCGTCAATATAGTGCCCTTCACCGCCCAATTTGGCGATGTCAGCAGACAATTTAGCTGGGTCGAGGCGGTCATTTTTCGGAATCTTATCCAAATCCGTTAGCGCTGCAACCACGGCGATGTCGGCTTTGGCCAAAGCTTCGGCGAGCTCATTCTGGAAAACGGCGCGGCGTGTTGTGTTCGAGCGAGGCTCAAAAAGGACCCACAGACGGCCAGGGTATCGTTGGCGGAGACTTTGGATGGCCAAGCCGATGGCGGTTGGATGATGAGCGAAGTCGTCGATGACCTTGATGCCATTGACCTCGCCGCGCAGCTCCTGACGTCGGGCAATACCCTCAAAGGCAGCCAAGCCGGACCGAATCTCATCTGCGGTGAGGCCACCGAAGCGCGCAGCTGCAGCCGCCATCGCGGCGTTGCGAACATTGAACTCACCGCTCATGGGAACCTGATAGATTTCGCCACCGAGAGAGAATCCACTATTCTCGCCCTCGTAACGAACGCCTTCAATCCGCAAAGCATTGCCCTCTCCGAAACCGACGGTGGTCACCGGGCCGGGAGCTCCCTCGATCACTTCGAGCACATTGGCGTCGTCACCGTTAACGAAGGCCATGCCATTGCGCGGCACAATATTGAGGAGACGCTTGAAGCTCAGTTGGATCTCGGCGAGCGAGTCATAGATATCGGCGTGATCAAACTCGATGTTGTTGATGATCACGCATTCGGGAAGGTAGTGCAAAAACTTGGAACGCTTGTCGAAGAAAGCGGTGTCGTATTCATCACCTTCGAGCACGTTGACATCCGAATCCGTGAAGGTGGCACCACGGCCCAGATTGCGGGGCAGACCACCAATCATGAAACCGGGGTCGCGACCCGCGTGTTTGAACAACCAAGCCAGCATGGCCGAAGTGGTCGTCTTACCGTGAGTGCCACTGACCACGAAGTTGTGTTTGCCGCGCAGGAAGTGCTCCTTCATTACCTCGGGCAAAGACTGATAGAGCAGCTTGCGTTCGAGCACCGCTTCCGCCTCAGGGTTACCGCGTGAAATTGCATTACCAATGACGACCATATCGGCATCCGCAGGGATATTGGCCTCATCGTAGCCTTCAGCGATGGTGATGCCCTGGTCGCGGAGGAAATCGGACATGGGCGGGTAGACCTTGGCATCGGAGCCAGTCACCACATGGCCGCGCTGCTTCATGGCCGCCGCCACCGCGCCCATGGCGGTGCCGCAAATGCCGATGAAGTGAACGTGCTGCGCTCCCATAAGAAAGCGCGAGGCTAGGCAGCTAGCTCAGCCCTGCCAATCCGGAATCCATCTCAATTCCCTGAAGAAAGCTGATGAATCGTTCCCTGCAGCACCCGGCGAACCGGCTGGCCGTCGGCCCCGACCAAATCCAGGGAGAGTTCGTAGCAGTGGGTCGGCTTGAGGCCCTCGATATCGATGGCCAGCGTGCGACCGTCTCCGGACAGCTTCGCCGATTGCACGTCGAGATTGGCCGGATCAAGACGCTCGGAGCCGTATATCCGACTACGCTTGATCGCCCAGGTCTTGAAGGTCATGCGCTTGGTCTGCGTGCTGGAGGGGCCGAGAGAGTCGCTGAAGGTCACATCCAGCCCACCCTTGCGGGCGTGGATCTGGAGCGGCAGGTGCGCCGGTTTACCGTTGGGTCTCAATCGATAAAAACCACCGGGTGTGGTGGCATTGCCCGCCCAGGAATACATGCCGCAGGCGTAGAGGTCGCCATTGGAATGAAAGCGTCCACGCATGACGCCTGTGGGAAAGCCCGGCATGGGCAGCTCACAGACGGCACCCTGCCATTGATCGCCCACCTTCTCGTGGGGCACCACGTAGATCTTGCCGGTGCCGTAACTGAGGCTCAGCAGTGAACCCTTGAGATTACCCCAGGCAGTCTCGGGAACCCAGGCCAACTCGCCCGGGCTGCGGTCGATGGAATCATCCAGCCAGACCATGGGCTGTTCCATGGCATCATCGGCTTCGGACTCCACATTGTGATAGCTGAGCATGTTGCCGTAGAACTTGCCCTTCTCCATGCGGTTGATGCGGTTCTTGGGCGTCCACTGGCCTTCTTGGTCGGTGACAAAGAAGGTGCCGTCGGGGTTGATGCAGAGGCCGTTGGCCGCACGCAGTCCGTTAGCGAGAATCTCTGACTTGGAACCATCGGCACTGACCTTGATCACCGTGCCGTGATGCGGCACCACCGCCGGTCGCGCGTGGCGAGCGGACTTGGCGTAGTAGAAATTGCCCTCCTTGTCGGTCTGCAAGGCCATCGCGAACTCGTGGAAGTGCTCGGTGACCTGATGGTCGTTGTTGAAGCATTCGTAGAAGTCGGTCTCGTGGTCACCATTGATGTCCACCAACTTCACAATCTGGTCGCGACAGCCGACGAAGACCTCGCCATTCCTCACTTTCAGGCCGAGTGGCTGAAAGAGCCCGGTGGCAATGCGCTGCCAGCGCAGCTCGGCGGGTGCCGATTTAGTTAGACCCTCGATGCGCCAGACATCGCCGTTCCATGTAGCCAGCATCGCCGTCTTGCCATCAGGCATGAAATCGAAGCCGCCCGGACGCATCCAGCTGTTCCAGGGGTTGTCATCGGGCAGCGGGAAACCATCGACCACAAAAGCACCCAACGGACTGCCCGCGGTGGATTTGGTGACGACCTCGGCATCCCAGCGTTTGGCAGGCCCTTTGGGATCGAGCTCCGGGAACGCCCATTCAACATCAGCGATGCCATCATCCTTGTCTGACAGAGCCTTGAGCTCCTGCGCTTCGATTTTGGAAGACATCCAGATCTCCTTCATCACGCGTGAGGTCGTGACAGGGAATACCGCCACCCAAAACCCATCTTCCTGAACGAGGGTGCCATCACCTCGGAGGACGACGGCCACATCTGCAGGAGCGACCCGTAAGCGCAAATTTTGGTTACTCTCCTCGATTTGAATCTGGCGCACAAAGATGGGTCGATCATCGACCTCAATCAGCCTGGGGCTTTCACGCAATTTTGCACCGTTGATCTCCATCTCGAGGACCACGCGATCTCCATGCAGACGCATCCCGCGGTAGCTGGCCCAGTCGCGCGGCAAGGGACCATACCTCCTTCCATCTGTGCCCTTGAAGCGGACATCTTCCCAGCTTCCTTCCGGCGAAGCCCAGCCGGGCGCCTCGGGATTCACGATGTGCTGTTCGCCGGTGATCTGGATGTGCCGACCGTGGCTACCATCAAAAGCGATGTCGCGCCAGTTGATGAACTCACCGGTGGTGGCTGCCGCGAGGCGCAAGGTGTCGTGGTCGTAAAACATCCAAGCGCGGCCCTTGCTCACACCGCCCTCGCCTTTGTCCAAGCGAATGGCAATGCCCTTGTGGGCGATGTTGTCCTTATTGACGCGGTAGGTGTAGTGCATCGCCGGACCAAAATCCATTTTGAGGTAGGGTGGCTCCTTGGGCTTGGGTCGCTCTCCCCCACCCTTCTCCCGGCGCAGGGGAAGCGAGGCCAGATATTCGTCGGTGAGCTCGGTGTAGGCCTTGGGTTGGCGCTCCTTCAGGAATTGTTCGCGGATGTAATGGATGACGGCGTACTTTTGGCGGGTATCGAACTGCGGTTGCGGCGGCATGGCACCGAAGCCATGCTCGAGAGTCTGCCACATCGAGAAGGGGTCGGTGCCGTTCTTGAGCTCATCGATGCCAAAGCGGCGGGCGGTGGGCAGACTACCGGGCAATTCCAAGTTGCCATGACAGACCTTGCAGCTGGTCTGATAGACCTGATGGCCGCGTTTGATTTCGCGCGGACCCCAGTTGCGGACGGTGCGGCCGTGATCGACCAACTCAAGCCCCTGAAGCCAGGCCTCAGTGACCCTGGCCGATTCACTTGCCAGCTCAATGCGGATGGGCCGGAACTCATCGACGGCGCGCCAGGTGAGGTCGGGCGTGTTGATGCCCGCGCCATCGCCCTGGAACCATTGCGCCAATTCAGCGTCAGCGAGCGAGCGCTGCCAACCCAGCAGCTTGGAGATGTGGGCGATCTTTTCTTCGCGCTCTTCCAAGCTGCCCATGCGCAGGGTTGCCTTTGGGTCGAGTTTGATGGCAATCGCCTGACCGACCTGGGCGCCGTCCATCCACAGCGACAGCTTGCCACCCTTGACCACCCACAAGACGCGGTGGGCCTTACCGTCGGCGATGTTAAGTTCACTCCTGAGCAGCTCCTTGCCTCCCACCAGGCAACGCAGCTCACCCTCGTGAGCCTCCACCACCATCAAATCCTCGCCCTCATGTTCCCAGGCCACCAGCGGGCCATCGTCGTTCTCTTCAAAAACAAAGGCGATGGCGTGATCCGCGCTCGCTTTCACCGGTCCGGCATCCAGCTTCTGACCGAAAGCGAAATCGAGCTCCTTCATCGCCTTGCTCCGCCCCTGCTGTTTGCCGTCCTGAAGCACGCGCAGCAGTGGTGCTTCGCCAGCCGGATGTTCGATCACCACGTCGTGAGTCTTGCCGGGCTTGAAGGGCAGGCTGACCTTCTCGCCGAAGTGAACCACCCCGGCGGATTTCTCAGACAGCTTGAGATGCAGGCGGAAGTCGCGCGCCAGCCCCGTGGAATCCAGCGGCTGTGACCCCTTGGGCGCAGCAAGCGCGAAAGAGGTCAGAAACAACAGGAGGCAGCAGCGCAACATCGTTCCAATCATTGGTGGTGCTTCTTGAAGTGGTCGCCGAGAATGTCGCGGCCGAAGTCACCGTCGAACTTGCGCCAAACTGCATGCACGTGGTTGGCGTTGTTCTGGAAATTACAAGCTTCCATCAGAAAGGTCGGACCCTGCACCCGGTAATACCAGGCTTCGCCTTTTTCCAAGCTGCCGGCCCATCCAAAATGGAGTTTGTCGATACCGTCATCAATGATGGCCTTGAGTTCGACCTGAGCGAGCTCAGGTCGATAACGCTCGAGATAAACCTGCAGGAGGCTGATGAGCTGAATGCGCTCATCTTTGTCCATATCAGCTACACTCATCCCCACCGGCTGGATGCGCTTTCCTGACTTCGGACGCAGTGCATCAGACGCTTCTCCGGTAAGAATCTCCTTCGGCGACTTATCCGTGAATCGCACCTGTTTCCTACCCTTCATCAACAGTACCTTGGCCAGCTGACGCGCTACTTCTTCCTCGTCGTCCAGGACGCGCAGACCCTTGTGTTCACCCTCCCGAACTTCTCCAGGGTTGGATCCGAAAAAGGAGGGCGTCAGAGCCACCTTGTCGCCGACGACGGTGAAGTTGAGAGAGAGGTGATGACCCTCGAACCTCCAGGCCCAACCCTTGGCGTCGCCAGGCGTACCGAAGATGGCCACCCAATACTTTTCTGGGTCGCGAAACTCGGGACGGTTCTCCAGTTTGGCCAGCACGCCTTCGAGCATCATGATTTGCTTGGACTTGAGCAGCCCCTTCTCACTCATGGCCGTCTTGAGCAGGGAGAAAACAGCCTCACGCTGTTTAGCATCCAAGTCCTTGTAGAAGAGGCCGTGGCGGTCGCGCGGGGTGTAGCGGAAGTTCTCACGCTCCTCATGCTTCATGGGCGAGAGCAGTGCCTTCTTCTGCTCGTCGTTGATACCCGCGATCAGGGCCTCGACGGCGGCCTTCATCTCATCGGCAGGGCTGGCAAACAGGCAGGCGGGCCACAACAGGCCTAGCAGCAGGAGCAATCTCATTCATGGGATACTGAGTTGGGACCTCGAATCTCACAAGTTTGATCCCTCGACCCGCCTGTATCCTTTTGTCCCAGACCATGACCTGCACCCGCTTTCCCGTAGTTTGACAGTCTCCGGAATTTTCGATCTATAATGGGGAATGTCAGACAATCCGGACGAAGCTTGGTTCTACTCTCAGGGCGGGCAACAACACGGCCCCATTCCTTTCAAAGAGCTTCAAGCAAAGGTCAATGCCGGCGAGCTGAATCCCACGAGTGATCTCGTCTGGAAAAATGGCATGGAGAACTGGACCCCGGTGGGACAAATGCGTGACACCTTCAAGGCTGCCGCTGCGGCCGAAGAGCCTAAGGCTGAACCCGCCCCCGAACCCAAGGCTGAACCCGCTCCTGAAACCAAGTCTGAGCCCACCCCCGAACCCAAGGCTGAGCCCACCCCCGAACCCAAGGCTGAGCCTACACCCGAACCCAAGCCGGAACCTAAGCCCGAGCCGAAACCGGAACCCGCTCCCGAGCCCACTCCAGAACCAAAGCCCGAACCCAAGCCTGAGCCCGCACCGGCACCGGAACCAAAACCGGAACCAAAACCGGAACCCAAGCCCGAGCCGAAGACGATCAAGCAACAGAGCATCCAGGCCCCCACTCCCAAGGTCGAGGAGCCTGAAAAAAAGAAGAAGCAGAAGGTCAAAATCGAGGGCGACTGGGAAGGCGCCAACCGCCTGCATTATTTCCTCGGCCTGTTCATCTTTCCCTTCGTTGCGCTTGTGGTCTTGGTCATCGCCGCTCCATTTCTCGGCAACCTCGCCGCCATCGCGCTCCTCTTGGGCCTACTTCTGATCACCGTGGTCGCGATTGTGATCACCCTTAAGCGCTTCACCAATCTGGTCATGAGTCGCTGGTGGATTTTGGGCCTGATGGTTCCCTTCCTCGGGTTCTGGGTGCAATACCGCCTCTTCGCCTGCCCTCCGGGCTATGGAGAACACAAAAAACTCGGCGGCTCAGGCATCGCCTTGGCCATCCTCTACTGGCTGTCTCTAATCGGCTCCGTCGCTGCCGCACCGATCATGATGGTGATGGCATTGACCATGGCTCTGGACAATCCCGAGATCATGAACGACCCCGAAGCTCGAGAAGAGATGAACCGGGCCCTGATTGAGCTACGCAAGGTGATTGAGCAGATGTAGAGTGCTCTCGTGATCCGCAACTCCAAGGTCGCTGACGAACGCCGCGAAGCCGGCCCCATCGAATGCTGGTGCCTACATGGTGCCGTAGGACTCGCCGCCGATTGGCGGGGCCTCACCGAGCGTCTGGTCGAACGCCAGATCAGCACGCGCGCTGTCGATCTCTGGCGTTTCCTCGAATGCGAGCCCATGCCGCTGGACCAATTTGGCCCGGCCTTCAACGCAGACGCCTCAGGCAATCCCGATCGCGGCCAGTCGCGCATGCTGGCCGGCTACTCCATGGGTGGTCGACTGGCCCTACATGCCCTACTGGAAAAAGATCATCCCTGGAAGGCTGCCATCATCATCGGCGCCCATCCCGGCCTTGAGGACGAAGGCGAACGCGCCACCCGCGCCGGATCCGATGCCGAATGGGCGAGCCAGGCGCTGCTCCAGAACTTTTCGGACTTCCTCGCAACTTGGGATGATCAACCCATTCTCAAAGACATCTCCATCCGCGAACCCGGCGACCTCTCCCGCCTGCAACTGCGCCGCCGTGAGATCGCCCGCAGCTTTGTCGACTGGTCCTTGGGCAACCAGCAACCCTTGTGGGACCGCCTGCCCGAAATCGACATCCCCGTGCTCTGGGTGGTCGGCGAACAGGACGAGAAATTCCGCGCCCTTGGTGAGCGCGCCTGCGAGCTCATCCCCAATGCCACCCTTGCGATCGCCCCGGACAGTGGGCACCGGGTGCCTTGGCAGGCTGGAGATTGGTTGGCCGAGTCGACCGGGCAATTTCTGTTAGGAATCGTGGATGAGTAATTATTTCGTAAAGATGTGATTATATCTTGAACTTCTTAATCTAACCATCAGGGTGGTCGGTCCTATGAAATCCGTACCAATTACCCTCTCCGCCCTCATCCTCGCCGCCGGTCTGGCCTGCTCCGGTTACTTCATCAGCCAGACCCTATTTAAGTCGAAAGTCGCCCTCAACACGGCCGACGTGAAGGGTCTCGCGGAGAGACGGGTACAGGCCGATCTGGCGCATTGGAGCGTCGGTTATTCGGTGGCGGGAAGCACCCGAGCCGAGGTGCCCGAGCTCTACAAACAAGCGGAGGCCAACCGCGACAAGATCATCGCCCTGCTCAAGGAAGGTGGATTTAGCGACGAGGAGATCAAACCCGGCATCATCAACCACTCCTACAAGGAATATCGCAATGAGGAACAGGTGCTCGTCTCCGAAACACACACCCTATCCGGCTACGTCACGGTGGAGACCCGTCAGGTGAAGCAGGTAGCCGGCGTACGGGCCGACCTCAACAAACTGATCGCCCAAGGTATGGACATCCACAATGGCTCACCCTCCTACAAATACACCAAGCTCAACGAGATCAAGCCGGCCATGCTCAAGGAGGCGACCAAGAACGCCCGCATCGCCGCCAATGAGTTCGCCTCCAACGCGGGAGTGGAAGTGGGCGGCATCCGCTACGCCCGCCAGGGTGGCTTCACCATCCGTGACGTCGGTGACGACTACAGCGACTCCGGCAAGATTGAGAAGGACGTCCGCGTGGTGACCAACGTCACCTTCTTCCTCACGGACTGATGAGGGATTCGGCAGGGTTTGGCTCCAACAAGGCAATCCCGCATTGCGGAGGCCCGAACCCTGCGCCACAGTCCCCGCATGTGGACGACTGTTCGTGAATTCGAAGACATCCGTTACGAGACAGCGGATGAGGGCCAGATTGCCAAAATCACCATCAACCGCCCGGAGGTGCGCAATGCCTTCCGGCCGCTGACCGTCAAAGAGCTGCTCGAGGCCTTCGACCTGGCCCACGAAGACCCCAAGGTCGGGGTGATCATTCTCACCGGCGAAGGCGAGAAGGCCTTCTGCTCCGGTGGCGACCAGAAGGTGCGCGGCCATGCCGGTTACGTTGGTGATGATGGTGTCCCCCGCCTCAACGTCCTCGACCTACAGAAAAAGATCCGCTCCATGCCCAAGCCTGTGGTCGCGATGGTCGCCGGTTATGCGATTGGCGGCGGTCATGTTCTCCACGTGGTCTGCGACCTCACCATTGCCGCGGACAACGCGCGCTTCGGCCAAACCGGCCCCAAGGTGGGTTCCTTTGATGGCGGTTTGGGCTCGAGTTATCTAGCCCGCATCGTCGGCCAGAAGAAGGCCCGCGAGATCTGGTATCTCTGCCGCCAGTACGACGCCCAGCAGGCGCTCGACATGGGACTGGTCAACACGGTTGTTCCTTACGATCAGCTCGAACCCGAGACTCTCCAATGGTGCCGCGAAATGCTGGCCCACTCCCCCATCGCCCTGCGCTGTCTCAAAGCCGCACTCAACGCCGACTGCGACGGCCAAGTCGGCCTACTCGACCTCGCAGGCAACGCCACCCTGCTCTACTACATGAGCGAGGAGGGCAAGGAAGGTAAACAGGCCTTCCTCGAAAAACGCGCGCCGGACTTTTCGAAGTTCCCGCGCGTGCCCTAAGCGCTGGCGCGAATGCCTTAGGTGGCAACTCTCAGCAACTCGACTCCCAAGTTGAGTATGGCTTACGCGAGAGCATCGAGTTGGAGTAGCGTGGATCCAGGGTGATCTCCTCACCGATCCATGTCGGGACTTCGAAGTCCTCTTCCAGATTCGTCAATTCCACTTCGGCAATCACGAGACCTTCATTCGCTCCAAGAAAGTGGTCCACCTCCCAGACGTGAGCCCCCACCTGGACGCGCGTCCTGATTTTGCTGACATCCGTTCCTGTTGTGAATTCAAACAACTCCTTCGCATCAGCCACAGGGATTTCATATTCAAACTCGTGGCGCGCGAAGCTCTCCCCTCGTGCCTTGATGGTCACCCAGGCCTGGTCGCCAGCCAGTCTCACCCGAATGGTTCGATCCGCATCCGTACAGAGATAGCCTTGAGTGATTTCCTGAGTTGGGCCGGCCGGAACCATCCCGTCCACCAAATATCGGCGTTCAATTTCGAGAGGCATGGCACATGTTTAAGATCGGGCTCAGAACGAAGCAATGCCTCAGATGAATTGAGTACTGGAAGGAACGAGTCCAATTGGCGTATTCACACCTATGCAACGCTTTCTCTGCGCTCTGGCCCTATGGGTGGCACCTGTCACTCTAGCCCACGAGCACCAGCACTTCGTGGTCGCCAACCAGCCGCGCCTGGATGTGGCTACCCGGGGTGTCATTCCCGCCCTCAACACCAAGGGTGACGTTTACAAGACCCAAGGCCCCAACGATTTCGAGATCTATGGCACGACCACCGGCGACAAGAAGCTGATCATGGTCTACACCCACTTCAAGGACCTCGGCCTGCCCAAGGAGACTACTCAGGAAATTCAGGAGAAGATGTACGGTGATGGCCGCTTCTTGGATATCTTCCACAAACAGTCCTACGGCCGCCTGAAGTTTGAAGTCACTCACATCCACGGCTGGCGCGAGATGCCACGCCCACAGAAAGAGAACGATCCAGTCACCACGGAAGGCCATCGCCAGATGTTCGTCGACATCTTCGCTCTCTACCCAAAGATCAACTTCTTCGATTACGACTACATCGTCTGCAAGCTGCCGGGCCGTGGCAACTTCGCCTTCGGAGAGCGCCAGGACAAGGCCATCCCCTACCGCGACGGCTTCATCTTCCACGCCGTCAACATCGGCAGCAACAACCCGGGCGTGCTGGCACACGAGGTCGCTCACTGCATGGGCCTGCCCGACATCTACACCTACGGCGACCTCCAACCCAAAAATCCAGCCGGACCTTGGGACATCATGTCGAGCGGTGGTGGAGCCAGCGGCTTCATTGGCTGGCATCGTCACAAGCTGGGTTGGATGCCCGCCGAGCGTCAGCGCTACCTCACCAAAGGTGAACATGAGTTCGAGCTCACCCCTCTGGATGCCAAGAGCGGCGCCTCGATGATTGTCGTACCCGTCGATGACCCCAAGCATCCGAGTAAGGTCTACGTGATCGAGATCGGCCAGCCGCCTCTACCCAAGAAAGATGCTGAGCCCTACCCCGCTGGCGTGCTGATTTACTCCGTCGATGCCACTCTCCCCACTGGCAAGAACCCGCTGATCGTCTATGGCCGCGACGGCCTCAAGGAGGGCGCCACCTACCTCACAGGCCACGCCTTCGAGAACAAGGATGCGCCATTGAAAGTGGAAGTCGGTGAAGGATTGAAAGGTGGCGGCTTCAAGGTGAAAGTATCGATCAGATAACCTTGAATTGAGTCATCTCAGAAACTCTGGATGGGCTTGCTCCTGCGAATCTTGCTGTCAAGCAAGGCGCAACGAAGGAGCTGGTCGAGACCAGTGACTGAGGCGCAACGCAGCTTGGCAGCAAGAGGCGTGGAGCCCGATGGGTTTGCTGATGACAACCGGCGCAGCCGCTGATTCCATTTCAATCAAATACCCAAACAAGACCGTTCAGAGTTTCTGAGATGACTCATACCCATGCCATCATCATCCGCCAAACGCGGCTGACCGACACCAGCCTCATCGTCCACTGGTTCACCGAGAACCACGGGCTGATCAAAACCGTAGCCAAGGGTGCGCGCCGGCCCAAGAGCCCCTTTGCCGGAAAACTGGACCTCTTCTTTGGTGGTGAAATCGTCTTCCAATCCGCAAAAAAGGGGGAGCTCCACCCACTACGCGAGGTCGCCATCCACGACTGGCGTGAGGGTTTACGAACCAACTACACCAGCACCCTTCTGGCTGCTTATTGCTGCCAGCTGATCTCCGATGCGGTAGAACCAGAGCACCCGGAACCGGCCATGCACGACCTGTTGGAGCGCGCCCTGAATCACCTGAGTGAATCCGAACCCAGTCTCAAGGCACTGCAGCACTTCGAAAAGGAGCTGGCTGGCCTGCTAGGGGTGGCCAGTGAGCAACGCAGCCCGAAAGACGCCCTCCATGACCTGATAGGTCGACTTCCGGACAGCAGAAGCGAGCTCAAAGAGCGATTGTCACCTTGACCAAGCACGTATCCGGATGTAGCTCAGAGCAGGCCCTGAAAAGGTCCCCCACCCATGCCGGAACTATCCCATTACATTGCCGAGCTGCAGGAGCAGGTTGAGCCCTTGGTCGAACAGGACAAGGCGCAAGAGGCATTGGAGATTTTGAATGAGGCCCTGGAAGCCAAGGCATCCGATGCCCACTTCCGGGCGGCCATTCTCGATTTGCGCGGCACCCTGTACTACCAGTTCGATCACATCGACTACGCCGTTCAGGATTTCAACAGCGGCCTGAGTGCCCTCAAGGAAGCCGGCATGGACCACGAAATCGCCGGTTCGCTGCATGCCTCACTCGGAGCTGCTTCCCACGCCCGGGGAGACATCGACTCGACCATCGAGCATTGGCACGAGGCGATCACACATTATCAGAACAACGTGCCGCCCCTGCACATCGACACCGCGACCATCTCCAACAACCTCGGCTTCTTGCACAAGGAGCGGGACGATATGGATGCCGCCGAAAACAGTTTCCTCCGTGCCCTCCAAATCCTTCACGGAGAGCTCGGCAAGTACGATGCCTTCACCGCCACGGTCTTCTGCAATCTCGGCTGCCTCTACCAGCAGGCCGGCTTCCTCGATCAGGCCAAGGAGATGCATGACACCTCGCTGACCATCCGCAGCAAGATGCTCGGCAACGCCCATCCCGACACGGCGCAGTCGCACAACAACATGGCTCTCACTCTGATGGCCGAAGGCGAATACGATGAGGCCCGCAGTCACTTCGAGTCCGCCCTCAAGAGCTTTGGTGCTCTCGGTGCCGGCTATAACGAAGACTTCGAAGCCGTACGCGACAACTACATCGACCTGCTACGCGAAGTTGGTGAGTACGAACTCGCCGACGACCTTCTGGCCCGTTACGCCTGAGAGCAAGGCGCGCTTGCCCCCCAAAGTCCCGCGGCCGCGGGACGTAGGCGGAATCACTCCGCTTAAATAAGCGGAGCAATCACGAGAGCGACCACGGACATCAACTTCAAGAGGATGTTCAGCGAAGGGCCGGACGTGTCCTTGAAGGGATCGCCGACGGTGTCACCCACCACAGCGGCCTTGTGAGCTTCACTGCCCTTGGCGAGTTTCTCACCGTTCACTTCGAAGCCCTCTTCGATCATCTTCTTGGCATTGTCCCAGGCGCCTCCGGCGTTGGACTGGAACAGCGCCATCAGAACGCCCGTCACCGTCACGCCGGCGAGTAGGCCACCGAGCATGGCAGCGCCACCGATGAAGCCGACGGCCACGGGAGCGGCCACAGCGAGCAGTCCGGGGCGCACCATCTCGCGGATGGAGGCCTTGGTGGAAATCTCCACGCATTCCCCGTATTCGGCCTGGCCGTGGGCCGTCTCATAGGCTTCGCGATCGGCTTCGTCCCATTCAGCCAGCGGCTTGTCGGGGTTGCGGTTCATGGCCTGCAGGCCATCTCGGAGTGCAGGGATTTCCCGGAACTGGCGACGCACCTCCTCGATCATCGACATCGCAGCGCGACCCACCGCCTGCATGGAGAGAGCCGAGAAGAGGAAGGGCAGCATGCCGCCGACTAGCAGAGCTGCCACCACTTTGGGATCGGTCAACTCAATGCTGAGGTCACGGTTTTCACCGGCTGCTTCATAGGTGGTCTTAAAGGCAGCGAAAAGGGCAAGTGCGGTCAGTGCCGCCGAACCGATGGCGAAGCCCTTGCCGATGGCAGCAGTAGTGTTGCCCACCGCATCCAGCTTGTCGGTGCGCTGGCGTACTTCGGGAGGAAGTTCACTCATCTCGGCGATGCCGCCAGCGTTATCAGAGATGGGGCCGTAGGCATCCACGGCCAGCTGAATGCCGGTGTTGGAAAGCATGCCCACGGCGGCAATAGCGATGCCGTAGAGACCGGCCCATTCATAGGCGAAGAGGATCGCACCGGCCAAGACGATGATGGGCAGTGCGGTGGAAATCATGCCCACACCCAGACCGGAGATGATGTTGGTGGCGGAGCCGGTGACCGATTGGCGGACGATGCTCTTTACCGGACCGGTGCCGGTGCCGGTGTAATGCTCGGTGATGAAACCGATACCGAGACCGGCTACCAGACCCGCAATTACCGCACCAAAGACCTTAATCGGCGTGATGGTCACGCCCGCAACGGTCGTCCAAGACTCCGGCAACATGGCACGGGTCAGCAGAAAGGTGCCGATGAGAAGAATCGCGGCAGCCACCAGTTCACCGGTGTTGAGTGCGCGGTGGGGGCTGCCTCCGTCCTTCACCCTTACGAAGAAGGTGCCGATGATGGACGCCACGATACCCAGACCAGCCAAGAGTAGTGGCAGCAAGACGGCACCCAGGCCATTGGTATTGGCGAACTCGGGCATGCTGATGAAGGCCGCACCAAGCACCATGGTGGCGATGATCGAGCCGACGTAGGATTCGAAGAGGTCGGCTCCCATGCCGGCCACGTCACCCACGTTGTCGCCCACGTTGTCAGCGATCGTTGCGGGGTTGAGCGGGTGATCTTCGGGAATCCCTGCCTCAACCTTGCCGACGAGATCAGCGCCGACATCGGCGGCCTTGGTGTAGATGCCACCACCCACACGAGCGAACAGCGCAATTGAGGAAGCACCGAAGGAGAAGCCAGCGATGACGTTCATCACCTGGGCAATGCCGGCTTCGTCCGTGCCGAAGCTGCTGCTGAAAATCACGAACAGTCCACCGAGGCCTAGTACGCCGAGGCCGACCACGCCCATCCCCATCACCGAACCCCCAGCGAAGGCAACGCTGAGTCCCTTACCAAGACTCTCGCGGGCGGCATTGGTGGTGCGGACGTTGGCCTTGGTTGCCACCTTCATGCCGATGAAACCGGCCAAGGCAGAACAGAATGCACCCACCACGAAAGAGACAGCGGCCAGCGGCGAGGAGCTCTCACTCTGCATACCACCGAAGACCAGCAACACGGCGATGCAGGCGACGAAGATGGCGAGCACTTTGTATTCGGCACGCAGGAAGGACATGGCGCCCTCCTGGATCGATTCGGCAATGCCCTTCATCTTGGGGGTGCCGGGATCCTGTTTCCCGACCCATGAGGATTTGATGAAGGTGAAGATGAGGGCGAGGACCCCGAATGCGGGGATGGAGTAGATCAGGGTTTGATACATGGGTTTTTAGAACATCTCGCAGTGGCTCGATGTTGTGGGTTATGGGTTTTTCCGAACACCTCACGGTCGCTCGGCATTGGGCTCTCATGTCCGGTGGGTAGCCAAACATTTTGAGGATCTAAAGAACTACGCCCCAAGCCCCGGAAAGACAAGGATTCAATCTGTTATAAGTCACTTTCCAGAAGCCCTCTCCGAAGACCTCTGGAGGAGGTTCAAGGTTGGCCTTGCGCGAGACCTCTTTGACTGCTTGATTGCCCCGCCATGGCCACCATCAATTCCAACTTCCTCAAGCTCAAAGCCGGATACCTCTTCCCTGAAATCGCCCGTCGTGTGAAAGCTTACAGCGACGCGAATCCCGACAAGGCCGGCGCCATCATCCGCTGCGGCATTGGAGATGTCACCGAGCCCCTCCCCGCCGCCGTGGTCAAGGCCATGCACGAAGGCGTGGACGAGCAGGCCAACCGTGACACCTTCAAGGGTTACGGCCCCGAGCAAGGCTACGAGTTCCTCCGCACCGCTGTCGTCGAGAACCAGTATCAGGGTCTCAACATCTCCGCCGACGAAGTCTTCATTTCCGACGGTTCCAAATGCGACACTGGCAACATTTTGGACATCTTCGGCAAGGGCAACACCATCGCCATCACCGACCCCGTCTATCCCGTTTACGTCGACACCAACGTGATGGCAGGCAGCACCGGTGAGGCCGACGAGAATGGCGCCTATGACGGCCTGCTCTACCTTCCATGCACCGCAGAGAACGGCTTTGTTGCTGCTCCCCCGACTGAAAAGGCGGACCTCATCTACCTCTGCTTCCCCAACA
Organism: uncultured Luteolibacter sp.; assembly: GCA_964541125.1. Taxonomy (GTDB): domain Bacteria; phylum Verrucomicrobiota; class Verrucomicrobiia; order Verrucomicrobiales; family Akkermansiaceae; genus Luteolibacter. The sequence goes on along the minus strand of CAZIPY010000351.1, from coordinate 897 downwards.
ACCCCACCGGCGCCACCGCCACCAAGGAAGAGCTCAAAGCCTGGGTCGATTACGCCAAGGCCAACGACGCCATCATCCTCTACGATGCCGCCTACGAGGCCTTCATCCAGGATCCCGCCATCCCCCGCTCCATCTTTGAGATCGAAGGCGCCCACGACTGCGCCATCGAGTTCCGCTCCTTCTCCAAGAATGGTGGCTTCACCGGCATCCGCTGCGGTTACGTGGTGATTCCCAAGACAGTCACCGGCGCCGATGCCGATGGCAACCGCGTGCCACTCCACCAACTCTGGAACCGCCGCACGTCCACCAAGTTCAACGGTGCCAGCTACCCTGTGCAGAAAGGTGCCGCTGCCATCTTCTCCGACGAAGGCAAGGCCCAGGTCAACGCTCTCATCGAGCACTACATGGGCAACGCCAAGCTGCTGCGCGACGCCGCAACCGCCCTCAACCTTCAAGTCTACGGTGGCGAAAACGCCCCCTATGTCTGGATTGCTTGCCCCGAGGGTCTCAGCTCCTGGGACATGTTCGACAAGATGCTCGAAGAGGCCCAGGTCGTGGTCACTCCCGGTTCGGGCTTCGGTTCCGCCGGCGAAGGCTACTTCCGCGTCTCCGCCTTCAACTCGCGCGAGAACGTCGAGGAGGTCTGCAAGCGCCTCAGTGCGCTGGTAGGCTGATCAGGGTTCCTCTTCTGCAGGAGGCTCGATCCGTTTCACATCCTCGCGCTCCAGATCTGAGAGCGAAATGTTCTGCTTGAGGATCTCATCGATCTGATTGCCCGTGACGGGGCGATCATCGACGGGATTCCCCAGAGCATCTGTTTCCTGATCGGCAACGGGAGCTTCATCCACCTCCTTCTTGCGGCGGTGGTGATAGGCGGCCTTGACCTCCTGCAAGTCC
>CAZIPY010000350.1:0-5659 GCA_964541125.1 uncultured Luteolibacter sp. | reverse complement strand
TTCTTGATCTGCTGGCCCTCATCGAGGATCACGGTCAGCCATTTGATCTGATTGAGTTCTTCGCCACAGACGCGGAGCTGGGCGTAGTTGAGGACAAGGATGTCGAGATCGTTCTGAATCTCATCCAGATCGATGTCGTCGCGATTCTTCAGGATCTTCACCTTGAGATCTGGAGTGAACTTGCCGGCCTCTGAATACCAGACATCGAGAACGGACTTCGGACAGACCACGAGTGCAGGCTTCTTCGGCTCCTTGCTCTTCTTGTGATTCTCAAAGAGCCACAGCAGGTAAGTGAGGGACTGGACGGTCTTACCGAGACCCATGTCATCTGCAAGGATGCCGCCGAAGTTGTTGGTCGCGAGATAGGCCAGGAACTTGAAGCCTTCCACCTGATAGGGGCGGAGTGTGGCGTTGAGGTTCTTGGGCACATCCGGATTGACCTCCACCTGAATGTCGCTGGCTCGATTCTTGATGCGCTCCCAAGCCTTCGGATCGCAGACCTCTGCGGCCTCGGGATCGGCAAGTTGCAGGGCGTGCATGCGGCGGGTTTCGCCGGAGAGATCGAATGGATCGAGGCCGAGGCGGGTCACCGCTTCACGCTGATCCGCATCGAGCTTGATCTCGAGGCGCATCCACGAGCCATCATCCATGCGCACGTAGCCGCCTCGGGCAGCCACCAGCTGGCGGATCTGAGCCTTGGAGAGATTGACGCCCTGAACGTCGATGACGATACGCAGATCGAACCAGTCGATGTCCTGACCGACCACTTCGAAGCGGACAGCGGCGGTGACGGGGTCAGAGAGGATGGACTTGAGGCGAAGGTCGATGTCGAGGTCGAGGTCGTCGGGCATGGCACCGACCCATTCCGCGAATTTTTCCGGGAACTGCTTGGTGATGCGCGATTTGAAGGCGCCGAGCTTCTCGTCGTAGCTAAGGCCCATTTCCTCGAGAATACCGGGGACGGGGTAGAGAGCTTCGCGGGCAAAGCGCAGGAGTTGGCGACCTTTGACCGGCTGCTGCTCGGTCATCTCCCAACCTTCCTTAGTGAGCTTCTCGGTGCGGCGACCCTTGGTTTCGATCGCTTGGATATCGATCACCAGGTGCTCGGTTTCGGCGGCGGTAAGGCCAGCCACGAGCTTCATCTCGAACTTCGGCTTGAGTTCCAGATCGACCACGCGCTTCTTCAGCGACTCTGGCAGGGTGGCGCCAATCTTACGCAGGAACTCCACACCTTCGAGTGAATCAATCACCTGCTTGGGAATGAGGTAGCGCGGCATCACCTCGGTGTCGTCGAGCCAACGTGGAGGACCAGGGAAGACGGTCTCATCGGATTGATAGAGTTCCTTGCGACCGGGAAGGAGGCGCACGGAGTGAGACACGTTCTCGCCGGAAGCGGTGACCAACTGCAGGGCAAAGCTGTTGGGATCGTATGGATCGTCTTCGCAGATCCACTTGAGGGCGTCTTCGACCACCTTGAAGTATTTCTCGTCAAGGTTGACGATGTAGCCTTTGAGCGCGGGTTGGCGGAACACCCGGTTCATGAAGCGGCAGGGCTCTTCCTGATCGAAGTCTAGGGTGGTGTCGCTGCTCTCGCGGTAGTAGGCGAGGAAGTGTTCCCACAGGGTCTGGCTGGGGGCATCCATGAGCAAAGCACCCTCATGGTAGAGGCTGTAGTAACGCTCGATATCATTCTTCTCGCGCAGCTGCAGCCACTCCTCGGACTTGTCTTCCTTAGCTTCAAGACGTGCTTCGTTGATCGTCGCGACCATGCGGAAGGTGACCGTTACAGGTTCGTCCTGAGGTGGGCGCTCGTTGACCTGCTCAATGCGATCATACCAGGCCGCAACTTCACGCTCCTGTTCCCAATCCGCCATCTTCTTCTGCACGTGACCCAGATCGGTCACGACATTCATGAATTCGGGGTAGGGGAGCTTCTTCTTGTAGAAGGCGTAGGCGATGTAGTTCCAGAACTCGAGGATATCACCAGGAGGCATCGGCCAAATCTCGAGTGCATCGTAGGTGGTGATCTCCCAGCGTGGGTTGATGCGCACCATGTCGTGATCGTGCAGTTCGCCTTCGATCACGTAGCGGCGATAGCGCTTCTCGATTTTAGTGACGTAGTCGGCCTCCTTGTCATCGAGTTCGCGGCCAAGCTTATCCTCAATGATGTCGATGATGGGGGTGTCGTCGAACTCGTTGGGAGACTCTGGGAGATCCTCGCCACGATGCATGCGCTCCATCATGGTAGCGTATTGGCAGGCACCATTGACGATATCGTCCTCAGCGTTGCATGAACCGAACCAGCGGTTGCCTTGCAGACGCAGGCTGGTGCGGAAGGTTCCGGTTTCGTCCTCGACGCGTCCTTGGATGAAAAGATGGTTGCCGAAGATCTGGGTGACGGCACCGTCCTTTTGCAGCATTTCACCGCGTTTGCGGGCCTCTTCGGGGAAGCTGTTGAGGAAGTTGAGAGTGGCGCGATCCGGATTCATTGGCGTAGTGGGACGATGGCTGTTGATCCCGCGAAAAATCAGGGGATCATGGATCGCACAGGACAATTCGCCGGGGGGCGGCATTCTAAGGTCCGAATTTCACGGGGATCAACTAAAACCTCCCTTGAAACTTAAGGATTCCTGACGGATTCCCAATAGCGCGATTAGGCTGCCGATCGACTCTCTTTCCGGGGTATCAGTGCGGTCACGATCATTCCCACTCCGCCGACCACAAACAGGGCTGGAAACCAGATCGAATAGAGGGGTGCCAGAGAGTCCAATTCGAGGACAGCCAAGTCGGGATTGTCAGGGCTAACATGGCATTCCTGTCGACTGCCGATCGGATAGAGCTCGAAGCTCTTTTGGGTTCCTTGAGGTTTACTCGACCACTTCTGCCCACGGAGGCTGATTCGATCACCAGTCAGTGCTTCGCCCTCCCATTCGTAGCCGTAAGTGATCTGATGGCTGAATTCTGGCGGGGAATAGGGATCGTTACGACGTTGCTCGATGGATGATTCAAGGATCACGCATTCGATCACGGGCCATTCGCGCATTTCCTTGGCCCTCAGGTAACTCCTGGCCATCAAAAAGATGAATAGCCCACCGATCACGATGAGCGAGAAGCCCACCAACATCATCAACAGGCCGCCTACATTGAAGGAGCGCTGATCTCCGTTCTGAGATTCGCTCATGAAGAAAGGGAGTTGCAGGCCTCAGCGGCCTTAGAACGGGCTTCCTGATCAGCACCGAGAATCGCCTCCAGTGAAGGATGCTCGATGAGCTCATGGGACTCCATGACTTGCTCCACGCATTGCCAGATGCCCGGGAAGGGGATTTGGCCGTTTCTGAAGGCCTCGACGGCCACCTCATTGGCGGCATTGAACACGGCTGGCAGAGTGCCGCCTTCCATGCCTGCTTTGCGCGCAAGATTGAGCGCGGGGAAGTCATCAAGGCGAGGCGCTTCGAATTCCAGTTTGGCCAGTTTGGCAAAATCGAGGGCTTCCAAATCACCCTTCAGGCGCTTGGGCCAAGTCAGGGCGTATTGGATGGGGAAGCACATGTCGGTGTTGCTGAGCTGGGCCAGCACCGAGCCGTCGCAGAACTCGACCATGGAATGGACGATGCTCTGCGGATGCACAACCACATCGATCTTCTCCATGCCGATGCCGAAGAGCCAACGGGCCTCAATCATCTCGAGGCCTTTGTTGAAGAGGGTCGCGGAATCGATGGTGATCTTCGGGCCCATGTCCCAGGTGGGATGCTTGAGGGCTTGCTCGGGAGTGACCTCAGCGAGTTCTACAGCGGGCGTCTTGCGGAAGGGGCCACCAGATGCCGTGAGAATTAGTTTTGAGACTTCGGCAGGCTCCTTGTGACCGTCGAGGCATTGGAAGATGGCGTTGTGCTCGCTGTCGACGGGGAGGAGCTTCACCTCGTGCTTGGCAGCCGCCTCAGTGATGACTTCGCCCGCCATCACGAGAATCTCCTTTGAGGCGATGGCCAGATCCTTGCCGGATTCGATGGCGGCGAGGGCGGGGTGGAGGCCTGCCGTACCGACGATGGCAATGAGGGCGATGTCCGCGCTCTCCAGCCGAGCCAGTTCAACGAGACCCTCAGGACCGGAGTGAATCGTCACCTCGTCTGGGAGGAGAGCTCTCAGGGCCTCGACTTGAGGCGCGTCGTAGATGGCGACGTTTTTGACGCCAGTTTCACGGACCTGATCAGCCAGTCTCGAGATGTTGTTGTTGGCCGCCAGACCGACGATCTCGATCTCCTCGGGCATGGCCTGCGCCACCTTGAGCGTCGACTGGCCGATGGATCCGGTGGATCCCAGCAGGACGACGCGGCGTTTTGGGCTAGAGCTCATGGGAAGACGGTCAATCAAGACCAAATGACATACACGATGTAGAGATACATCGCTGGAGCGGTGAAGCAAATGCTGTCGATCAGATCCAGCGAGCCACCGATGCCCGGAAGCATCTGTCCGGAGTCCTTCGCGCCGACCGAACGCTTCACAATACTCTCCGCCAGATCACCGATCACCGCCAGAACTGCGAGGATTAATCCAAGGATGGCCACGTGCATATGTCCTTCCAAAATAGACAAGTGCTCCGAGAAACCGAGGTAGAGACCAAATCCGGCGAGTTGCGCAAAAAACAGACCGCCAGCAAAGCCTTCCCAGGTCTTCGCCGGACTGATGTGGGGGATCATTTTGTGTTTTCCGATGAGGGAGCCAGTAATGTAGGCTCCCATGTCGGTGAATTTGGTCACGGCAATCAGCCACAGCAGTAGGAAGGTCGCCGATTTCGGCAAGTGGTTATAGGATTCGATACCTTCTGCGGAAATGACCTCGGCCCAGGGCAGGAACAATAGCTTGGCAGCAAAGCTAAACATCAGTGCGATGTAGACAAAGCCGAGCAGATTCATCGCCACAGCCATGAGTGCATTCAATCCTTCAGGTTTATGGCGTAATTGAAGGGTAAATGTTCCAATGGCAACCAATGGACAGGCCACCATGGCAGGCCCAAAATTGGGGATTAACTCACTGAGCAGGGGTTTGTATTCGAAAACACAGAATAGAACCGCGCAGAGAATCCCGAATATTGGATTACAAGGCACATCCGCTTTTTTGAGCATCTGAAAATACTCATGAGTGGCGATGAGCATCAGGATGGTCAGCAGAGCAAGGAAGGCCCAGGTCCAGCCGCTGATAAACACCCCGGTCACCACAGCCCAAAGGAAGACGGTGCTACTGGTCCGGCGGACAAAGGTCTGCGCCTTGGTGAGTTTTGCGGGTGTTGAGTCGCTCATAGGAGGCGGGCGGGATTGATCCCAAACAAGGGCATCCAAGACCTCAACCGGGCCTCTGGCAACTTATTAAGTAATCTTGATCAAAGCTGGTGCTTGCCTCGACCGCTCCAGCCCTTTAAGCATCCGCCTCGATGAGCTACGAACCGGACCACCGCGCCTCCCTCGGCGAGATGTATTCCGACTACTTCCTGGACTACGCCAGCTATGTCATTCTCGAGCGCGCGGTCCCTCATCTGGCCGACGGCCTCAAGCCGGTGCAGCGTCGCATCCTCCATTCCATGGATGAGATCGACGATGGTCGCTACAACAAGGTGGCGGGCATTGTCGGCAACACGATGAACTACCACCCGCATGGTGATGCT
>CAZIPY010000349.1:0-13054 GCA_964541125.1 uncultured Luteolibacter sp. | reverse complement strand
CGTCGAGGAAGTTGGCCGGGTCACCACCGTAGTGCTTGATGATGTCCATGGTCGCCATGGCAAGACCGGCACCGTTGACCAAGCAGGCAATGTTGCCGTCGAGACCAATGTAGTTGAGGTCGTATTCGGAAGCGGCGACTTCGCGGGGATCTTCCTCTTCGGTGTCGCGCATCTCGACGATGTCGGGATGGCGGAACAGCGCGTTGTCATCGAAACCGAACTTGGCATCGAGAGCGAGCACGCGACCGTCGGGAGTGGTCACCAGCGGGTTGATCTCAAGCATGGAGCAGTCGCAGGAGATGAAGAGCTTGTAGAGGTTCTTGAGGAGCTTGCCGAACTGCTTGGCGAGATCTCCGGAAAGGCCAAGGTTGGCGGCCAGCTTGCGGATCTCGTAACCCTGCAGACCGAGGAGCGGATGCACGAACTGACGCAGAATCTTCTCGGGGGTGTCGTGGGCAACGTCCTCGATGCTCATGCCGCCTTCGGTGGAGGCCACGATGACCGGACGGGAAGTGTCGCGGTCCATGAGAATGGAGAGGTAATACTCGTGCTCGATGTCCACGGCTTCAGCGACCATCACCTTGCGCACGAGGCGGCCATCGTCTCCGGTCTGGATGGTGACCAGGGTCTCGTTGAGCATCTTCTCGGCGAACTCACCGGCTTGTTCGGCGGATTGGATGAGGTGAACACCACCTTGGAAGCCGTTCTTGAAGTGACCCTTGCCACGGCCACCGGCGTGAACCTGGGCCTTGATGACCAGCTGGGAGCCTTCGAATTCCTTGGCCGCGGCAACGGCCTCTTCCGGGGTGGAGGCGACTTTGCCCTGAGGGCTGGGGACGCCGTATTGATCAAAGAGCTGCTTCGCCTGGTACTCGTGGATGTTCATGATTGTCGTTCATATGCAGGGAGCGGGCCAACCGAGGATCGATGTGACGGAAACGTCCGATTTCCTCCCTGTTTTTGCGGGCGGAACCATGCTCAGCCCTCCGCCCCGGGTCAAGGCATCAGCCATGAAAAATCGGCCCAATCTGCATTAATCCCTCTCATGCTCCACTAGCAGGCTCTGAATCCGCTGATTGAGGGTCTTTGCAGCCTTCAGATCATCGATTTTGAGGTGCATGCGGTAGCGCCAGTTGTGAGGGTTGATGGACGGATCGTTGATGCGCTCGGCCTTGGGATCCGAGTGACGAACGGCGGCATCCAGAGCCAACAGGTCCTGCAGCGGCACGATGGCCCACATCCCCGGCGACTCAAAGTGTTGGCCGATGATTTTGGCCGCCATCTCAGGCTCGAGATCCGCAGCAGGGTCGGCCTCGTGAAACTGGGTCCAAGCCAGGCGGCGGGCCTGGTCAGGCTCCTCCTGCCACCACTCCCGCAGGTTCTGCATATCGTGGGTAGAGGGGCTAACCACACTCAAGTGGGGAGCGTAGCGTGGGTCGTCGAATTCCGCGCCGTAGGTCTTGGGCATGCGCTGAATCTCGAGACTGAGAATGCCCATCTCACGCATGGCAGGCGGCACGCATTCGGGCACCATTCCGAGATCCTCGCCGCAGAGCAGCATGGGAGATGCCCGGCGCAGAGCATCAAGCTTATGAAGGCCGGCCGCGCGCCAGAAGAAGTCCTGTCGTTTGAAGAAGTAGTCGTTGTAGAGGGCATCCACCTTCTCCTTGCTGCGGTCATCCAGATCCATGAAGGAGCGGGTACGTTGGAGAGCAAAGCTGGGATGGAATTGGGTGCGGCTGGATCCGGGGGCTTCAAAGAACAGCACCTCGCCGTGACAGGCCAACAGACCCTTGCGAATGAATGCCTGCTCATCACTGAGTTCTCCGCTGAAGTGATCGGCCACCTTGCGCTGGGTATCGAATGCCTCGCGAAAGACGTAACCACCACCCTCACGATCCCGCAGGAACTCGGCGATGACCTTGTCGGTGAAGTCGCCAAAACAAGCCATGAGTCCCTCCCCAGTCAGCCAGGGTTCACAGAAACGTTCATAGTCGAAATCGACTCCCTGTTCCCTGAACTCGCTGACATGGACGGGAACCGCTGGCTCAAACCAGCCACGCAGACCATCGACCTGAGTGGTGGGAATCTGCCAGATGCGGAAGAAGCCGAGGATGTGGTCGATACGGAAGGCGTCGAAGTACTTGGCGAGGTGAGACAAGCGTGATCCCCACCAAGCATAGCCGTCCTCCGCCATCTCTTCCCAATTATAGGTGGGAAATCCCCAGTTCTGGCCCTCGGCCGAGAAGAAATCCGGTGGAGCGCCCGACTGAGCATCGAGATGGAAGAGCTCGGGGTCCGCCCATGCTTCAACCGAATGGCGATCAATCCCAATGGGGAGATCCCCCTTGAGCAATACTCCCATCGCGTGCAGCTGCCCAACCACGTCCGACAGCTGGCGGTCCAACTCATATTGCAGCCAGATCCAATACTCCATCTCAAGGCGGTAGGGAGAATCCTCTTCCCACATCTCTTCGAGAAGCTCTTCACTGAAGCGAGCGTCTTCACCCCACTGCTCGAAGTCACCACTGCCATGATGGTCGCGCAAAGCGCAGAAGGAGGTGTAGGTCGCCAGCCAATCCTGATTCTCCACCAAGAACTCCAACAGCCCCGCATCATTCGAGATCTCATCGTAGCGGGCTTCGAACACCTCGCGAGTCAGTTCCAGCTTGGCGTTCATCACCGCCTCATAATCGAGAGAGTCTCGGGTATTGAGGCTCTGCCGATGTTGCTCCAGTAACTCCCGCCATTCCTCAGGCATGTCTTGGGTAAAGGCATCCAAGCGCAGATAGATGGGATGCAGCGCAAAGCAACTGATCGCGGAGTATGGATAGGAATCCGTCCAGTCGCCTGCGGCCGTGGTGTCGTGAATGGGCAAGATCTGCACCAGCTTCATGCCGAGACCCTGCGCCCACTCCCCGAAGGGCACCAAATCAGCAAACTCCCCCACGCCCAAGCTTTGGTCGCTGCGCAGCGAGAATACTGGAATTGCGACTCCTGCTCCGCGAAACCCTCTGACGGGGTTGTGGCGATAGGCTTCATCATGCACATGGGTCTGCTGCACCTTACCCAGAACGTGAACTTCCAGCGTACGGTTCACCCCCTGCTCGAATTCGACCAGCTCTCCGGTCTCTCGATTGCAGAGGCCATACTTGTACTCGATGGACTTGTCACAAGGCAGGTCGAGATCGACCACCCAGCGGTTCGTGTCGAATTCGGTCATGCCCACGGCCCGCTTAGGATCCCACTCACCCAGAGCTTCGACATCTCCAATCAGGCATAGTGCAAGATGCGAGGGGATGCCGGCAACGAGGATCTGGAATCGGTGATTGGCGCTAGGCAGGTGTGATACAGCTCCGAATGGACCCCGTGCTGGCAGCAGGGTCTCCATGCCCTTGGTCTCGTAGGCCATGTCGAGGGTGCCGGCTGAGCGCCAGGTATTCGAGAGCCAGAGACAGGAAGCCTCACCAGGATCCACACTGCGACCTCCACCCCACTCGTCGAGCTCCAGACCATTGCCCTCTTCCCGCAGCTGGTAGGCGTAGACCAGCAAGCGATGGGGCTCCCTCTCCAGCTCCAGCTCCCATTGTTGAGCGTTGATCCACTGCATAGGCAGCTCCTCCACGCTTCCGTCTTCCTCCTGCAGCTTCAGCCAAAGGGACTGCCCGGGAACAGTCTGGTAGCGGACACGGAAAACGATCTTCATGGGAGGGCTGAGAGTGTCGTCACAAAAAGGGACAGGGAGCCTAGAATTGCAAGCTTGGCAGGCGTTCCGGCGTAGATAGGATTCCCGATCATGAAACTGCTTTCCCGCGCCATCCTGCCCCTGGGCCTTCTATTTGGAGGGCTCAGCCATGCAGCAGACCCGGTCAAGATCCTGTTCTTCTCCAAGTCCGCCGGCTTCGAGCATTCGGTGATCTCCTGGAAAAAAGGCAAGCCGAGCCACGCTGAGAAGGTCCTCGATGGCCTCGCCAAGGCCAACAACTGGACTTTCGAACATTCCAAGGACGGCTCCAAGTTCAGTGCCGACTACCTCAAGCAGTTCGACACGGTCATCTTCTATACCACCGGCGATCTCACCCAACCGGGCAAGGACAAGCAGCCGCCCATGACCGACGAAGGAGTGAAGGCCCTCTTCGACTACATCAAGGGCGGCGGCGGCTTCATTGGCCTGCACTGTGCCAGCGACACCTTCCACACCAAGGGCAAGGTCGCCAAATATGAGAACCACGACTGCGCCAGCGACTTTGTCTGCATGCTGGGCGGTGAGTTCCTCAGCCACGGCAAGCAGCAGACCGCCACCAACTACGTGATCAACCCCAAGTTCCCCGGCTACGAAAACATCGGCAAGTCCTTCTCGCTGCATGAGGAGTGGTATGCTCTCAAGAACATCAACCCGGACATTCATGCCCTTCAGGTGATTGAAACCGAAGGCTTGCAAGGCGACATGTACGACCGCCCGAACTACCCCACCGCTTGGGCCCGCATGGAAGGCAAGGGCCGCGTCTACTACAACGCGATGGGTCATCGCGAGGACGTGTGGGACGGAGATCTCTTCAAGAACATGATCATCGGTGCCGTGGCCTGGACCACCGGCGCCAAGAACGCCGAAGTTCCTGCCAACCTGAAAGAAGCCGCTCCGGATTTCGCCACCAATAAGAACCCATCAAAATAATCATCCTTCCCTTGCAGGAAGGCCCCCGGCTCCGCCGACCAGCAAGAATCAAACTCTAAACCAACTCCTAAACCACCCAACACCATGTCCAACGTCTCACGTCGCAACTTCGTCAAAGGCATCACCGCTGCCGGTGCCGCCTCCACCGTCGGCTTCCCGAGCATCATCCGTGCTCAGGGCCTCAATGAGAAACTCCAAGTCGGCTTCGTCGCCGTCGGCGGCAGGGCCGGCGCCCACACCCGCGCTTCCCACGAGGCAGGTCTGCAATGCATTGCCTTCGCGGAGACCGACAAGAACCGCTGGAACGGCGTTCTTGGCAAGGAGGGCTGGAAAGAAGCTGCCGGCTACACCGACTGGCGCGAGATGTTCAAGAAGCACGGTGAAGAGCTCGACGTCGTCTTCGTCTCCACTCCCGACCACACCCACTTCGCGCCCTCGATGACGGCTGTCTCCATGGGCATCCACTGCTACACTGAGAAACCCCTCACCTGGTCGGTGAAAGAAGCGCAGCTTCTCACCGCCGCCTACAAGGCCAACCCCAAAGTGGTCACTCAGATGGGCAACCAAGGCCACTCCATGCAGGGCTGGCGCATCGCCTACGAATACGTCAAAGCCGGTGCCATCGGTGAGATCACCGAGTTCCACACCTGGACCAACCGCCCGGTCTGGCCTCAAGGCGCCGGACGCCCCGAAGGCAACGACCCCGTGCCCGATCATCTCGACTGGGACGCTTGGATTGGACCCGCTCCCATGCGCCCCTACGTCGCCAAGCATCCAAAGACCGGCAAGAACGCCTACCACTCTTTCTCCTGGCGCGGATACGTCGACTTCGGTTCGGGCGCCCTCGGTGATATGGCCTGCCACACCACCGACGGCATCTACGCCATCATGAACCCAGGCTACGCTGCCACCGCCGAGCCCCTCGAAATGACCAGCCCGGTGGACGACCAGTGGCCTGCAGGCATGAAGGTGAAGTGCACCTACCGCGCCACCAAAGATCGTCCCGGTTTCGCTACCTACTGGTATGAAGGCCAGAAGGACGGCAAGCCCTACATGCCCGAAAACCCCGAGGAACTCGCCTCTGAAGGCCGCAAACTGCCGCGCACTGGCAATCTCGTCATCGGCACCGAAGGCAAGATGCTCGTCACCGGCGACTACTGGGAAGGACCTCAACTCATCCCATCCAAGCGCCGCAGCGAGTTCGGCAAACCCAAGCAGCTGCTTGAGCGTTCCCCCGGCCACCACGCCGAGTTCTTCATGGCCTGCCGCGGCGAGAAGCCCCGTGAGTTCAGTCAGTCGAACTTCAGCTACTCGGGCCCGATGACCGCCAATATTCAACTCGGCAACCTCTGTGCCCGCGCCGGCAAGAAGCTTGAGCTCAACGAGGAAGGCGTGATCACCAATCACCCAGAAATCAACGAGCTCGCCGACCGTAAACCGCGCGAAGGCTGGGGCCCGCTAGTTCAGAAGATCTGAGGCACACAAGTCCCTCATTCTCATCAATTCAAGGCGACTTGGGACTTGCTCCCCCAAGTCGCCTTCTTTATGCCTTCGCCCCCTGCTTCCCCTGCATTTCCCGTGAAAAAGGTCACCGACATCCACATCACCTCGAAGACTCTGCTGCCCTCGCCCGTCGAGCTGTGCAGCGAGATCGAAAAGACCGAGGCCGCCGAAAAGTTCGTCGCCGAGAGCCGCGAGGCGATCAATAAGATCATCTTCGGTGATGACCGCCGCTTGTTGGTGGTGGTCGGACCCTGTTCCATCCATGATGTCGAGGCTGGCCGCGAATATGCCAAGAAACTGGCCCCACTCGCTGAGAAGCTGAAGGACCGCATGCTGCTGGTGATGCGTGTGTATTTTGAGAAACCCCGCACCACCGTCGGCTGGAAGGGCCTCATCATGGATCCGACGCTCGATGGCTCGAGTGACATTCCCCAAGGCCTGCATATCGCCCGTTCCTTCCTACGCGAGGTGATCGACATGGGCATCCCCACCGCCACCGAGCTACTCGATCCCATCACCCCGCAGTACATCGCCGATCTCATCTGCTGGTCGGCCATCGGTGCGCGCACGACCGAAAGCCAGACCCACCGTCAGATGGCCTCCGGTCTCTCCATGCCCCTTGGTTTCAAGAATGGAACCGACGGTGGCCTGACCGTGGCGATCAACGCAATCAAGGCCGCCAGCCAGACCCAGACTTTTCTCGGCATCGACAACGAAGGTCGTGCCAATGCCCTGACCACCGGCGGCAACCCCAACTGTCACATCGTTCTGCGCGGCGGCTCCAAGGGTCCCAACTACGGCGCCGATGCCGTCGCTGCCGCCACCGAACAACTCGAAGGCGCCGGCCTCACCCCCGCGGTGATGACCGACTGCAGCCACGACAACAGCGGCAAGGACCCCTCCAAACAGCCCGCCGTGTTCGAGGAAATCGTGCGCCAAAGCCTGAACAACCGTCACGTGATTGGTGCCATGGTCGAGAGCAACCTCAAAGCCGGCAACCAGAGCTTCCCCCAACCCGTCGAAGATCTCGAATACGGCGTCTCCATCACCGACGGCTGCATCGACTGGGAAACGACCGAAGCGATGTTGCTTGCTGCGCACGAGCAACTGGCACCGCTCTTTGATTGAGGGACCGGAGTACGCTTAGCGGCGCGAAAAAAAGCAGGAACCGCCTACGCCGACAAAAATAAGGCCGAAGCCCAAAACCGCATAGGATGACCAGGTGACCCCGGGCTCCAGAACCGCTTTCGTCGGTTTTTCTGGCTCGTAATGCACCGTCACCTCCTTGCCCTTGGGGTAGCGAACCACGATCTCACGAGCATGCTTGGGAGTATTTGTGCCATACTCACCGAAGGAAACCGTATCGCAGGTGTACTCGGCATTCTCGACCTCATAGCGGTACACCACATGGGCACTATAAGTGGTATCGCTATGGCCGTCGGAATCCCTGCTGGTTTTGCTCACCACTCGAGACTCCGTGACTTTTCCCGGCACGGAAGGCCAGGAGCCACTCGCTTTGGCATTCGTGAGCACGATCGCTCCCCAGATGGAAATACCAAGCCCGACGGCGCCAAAGATAACACCACTCAGGGAAAAGCGGAAGCGTTCCAACATGAATCAGGTTTATCAGGCCGAGGCCGTTCATTCAAACCGCCTGACACCGATAGCCTGTATCATATCAATCAGCCGCAAAGCGGCCGATCTGAGTTCCATGCACTTCTGAATGGCCGCAGAAGCACCATGCTGCCGATGATCACCAATCCCACCAGCAGCGCGGCCCACCACCATCCAGTCTCAAGCATGCGAACCAGCCATCCGCAGGTCACAATCGTGTGAGCCAGAATGTGGGCAACAATCACTCTCATGCCGATTTTGGCCGGCGTGTGGAAGATCAGCGGAACCATCAGGACATACCAGGCCACCATAGCCGGCACAATGAGCAGCGGATGAACCATCAATACCCACCGCGCAATGGGATTTGCTTCGACGACGGCCATGCGATCACCCGCCCAATACTCCTCAGGCTGGAAAGTTAGAGTGACTGAAAAATCGAGGACGCTCAGGGCAATCGGCAGCACTAGCAGGCGCATCGCCAGCCAGGGATTGAGTCCGCCATACCATCTCAGCACCCGTTGCATCGGATTTCTGATACTCGCCTCATTGGCTCCACCCTATCATGGATAGGCAAATCCACAAAAAAAGAGCTCCCATTCCGCAACGGAATGGGAGCCCTCGTAAGTGACTTCGAATCAATGCGTGTGTGGACTCAA
The DNA here is from genome assembly GCA_964541125.1 of uncultured Luteolibacter sp. Lineage (GTDB taxonomy): Bacteria > Verrucomicrobiota > Verrucomicrobiia > Verrucomicrobiales > Akkermansiaceae > Luteolibacter. The sequence continues at coordinate 4,606 of CAZIPY010000349.1, read as the reverse complement.
CTCAAAGGACTGAGTTTTAAGCGTATTCCCTTCGACCTCGAAGGAGACAACGACACTTGACGAAAACTCTTTGCCCACGAGGAAGGCGGGATCAACTCCTGTATCCCCAGGGAAGATGAAGTAGTTGGTCTTGCCGTCGCGGATATTGCCCTTGCCGTCCTCATCCTCGTTATTTGAGGTGTTGCGGACCTGAAGTTTGACGGTCTTTTCGAGCTTGGGGAATTCGACGGTAATAACCGCATCAAGTGGCAGGTCATACGGATTCTTTCCTGCCTCATCCTGGGTCAGCCAGAGCTCGAGATCTCCCTTATCGTCATGGAGCTTGAGTTCAACAAAGCCAGCATCTTCACCACCGTTCTGGAAAGGTTTAACGATGCCATGGTGGGGAGTGTGGGCGTGGCCATGATCGTCGTGAGGGTTAGGGGGCTCGCAGCCGACCAGGAACAGCGAGAGAACAAGAAGAGACGCTTTGAGGATTTTCATATTCCCCAAGCTCTAAGGAATCCCAATTCCTCAATCAAGTCAGTTTTGGTGACGACTAATGCTCGAGCTTCAGTTTTTTGAGCTTTGGCTCGATGACGAAGCGGCAGTAGCTGTTCTGGTTCTTGTTGTTGAAGTAAAAGTCTTGGTGCTTTTCGGGAGCCACGTAGAACTTAGAGGACTTTGTGACCTCGGTAACGATAGGATCCTTAAAGAGTTTTCCAGCAGCCTTCATCGAGGCCTCAGCCACCTTCTTCTGCTCATCATCATGATAGAAGATGGCGGACCGATACTGAGTGCCGACATCCGCGCCCTGGCGGTTGAGGGTGGTGGGATCGTGCATTTCCCAGAACCAAGCAAGAAGGCGTTCGTAGGAGATTTTCTTCGGATCGAAGACAACCTGAACGACTTCGGCGTGACCCGTGGTGCCGTTGCAGACGGCTTCGTAGCTGGGATCTTCGACATGGCCGCCCATGAAGCCGGAAGTCACTTTGTAGACACCATCGAGCTGGCGATAGACAGCTTCGAGGCACCAGTAGCAGCCACCACCGACAGTGGCGGTCTCGGTCACGACATCTTTGGGGATTTCGGGCAGTTTCACGGGATCTTTGCGCATTTCGGGTGACTTCTCCGTCTCACAGGAAGCCAGCATGGGCAACAGACAGATGAGGGTGGTGAAAAAGGTTTTCATGAGGATAGGAGGAGGTTGATGGGGAGTTTGTTCCAATTTCCCTTACCATTCAATACCGACGCCCTCTTCGGGAATCAGCACCTGTTCACTGATACCCCGGCGATCCGCTTCCGCAAGCAGTCTCTCAACGGGTTCGTCGTGGGGCTCGTTGCCCAAGGGAAAAGTGCCGTAGTGCATGGGAATCATCAATTTTGCGCCCAGATCCATGAAGGCGCGCACGGCCTCCTCAGGGTTCATGTGGACGTCTCGGCCGCTGGGCGCCTCGTAGGCACCGATGGGCATCAGCGCGATGTCGATGTCGTGCTTCTGGCCGATTTCTGTAAACCCGTCGAAGTAGGCGCTGTCGCCGCAGTGAAAGACGGTCTTGTCCCCGGCCTTGACGATGTATCCGCCATAATCGCGATGAGTGTCATGGATGTAGCGGGCACCCCAATGGTGGGAAGGCGTGTGGATAATCTGCATCTGGTCGAAGTCCAACTGATCCCAGACCTGCATCTCATGGACATGGGGAAATTTCAGCTTGCGGACCAAGGCGCCACTGCCCTTCGGAACCACCACCCCTTCCCTGGCCTGCAGGATCTTGAGGCTGGGTTTGTGAAGGTGGTCGAAGTGGGCGTGGGTGACCAAGACGAGATCGACCTCGGGCAAGCCATGGAGGTCGAGTCCGGGCTCACGCCGGCGCTTCACCGGACCATGCCATTTCGCCCAATTGGGATCGACGATGACCGAATGCCCTGCGAACTGCAGGTAAAAGGACGCGTGACCGATCCAGGTGATGCGGACCTCCCCGTTGGTCGGTGGGTCAGCCACTGGCTCGAGCACGTTGCCGGCCCTGCGTTTAAACATTCCCGGAACGATGTGGTGGCGGAGGAATTTGTAATTACGCACCGGCCAGCCCTTCTGGGGCTTCAATCCTGAATAATTGGCCATCAGGGGGCGTTCCGGCGGTTTCGTTTCCTGACTCAAATCACGAAAAAGGTATGCTCTACCATTGCCACATGCACAGCACCTGAATGCAAGCCAATCCGCCCTGTTGCCATGCACCAAAAAGACTCCCATGATGCTGGTGTGTCACAGCCTTACTCCTCCCTCGAAGCCGAAGTGCATGACGCTCTTCAGGACGTCGACGGCCCGAGCCCGGAGATTCCCCTGATGCTGGACTTTCTCGCGAATCATCCGGGAACTTCACTCGAGATCGGTTGCGGCACGGGGCGCCTGCTCAAGCCCCTGCGCGAAGCAGGATTCGAGGTCGAGGGGCTGGAACTTTCGGCTGACATGATCGCTCAAGCCGATCCCGATATGCGCAATCACATCCATCAGGGCGACATGAGCACATGGACACCTGACTCAAGCTACACATCCCTACTGGTCCCGGCCTTCACCCTGCAGCTCGCCGACGACCCTGTCGCGACACTCAAACATTGGCAGTCGTGGCTGAAACCTGGCGGCGGTCTCTATCTCACCACCTTCATGCCCTATGGTGAACTCATCGGTGAACTCCCCGAAGGCGAGTGGTATCTCGATCACGAAGCCACTCTTAACAACGGTGATCATGCCATTCTGGAAACGCGCCACGAACTGCATGACGATGAACAGAAGGTCACGCGCCACCACCACTACCAGATCAAGGATCGACCAGATACGCTCTACGAATGCACCCAGACCATTCGTTGGGGCGAACCCTCGCAGTGGAAACAGTGGTTGGAGGAAGCCGGCTTTGAAGTGATCACTCAGTTCCTCGATTTCAACAAGGATCACTGCGACACCCACCCCGGACCAGACGACTACGACGGCATCATCACCACGCTTGCCCTTGCCAAACCGGAGTGATGTTCGATTAGATGAATTGCAATCATGCTTCAGATCAATCCATACATCAACGACCTGGTGGCCGATGCCCAATCAGGGTTGAAGGACCGCTTTGATGTCGAGGCCAGCACTACCGCTGTGGCACCCGGTCGGGTGAATCTGATCGGCGAGCACATCGATTACTGCGACGGCTTTGTCCTGCCTTTCGCAATCGACCGCGCCATCGTCATCGCCGGTCGAGCTAGACTGGATGACGAGGTGCGCATTGCCACTGATCTGAATGATGAGGTGGTCAGCTTTCACGTTGGCGCTCCGGTTCAAGAGGGCGAGCCCAAGTGGAGCAACTACATTCGTGGTGTCGCACGCGGATTTCAGAACCTCGGCTACCACCTGTCCGGCTTCGATGCCTTCATCGTCTCCTCCATTCCGGGTGGTGCCGGACTCTCATCCTCAGCGGCACTCGAATTGGCCGTGGCTACGCTCTTGGAGGGCATGCTCGACACACGTCTTAAGACCCGCGACAAGGCCCTGCTCTGTCAGAAGGCCGAACATGACTTTGCGCATGTTCCCTGCGGCATCATGGATCAATTCGCCTCGGCCTTCGGTCGCCGGGACAAACTCATCCTCATCGATTGTCAGACAGAGGAACCTGATCTGGTGCCCTTCGCCAACCCCGACCTCACCGTGCTGGTTGCCAACACCATGGTGCACCACGAGCTTTCCGATGGCGGTTATGCCACGCGCCGCCAACACACCGAGGATGCCCTGAAGATCATCGGCAAGAGTTCGTGGCGCGACGTCAGCCTACAGGATGTGGAAGATCATTGGGATGCCCTCGGTGACCCCGTGAATCGCCGTGCTCGCCATGTGGTCAGCGAAATCGAGCGCACCTCGGCCGCGGCCGAAGCCCTGAGCCAAAACGATTTCGAGGCCCTCGGCACACTCATGGCCGCCAGTCACGATTCGCTTCGCGAAGACTTTGAAGTATCCTGCAAGGAACTGGACACCATGGTGGAGATTGCGCGCGGCATCGGACGTCATGGCGGCGTGATCGGCTCACGCATGACGGGGGGAGGCTTCGGCGGCTCCACGGTCACCCTCTGCGAAAGCGCCAAAGCAGCGGACATTGCAGAGACTCTGACTTCTAAATATGAGGCAGCCACCGGCATCCAGCCGCAAATCTTTGCCTCGCGTCCCTGCGACGGCGCGAGATTGATCAAATAAAAAAGCGGGACCCGTTTCCGGATCCCGCTTCGTGATTGGTTTGACTAAGCCTTAAGCCATGGGTGGGCGGGTGGTTACGCGCTAGCTTCGTCGCCATCAGCGGCAACTGCAGGTAGTGGCTGCTCGCCAGGCTCGCTGTCTTCACCCTCAGCACCTTCTTCTTCGAAGACGATGGGATCAGGTTCTTCAACGGTGAACTCGAACTCGGATTCCTTGTGGATCGGGAAGCCGGTACCGGCTGGGATGAGGTGACCCATGATCACGTTCTCCTTGAAGCCGCTGAGGTAATCGATCTTGCCGAGGGTGGCCGCCTCGGTGAGCACCCGGGTGGTATCCTGGAAGGACGCCGCCGAGATGAACGAGTCGGTCTCCAGCGAGGCCTTGGTGATGCCAAGAAGCACC
>CAZIPY010000348.1:0-2786 GCA_964541125.1 uncultured Luteolibacter sp. | reverse complement strand
AAGAAGCGGAGGAAGCCGATGTTCTTCCATTCTCCCCGGGCCCGGCCGCAGTCGACGGGAGACCGGAATGCCTCGGCGGTGATCGACGGCGAATGGAAGCTCATTGAGAGCCACGAGTCCGATGGCAAGGAGCTCTACCAGCTCACCCGGGATCCGGGCGAGACCACGAATCTTGCGCAGGAGCAGCCGGAGAAGACGGCTGAGCTCGCTGCGCTCTTGAAGCAACTCAAACAAGAAGCCGGTGCCAAACAGGGAGGGAATAACCCCTTCGATCAGCGCGGCAAAACCCAGTGAACCCATGATCAAGTCATTTGTCCTCTCCGCCTCGCTGGCCATGTCGGCCTTCGCTGCCGACAAACCCAATGTCCTCTTCATCGCGGTGGATGATCTGAAGCCGATGCTCGGTTGCTACGGTGATGCCGTGATCAAGACGCCCCAGATCGATCGCTTGGCCGCACAAGGGACGACCTTCCTCAATGCGCATTGCCAGCAGGCCGTGTGCGGACCCTCGCGTGCGAGTCTTCTGACCGGACTGCGGCCGGATACCACCAAGGTGTGGGATCTGAAGACCAGGCTGCGCGACATGATTCCGGACGTCGTGACCCTGCCGCAGCATTTCAAGGCCAACGGCTACACTTCCATCGGACTCGGCAAGACCTTCGACCCGCGCAGTGTCGATGGCATGATGAAGAATGACCCCGCTTCATGGAGTCGACCTTATGTGAAGACCCAGGAGAACCCGAACTCGCAGATGGGTTTCGTGGAGGAGGGCTTCGTCGCTCGTGCCAAGAAGGCCAAGAGAGAGAACCGGGGGGACTGGAACAAGATGAAGCAGGCACTCGGTGGGGTTCCTGCGGTCGAGATTGATCAGGACGTCCCTGACGATGCCTATGACGACGGCATCTATGCGGAGAAGGCGGTCGAGTTGATCGGTGAGCTTGCCAAGGAGGAGAAGCCCTTCTTTCTCGCCGTTGGCTTCAAGAAGCCTCACCTGCCGTTTGTGGCACCCAAGAAGTATGCTGACCTCTACTCCGGCGACGACATCCGTTTGGCCGAGTTCCAGGAGATGCCCGATGGCGCTCCGAAGGACCATTTTCAAGATTCATGGGAGCTCAAGAATGGCAGCTACGCCGGCTACAAGGAATACCAGGGGAAAGACCTTCCCGAAGCAGAGCAGCGGAAGTTGGTGCACGGCTACATGGCATGCGTGTCCTACATTGATGCCCAGGTGGGAAAGCTCCTTGATGCGCTCGAGAAGGAAGGCATCGCGGAGAATACCATCGTCGTCTTCTGGGGTGACCATGGCTGGCACCTCGGCGACCACGGAATGTGGTGCAAGCATACCAACTACGAACAAGCCACCCGGGTTCCGATGATCATCGCCCGCCGTGCGAAGGGGGGGAAGGGAGCTGAGTCGATGTCGCCGGTCGAGTTCGTTGACATCTTCCCCACGCTTTGTGAGCTCGCCGGAATTCCGACGCTCAAGGAACTCGAAGGGGTGAGCCTGACCCCCGTGCTCAGTGACCCGAAGGCGAAGGTGAAGGACTACGCGGTGAGTCAGTACCCACGGGGAGGAGGGAAGAAGCAGTTGATGGGCTATACCCTTCGAGACGGCCGTTACCGCTACATCCGCTGGGTGACCAAGGACGACCCTTCCGAGCTGAAGTTCGAAGAGTTCTACGACTACGAGACCGACCCACTGGAGAAGCGTAGTCTGATCGAAGATCCCGGCGTGGCCGAGGAGGTGAAGCGCTTCCGTGCCGCGACCGACAAATTCCTCAAGTCCTGAGACCCATGCGAAACTACTTTTCAACCCTGCTTCTGGTTTGCGGATCCCTCGGATTCAGCGGCTGCGAGAAGTCCGCTGAAGCACCGATCGAATCGGAGGAGAACGGCAAGCCGTCCTCGGCCTTGGCGGAGGCTTCATCCGAGGGAGGATCGGAGCGCCCGAACATTCTCTTTCTGATCACGGACGATCAATTCAAGCACCACATGAACTGGATGCCGGAAGGCGTGCAGGACAACGGCAAGCCACGTAACTTCACGCCGAACACCGACCGTCTTGCTGAAAGCGCCACGATCTTTGACCGGATGTATGTGACTTCTCCGGTGTGCACGCCGAGTCGCTTCGCTGCACTGACGGGCACATACCCCAGTCGCTCGAAGGCCCAGACCTTCCTCGCGCGTCAGAAGGAGTTGGGTGGGCAGGCCTCGGTGGAGTGGAACACCTTCATCACGAAGGGCATGCCGACTTTGCCGAAGATGCTTCAGAAGGCTGGCTACCGGACGGGGATCGTCGGCAAGAACCACGTGGTCGAGGTCAACGACATGGAGCGGCCGGAGTGGCTGGCGAAGGCGGACGACCCGGAGATGTTGGCGATTCTGAAGTCGAACTACGACAAGCAGATGGAGGCCATTCATGAAGCCGGTTTCGACTACGGTGCTTCACTCTACTACGACAATCCCGACTTCATTGGAGTCAAGGCCCTGGCATCGCACAACCTCGACTGGATTGCCAAGGGGGCGCTTGATTTCCTCGACGAGGATGATGATCGACCGTTTTTCCTCTACTGTGCGGTGACCATCCCGCATGGCCCCGGAGAGCCGGAGCGATCCTACAAGGCGGACCCCCGTATCACGGCATTGGGGATGTTGGATGAACCCCTCGATGTGCTCCCGGCGCGGGAAACCCTGGAGCCCCGATTGAAGGAAGCGGGCGTGCCGGCAAAATGGGGGCGGCCGAACCTGCTGTGGCTCGATGACATGGTGGGAGCCTTGGTCGATAA
>CAZIPY010000347.1:0-2578 GCA_964541125.1 uncultured Luteolibacter sp. | reverse complement strand
TTCTACACTTACGTCTCGGGCAAGATGCCCGAGGCACATAGCGGACAGGATGTCCGCGCTCCATTATCTGTCCCAGTTTCGGGGTCAGATGGTGACCTCTTTTTCATTCTCCGAAAGGCGGTTTCGTGAAGAATGGGAGGCCTGTTTTCCGTTGGATTGAAGACGGATATTCACGCCCCACTCACCGCCATGACTTCATCACTGCGCTCTCCCCTCGCCGTCTTTGTTCTTACTCTCGCTCTCGCTGGCCTGTCTTTGGCCAAGAAGGAGCCCAAGCTCGAGGGTGAACCGATTGGCATCACCGGCATTCACGCCACGGAGAAGGGTAAGGTGCTGAATATCGAAGGTGCTCAGAAGGGGAGTCCTGCTGAAGGCAAGGTGAAGAAGGGCGATGTTCTTATCGGCGTAAACGGCAAGAAATTTAGCAAGCCCAAGAGTGAGATGGCCAAGGCCATGGACTTGGCCGAGAGCGAGGCTGGTAAGGGTAAGTTGAGTCTCATGCTCAAGGGTGGGAAGACCCTAGACCTCTCCATTCAGGTTCTCGGAGACTACAGCGCCACCGCACCCTACCGCTGCAGCAAGACCGATAAGATCATCACCATGACCGCCGATCGGGTGGCCGCCGGCAAGAACGGCCGACTGAGCGCAGAGATCCTCGCGCTGATGGCTACCGGCGAAAAGAAATACATGGATGCCGCCACCAAGATGATCAAAGGCGGCAAGTGGATGGCTTGGGATGGATCTCAGCTCGAGAATCAACACCTCGGCACTTGGGGTTGGAGTTACCTGCTCATCGCACTCAGCGAATACTACCTGCTGACTAAGGATGAGACGGTGCTGCCGCCCATCAAGTCGTTGGCGATCACCCTCGCTTGGGGGCAGGACCCCAAGGGCATGTATGGCCACCGCATGTCCGATCCCAATCTCAATTTCCGCCTGCCCGGTTACGGCGCCATGAATCAGACCACACTTTCGTCCTTCATCGGTATGCTGATGGCTCAGAAGTGCGGCGTCAAAGATCCCCAATTGGAGAAGGCAATCGAAAAGACCGGTGCTTACGTCAGCCAGTATGCAGGTCGCGGTTCTTTCCCTTATGCCGGTAGCGGTCCCTACTCGGGTGGTTTCAACAATAATGGCATGAGTGGTATGGGTGCGGTCAGCATGGAGTTGCTGGGCAATAAGGAAGGCACCAAATTCTTCGCTAAGTGCTGTGCCACCACCTACGATAAGTTGGGTCAGGGTCACGCCAGTGCCTTTTTTAATCCCTTCTGGACCACCTTGGGTGCGGCGCGTTCTGGGCCGGCGGTGACATCAGAATACTTCAAGCGCATCCTGCCCTTCCATAATCAACGCCGCATGCACGATGGTAGTTGGATGCCCGATTGGAAGCCTGGCTCCCACGATGCCGTGGCCTTGCTCACCTACTGCGTGGGTCGCCGTGCGCTGATCATTACCGGCCGCGAAATGGACGAGTCCATCTGGGCCAAACCCAACGAGGTTGAAGATATCATTAATCTCAGCAAGTATGAGATGAAGGGGAAGACGGCTCAGGAGGTGCTCAAACTATCCACCGAACATCCCATGCCCCAGATACGACGCAAAGCGGCGGGTGCTCTAGGTCAGCATCGCGAGGAGATGACGCCCACGTATGTGAAGTGGATGAAGAGTGGCACTGCTGAGCAGAAGAAGACGGCTATTGGCCAATACGGCTGGTGGATTAAACCAGAGGTGAAGCTGCCGCATCTTCCTGCGATTGCCGCCATCCTCACCGACCCCGAAGAGCCTGTGGATGTGCGCAAATCAGCGGCCGGTTGCATCGGCAGTATGGGCGAGACCGCCCGTAAATACTACATGGACATCGTTCGGCTTTCTCATGAGTCTAACGATCCGGGGCTGGGTAAGGCTTTGTCCGCGCTCTGTGCTCGTCCGTTTCAGCATGGTTTGATCAAAACCGATGCGGACAAGGAGGCAGTCTATGAGTTGGCCGCGATTCTCACCCACGCCCGCGATCAGGGGCAGCGCGGTCAGGGTTTCAATATGCTCAATGGTATGCCGGCTGAGGACTTCCACCGTTTTGCCGATCGCATCGACTACGTCTTCCAAGGGGATGACCCCACCTGGACATCCTACAGCAACCCTAGCAATGACGTGGCACCCGCCGTGGAGTTGCTTGCCAGCCTCAACATCAAGGAGGGTCTCGATTACGCTCTTAAGATCATGGATAGCCGTCCGAAGGGGAAACATAACTTCCGTTTCCGTGCGAGCTTCGCAGCACTTCAGGCATACCGAGGTAACGCCAAGGAAGCGCTCAAGGTCTTCCAGGAACGCCACGGCGCAGACAAGAACTACGGCCGCGCCCACGGCGCCTACAAGAAGATGGTCGAGACCGTGCAGAACGATAACAGCCCGCCCAAGCTCATGCCCATGGCCGAGGTGATTGCGCTCGGGAAGAAGAAGTAGGATCTACTTCGCACCTTGTATACGAAGAGTCGGCTTGTCTGCCTTTAGCGCAATCGCCATCGCAGCGGTCGGTTGCACGCGAGGTGACATGTAGTAGCCCTTCTCGTGGCGGTTGCGA
>CAZIPY010000346.1:0-5166 GCA_964541125.1 uncultured Luteolibacter sp. | reverse complement strand
CACCGGAGTGATGGAGAGGCGGGTGCCTTTCTGGCAGACCATCATCTCTGAGAGTTGTTTGTCTGCCTTGAGCACGTCGAGAGGAATCTCTTCCTTGAACTTCTTCACGAATTGAAAGTCGACCAGCCACCAGCGTGGATTGTCTTTGGGGGACTTCTCGTCGTAATACTTGCTCTTCTTGTTGAACTGAGAGGGATCGGGATAAGTCTCGCCAACCACCTTGGCGATGCCGGCCACACCCGGAGGCTTGGCGTTGGAGTGATAGAAGAGAGCGAGGTCTCCGGGCTGCATCTCCTTCATCATGAAGTTGCGGGCCTGGTAGTTGCGCACACCGTCCCAGGGCTCGCGCTTGACCTTCTTGAGATCGTCGATGGAGAAGACGTCGGGCTCGGACTTGATCAACCAGTATTTCATGAAGTCTCAGTGCGTAATTACACCGGTTGATCCAAGCCGGGCTTGGCCGCGGGGATGGGCAGGTGCTCGGGTCCAAGTTCAACGCCCTTGGCAGCGCGGACATCGGCTTCGATCTCATCGATGATGTCCTCCTCCGGCTTGAAGTCCGCGGCGTGATAAGAGCTGCGGACCAAGGGGCCGGTGGCGACGTGGCGGAAGCCTTTCTCCAAAGCGATCTCTTTGTATTCGGCGAAGGCATCCGGATGGATGAACTCCACCACCGGAAGGTGTTTGGGGGTGGGGCGTAGATATTGACCGAGAGTGAGGACGGTGACGTCGTGATCACGAAGATCATCCATGGCTTGGAGGATCTCGTCGCGACGCTCGCCTAGGCCGAGCATGATGCCGCTCTTGGTGGCGACCTTGCCGCCGACCATGTCCTTGGCCTTCTTGAGTACAGCCAGGCTGCGGTCGTATTTGGCGCGAGAGCGAACCAGTGGAGTTAGGCGCTCCACCGTCTCGATGTTGTGGTTGAAGATGTGAGGCCGGGCATCCATGCACATCTGTAGGGCCCAGTCGCGGTCATTGAAATCGGGAACGAGGACTTCAATCACGATGCCAGGGTTGGCTTCGCGCACAGCCTCGATGGTGTGCTTGAAGTGCTCGGCGCCGCCATCGCGAAGATCGTCGCGGGCCACTGCCGTGATCACCACGTGGCGCAGACCCATGCGGCGAGTGGCCTCGGCCACGCGCTGGGGTTCGTCGGCCTCGAGGGCATCGGGCTTGGCGGTTTTTACGGCGCAGAAGCCACAGGCGCGGGTGCACTTTTCGCCGGCGATCATGAAGGTTGCCGTCTTTTGGCTCCAGCATTCCCAGCGGTTGGGGCATTGGGCCTCTTCGCAGACGGTGACCAGATTGAGGTCCGTAATCAGCGACTTGGTCGACCAGAACTCCGGGTTGTTGGGTAGACGGACCTTGATCCAATCCGGCTTCCGATCCCGGTGGAGGGTCGGATCCATTTTGTTCTTAGGGCCGCGGCAGCTCATTGCGCGGGAAAACTAATCTCACCTAGCCTCATGGCAAAGCCGAAAGTGGCGGAGCATTCGCTGAGGCCTGTCGCTCTAAGGGACAGCTGACCCAGCCAGATCAACCCTTGGGTTTGACGGCGTAGGTGGAACACCAGCCTTTTGCAGCCACAGGGCGGTTCTGGAAGATGGTGCACGGGCCTTCCTTCTTGCCGCTGGGGCCGGTGTAGAGGGCGCAGTTTTCGCAGATCTGGCCCTTTTTGAATTGTCGATACTTCGCGGCATCCACCTTGGAGGCATCCTTTACGTAGCCGTAGGCCAGTGCCAATGGCTCATCCTCCTTCACCGGTCCGCCTGCCTGCTCTTGGGCATGGGCGCCTGCGGCAAGCAGCAGAGGAGATCCCAGGAAGATCTTCCTTAGGAAATGGCGGCGTGAACTCATGAGGGCATATACTCGGTCTGGGAGTGCCATGTTGCAACCCGGGAATCACCATAAATCGGGACTTCCGCATTTTTTTGTGCTGCACGCCTTTTGCGCTTTTTCGAAGCCTGAGCGCTCGTCACTCTCTCCGCATGCGCTACGCGGAACGCCTTCAACAACGGATTGAAAAAAGTGGATCTCGACTCTGTGTGGGATTGGACCCCAGGCCCGGCGACGGTGGTGCCAGCGCCGCCTACGATTTCCTCAAGCAGGTGATCGAAGAAACGGCGGATCAGGCCGCGGCCTTCAAGCCCAACATGGCCTACTTCGAAGCCATGGGTATTGAAGGCATCCGCACTCTTGAGCAACTCCTCTCCGAAATGCCCGACGATGTCCCGGTGATTCTCGACGCCAAGCGCAGCGACATCGGCGAGACTCAGAAGTATTACGCCAAGGGTTACTTTGATGGCTGGAATGTGGATGCCGTCACTCTCAACCCTTTCCTCGGTTACGATTCCATCGAGCCCTTCCTCGATTGGTCCGGCAAGGGTATCTATCTGCTCGCCGTGACTTCCAACGCCGGCACCGCCGACTTCCAGCAACAGCAGCTGGCGGATGGCCGCTCGGTCTTCGAACTGGTGCCCGCCCTCGGTGCTCGTGCTGAAGAAGAAGGTCGCGACACGGATGTCGGTTACGTGGTGGGCCTGACCAATGCCGCCGACGTGCTGGCCAAGATGCCCGACGCACCGCTCTTGGTGCCTGGTCTCGGCGCACAGGGAGGTAGTCTTGATGCGCTGGCCAATGCCGGCCGTACGGCCCCAGATGTGATCAATGTCTCACGTGGCATCCTTTATGCAGATGATGACAGAACATTTGCGGAGCGCGCCGAGCACTGGGCCGATACCATTGCCGCTGGCTACACTGCTTAACTCTGAATTCCCCTCAAGTCATGTCCGACCTCTCCTCCTCCCTCGAAGCTGCCGTAAACGACGGCAAGCTCTTGGCCGACGCCAGAACTAACATCGAATCGCTGCTCGCCAGCTCCACCAGCGAAGTCGCCTCCAAGGCTGTCGAAGAACTGGTTGGGAAAGGGGAGTGGCAGGAGCTCAACGATCGCTTCTTCAAGACCCTAGCCTTCGGTACGGGTGGTCTGCGTGGCCGCACCATCGGCCGGGTGGTGGCCGATGTCGAACAGGGCGCCGGTGGTCCCAACGATCGCCCCGAGCATCCCTGCGTTGGCACGGCGACCATGAACTTCTTCAACGTGGGTCGCGCGGTGCGTGGCCTCATCGAGCACGCCAAGGAAGTGGTGGAGGGTCGCAAGCCCAAGTTGGTCTTTGCGCACGACACCCGTCACTTCTCCCGCGACTTCGCCGAGTTCTGCGCCAAGGTCTGCGCCGACCACGGCTGCGACGCCTATCTCTTCGACGGCCCGCGCTCCACGCCGCAATTGTCCTTCTCCATCCGCGAGCTTCGCGCCGACGCCGGCGTGGTGCTGACCGCCAGCCACAACCCCAGCCACGACAACGGCTTCAAAGCCTACTTCGACGACGGCGCTCAAATCGTGGAGCCCGACGCCAGTAAAATCATCGCCCGCGTGAATGCCATCGACTCGGAGTCCTACGAGTCAGTTCCCGAAGACGAGCGCGGCACCATCACCACGCTGGGCGCCGAGATGGACGACAAGTACATCGAGCGCCTGAAGACGCTGCTGCTTCAGCCCTCCCTGCTGGAAGGCGCCTCCACCAAGGTGGTCTTCACCAACCTTCACGGTACCGGTGGCCACATCAATGTGCCCATGCTCAAGAGCTTTGGCTTCGATGTGCTGACCGTGCCCGAGCAGGACGTTCAGGATGGTCGCTTCCCGACCGTGGCCTCGCCCAACCCCGAGAACGGTCCCGCTCTACAAATGGGCATCGATCTTGCCGAGAAGGAAGGTGCGCAGATCGTGATTGGCACCGACCCCGATGCCGACCGCATGGGTGTGGTCGCGCGCAATGCCGATGGCGAGATGCAACTACTCACCGGCAACCAGATCGGTTCACTCATGGCCTGGTATCGCCTCAAGACCTGCTTCGATCTCGGCTGGATTACTCAGGCCAATCGCAGTCGTGCCGTGTTGGTGAAGACGCTCGTCACCACTGAACTGCAACGTTCCATTGCCGATGGCTTTGGCGTGGGCGTGATCGATACCCTCACCGGCTTCAAATACATCTCCGGCAAGCTTCGCAAATACGAGGAGGCCATTCCCGCCGACAAGAAGGGCGACTACCGCTCGCTCACTGAGGAACAAACCCGTCAGCTGCGTCTCGAATACTCACGCTTCTTCGTCTTCGGTGGCGAGGAGAGCTACGGCTACCTCGGTTCTGATTCCGTCCGCGACAAAGATGCGAATGGGGCGACCCTGATGTTCGCTGAAGTGGCGGCTTATGGTCTCTCAGTCGGCAAGACCCTGCCCGAACTCCTCGATGACATTTACACCGAATACGGCTACTACCTCGAAATCGGCAAGGCCATGGTGATGGAGGGTGCCGATGGTGCCGCCAAGATTGCCGCCCTGGCTGCAAGCTTTGCCGAGAATCCTCCAAGCGAAGTCGATGGCTCGGCTGTGGTGAAGGTTCAGAACTTTGCCAAAGACGACATCTACGACCAGGAAGGCGACCTCCTGCCCAAGGAGAAGATGCTCTTCGTCGATCTGGAAGACGGCCGCCGCTTCGCCGTGCGTCCCTCCGGTACCGAACCCAAGATCAAGTTCTACTTCTTCGGTAAGTCACTCGCGGGTGATGACCTCGCTGCGACCAAGGAAAGTGTGCGCTCTGGCCTCGAGTCCATGTGGGCTTGGCTGGAAAAGGATGCGGAGACGCGGGTGTAATCTTCAGATTGATTTCCTATCAAAGAGTTCGGCTACAAAGGACCGCGAGCTTCAGCGACGAATGCTTCTTCGATTTGTGCATCAATGGCGAATTGGAGGTGATCATTCAATCCGGCTGCTGCATGGAGATGCAGTGCAGGGTGCCGCCTTCTTCGACCAGATCGAGGCAGTCGATGCCTTTGACTTCGCGATCTGGGAAGAGCTCGCGAAGCATGCCGAGTGCGCGATCGTCGTTCTTGGCCTGACGGAAGGTGGGAACAAGAACGCTGCCGTTGAGGATGACGAAGTTGACGTAGGACGCAGGGAGGACAGGTAGCCTCCACCCTGGGACCTCACAGGCTTCGGGGAGGGGGAGTTCGAGGACTTCAAAGTTGAAGGAACGTAGGCGGCTGAGGTTGTCGTCGAGGATGGCCTGGTTGATGCCGCTGTCGGTCGCCGCGAGGACGGTGTTGGCA
>CAZIPY010000345.1:0-2578 GCA_964541125.1 uncultured Luteolibacter sp. | reverse complement strand
CGTCGGCGAAGCACGTCGCATTGCCGATGCCGGGGTGACCACGCGCATCTACCTGCTCGGAGCCACCTGGGCCGACGAGCGCGCCGAGATCGTGGCACGTGGGTGGACGCCCTGCCTCTCATCCCTCGACGAAGCCCGTGACTTCGACCGCTTGTCTCACAAAGCCGGCGTCCGATTGAAGGTCCACCTCGCCGTGGATACAGGCATGGGTCGCGGTGGTTTCGTCGCCGATGAGCTCCCTGACCAGATGCCGGAGCTGGAAGCTCTCGACGGCCTCGAAATCGAAGGATTGGGCTCCCACCTCCCTTCGGCCGATGAGGACGAAGCCTTCACCCGTGAGCAGTTTCTTCGCTTCTCGTCCCTGGCAGAGTCGCTCGGCGGACTCGACCGCTTCAAGTGGATCCACCTCTCCAACAGCGCTGGCTTGCTGGGCTACGACAACTCGCCCTGCAACCTCGTCCGACCCGGCCTGATGCTCTACGGCATCTCCCCGCTGCCGGAGCACCAGGCCAAGCTGAAGAACGTGATGAGCCTCAAATCGCGAGTCACCCTGATCCGCGAACTCCCCGCAGGCCACGGCGTTTCCTACGGCCGCGCCTTCATCACCACCCGCCCCACCCGGGTCGCCACCATCGGAGTGGGCTACGGCGACGGCTACCCGCGCTCCCTTTCCGGTCGAGGCGCCGAAGTCTGGATCACCGGCTACCGGCATCCCCTTCTCGGCCGGGTGACCATGGACCAGATCATGATCGACGTCACCGATCACTCGGAGATTCGTGTCGGCGACGAAGTGGAGATCTTCGGTCCTCATATCCGTGTCGATGAACTCGCCGCCAAGGCAGGCACCATCGCATGGGAAGTGCTCACCGGCATCACCCCGCGAGTCGTTCGGAAGCATCACCACTAGCACTCACGGGACGGCCTCTGAGTGTGGAGTGCGGTGGCTTGCCACCGCTTTGTGAAGCAGCCCAACAGAGCCAAGCTTGCCTCCTTGGCGTCTCTTACCTGAGATGATGCTCAGTCAGGATCTCTATGAATCGGGCTGAGCGATATGAAGACGCTTCCAACCTTGCAGGCCCGGTGTCGTGCTGATTCGCTGAGAGAGTGTCTCGACTCCTACTCATCAAGCTTCTGATCGTAATCACTCTTCTTGGCCCCATTGGAGCAAACATCCTCAAGGAAGAAGTCCCTTGGTCAGGCCAGCTTCGGAATCAGACACTGGGTGAACTGTTTGCCCGGTTTGAAGGCTGGGCAGACGTGGCTCACTCCACGGAGCTCCGATTCACCAAGCCCCTGCCCAATGAGCTGCGGAACCAACGCATCGACCGTTTTGAAATCGATGATGAGCCTCGGCCCACTTTTGAAGCGGTCATTCAGGCAGCCTTCAAGGAAGTCAGGCGAACCATTCGGCTCGAGCCCAGAGAGCGGGGCATCGAGGTCATCCATCTCTTCACCCGAACCTACTCGGTCCCACCTCCAACGCGTTCCCTCCTGAGAAAAAGGGGCCGGTTAAGCACCGCAGGCTTTCAGGCCGAACTGGAAGCCAAAGGATGGCGCTTCAGCGAGGACTTCCTGGTCGATTACCATGCAAGCCATCACACGCTCGTCGCCTTTGGGCGACTCGAAGACCTCGACAAAATCGGCCGATTCCTCGGTCAGTGAACCGGAATCCGCACTTCAGCCCACCAGTCGACCGGTAAGGCCCAGGAAGCGGAAACACCGGGTGCCCGGGCCGCGTATCAGGCCCCATGCAATTCCGAAGACCTCTCTTGTGTGCGGCATGGATCACGGCAGCCATCGCGTCGCCCCTGTCAGCCGAAAAAATGCCTCGCGAGGACGTCGTGGAAGTTCCTGCGATGGCCGAAGGGCTGAATTTCCACAATCTGTTTCAGTCCAACATGGTGCTCCAGCGCGACAAGCCGATCGCACTCTGGGGGTGGGCCGAAGCCAGTGAGAGCGTCACGGTCACGCTGGGCGGAAAGTCGGAAACCGCTACCGCCGGAGATGACCGGGCTTGGAAGGTCACCTTCCCCGCCATGGAGGCCAACTCCGAGCCGATCGAGATCAGTGCCAAGGGCGCCAGCGGGTCGGTGAAACTCGAGAACGTGCTGATCGGCGACATCTGGGTGCTCGGCGGTCAGAGCAATATGGAATTCCCGCTGTCCAAGGTCGAACGCGGCGACCTCGATATCGCCGCCGCGAATTACGATGGCATCCGCATTCTCACGGTGCCCTCGGTTGGCAGCCCGGAGCCCCAAAGAGACTTCGCTCGCCTGCACCAATGGAGCGACTGGTCGAAACGCCACTTCCGCAAGGGCGACTGGGACGTGTGCTCCCCGGAGATTGCCAGGGAACTCTCCGCCATCGGCTACGTCTTCGCCCGCCGCCTGCACATGATCAACCAAGTCCCCATCGGGATCGTCGATGTCTCCGTCGGTGGCACCACGGTGGAAACATGGACACCCGACAGGATGGTGCGCCAGATCGACACCGAGCCTGCCAAGAACCTGATCGCCACCTGGGATCAGAAGATCGCCGACTGGGATGGAGCGGCCGACCTGGAGAACCAGATCAAGAA
>CAZIPY010000344.1:0-9463 GCA_964541125.1 uncultured Luteolibacter sp. | reverse complement strand
AGTTGGTCTCGGAGAGCTTGCCTTGGCAGTAGACGGTGCGACCGAACTCACCACCGAAGACGACGAGGGTATCTTCGAGCATGCCCCGCTGTTTGAGATCCTGAATCAGACCGTAACAGCCCTGATCGACATCCTTACACTGCGAAGTGATGTCGCGAGGTAGGTTGCCGTGTTGATCCCGACCGCGGTGGGAGCTCTGCACGAAGCGCACGCCACGCTCGACCAAACGACGGGCCATGAGAGCGGAGTTGGCGAAGGTGCCGCGCTTGCGACTGTCCTCACCGTAGAGTTTGTAGGTGTGCTCCTGCTCACCGCTAAGATCGGTCAGCTCGGGCACGGAAGCCTGCATCTTGAAGGCCATCTCATACTGCTGCATGCGGACTTCGATTTCGGGGTCGCGCACCTCGTCAAAGGAACGCGCGTTGAGGGCGTTCATGCCGTCGAGCATCTTGCGGCGGGTTTGGCGATCGAGACCGGCGGTATCCTTAAGGAAGAGGACCGGATCTCCCTTCGACCGCAGAGCCACGCCGGCGTGCTTGCCGGGCAGATAGCCAGAACCCCAAAGGCGGGCGGAAATCGCCTGCACGTTGGCGTAGGGCGAACTGTGGGTGGCGTGAAGCACGACGAAGGAAGGCAACTCCTCATTCATCGAACCCAGGCCATAGGACAGCCAGGAACCGATGGAAGCGTGACCCGACTGCATGGAGCCGGTGTAGATGAGCTGGTTGGCGGGCTCGTGGTTGATGGCATCGGTGTGCATCGAGCGCACCACGCAGAGATCATCGGCCATCTTGCCGGTCCACGGCAGCAGTTCGCTCATCTCGGTACCGCATTGACCATTCTTCTTGAACTTGAAGCGGGCGGGAGCCACCGGGAAGGCCTTCTGGCCTGAGGTCATGCCGGTGAGGCGCTCACCCTGTTCCTTCAGCCATTTGGTGAGGTCTTCTTGGTAACGTTTCTCAAGCTCAGGCTTTGGATCGAAGGTTTCGAACTGCGAGGGGGCGCCGATCAGCGAGATGTAGATCACCCGCTTGGCCTTGGGCGCCATGTGAGAAACATTGCTCAGCTTGCCAAGGCTTTCGGCCATGGCCGTGCCGGACTTGCCCATCAAGCTGGCGAGAGCTGCCATGCCGAGACCGGTGCCAGACTTGCGGAAGAACTGGCGACGGCTGTAGGCGGTGTTGTGGAATTCAATCAGAGGGTCCATAAGAATGAGTCCGTTTGAGAGTTATCGAGTGACGGTTTCGTCGAGGTTGAGGATCTGGCTGGCGACCAGGGTCCAGGCGGCGAGTTCGGCATGATCGGCCTTCTCGGGAATGGGAATGGTGCCCACCGAAAGGAAGTCCTTGGCGTCTTCGGGCTTGTCCTTGAACTCGGCGAGGAATTCGCCGTGCGACTTGCGAATGGTCGCGCGTTCATCGGCATCAAGCACACGGTTGATCAGCAGTCGGGTGATGCGATCGAGGCGTTGGTCAAAGTCACTGGCCTCATTCATCGAGCTCCAGGCGAGCTTGCGGCAAGCCTCCACGAACTGAGGGTCGTTCAAGAGGACTAGCGCCTGCAGTGGAGTGTTGGTCATTTCACGCTGCACACAGAAGACCTCGCGGGTGGGGGCATTGAAGATCTCCATCGATGGCGGCGGCGCGGTGCGCTTCCAAATGGTATAGAGTGAGCGGCGGAAGAGTTTGTCGCCGCTATCCTGCTTGTAGAAGCGGGTGTTCGAGGAAGGCATGGCCACCGCCTCCCAGATCCCTTCGGGCTGGTAAGGACGAACAGGAGCCCCGCCCACTTCCTGCTTGAGAAGGCCAGAAACAAGAAGCGCCATATCGCGGAGTTGCTCCCCATCAAGACGGTGACGCGGACCGCGAGACAGGAGGATGTTATTGGGATCCAACTCAAGCTTTTCGGCGCTGACCTGACCGGACTGACGATAGGCCATGGAAGTGACCATCATCTTGACCATGCGGCGGTAGTCCCATTCGCCTTCAACGAATTCGGCCGCAAGCCAGTTGAGCAGTTGAGGATGCGAAGGGCGCTGCCCCATGATGCCGAAGTCACCACCGCTTTCGACAATGCCCTTGCCGAAAAGGTAGGACCAAGCGCGGTTCATGGTCACACGAGCGGGCAGCGGGTTGACGGGATCGACCAGCCACTTGGCAAGGCCCAGGCGATTGTTGGGAAGACCCTCCGCCATGGGCGGCAAGAATTCGGGAGTGGCTGCCGGAACCTTCTCACCCTTGTCGGTGTACTGGCCGCGTTCAAGAATATGAGCGAAGGGCTCCTCTTTCTTTTCCTCCATGACGAGGCTCATCGAACCATTGCTCTTCATGCTGGCCAGCTCCTGATCGAGCGGCTGCTTCTTCATGCGCAGCGCGATGGAATCCTTGTCGACGTGATTGAGGTAGTAATCCAAAGCCTTAGCGCGCTGGTCCTTGTTCCACTTGTCACTGGGCGTGTTGATGATGCCCGCAATCTGTCCCAAGCTGGCGAGGCGCTTGATCTCGGGCTCGAGCAGAAGGCGGCGATAAAAGCGGAAGTCCTGCAGCGCCACCTTACCACCGGTGATCTTTTCGGCGGCACCACCACGGCCACCCAGGACCAGCGGCGCATTGACCACAATATCATCCCCCACCGAAGCAGGTTGGGCACGTTTTCTCGCCAACTCCCCATCCACATAAAGGGAAACTGCGGTCACTGGCGGCTGAGTACCATCGAAGGTGACCATGATGTGATGCCACTTCTTCTGTGGAATGCCGCGGCCACGCAGGAGTTTATTGGCCTTACCCGGCCAGGTATCGACAATGTGAGCCGCCGGTATGCCTCCTTGAAGGTAGAGATCCCAACCGCGATAATCCTTGGAGGGGTCTAGGCGAGAGATCACGGCACCCGTGGGTTTGCCTTCAAAATAGACGTAGCCACCGTAACTGACCTTCTCGCCTCTGCTGAAGGATCCGTGATCGCCGAGCACGATGGGCTTATCAGAAACGAGCGGTGCCTTGCCCAACGGACCGTTGATGCGTGGGGCATCACCCGGCCATTCCTTCGCCTGCCCTTTGGCCATGCCCTTGACCGGGCCAGTGGCCTCGTTGAGCGGCAGGTGGAGTTCCAGCCCGGTTGTAAGGTCTTCAGCACCGGCCATGGTGGGCGACTTGGCCCAGGCCTCGAAGGCCGTCTTGGCCTCGGCCTTGCGTTTGTTGATGGCGGCATCGAGCTTGGCGATCTCACTCTCGAGCGTGGCATAACGCTCGCGATCCTCCGCCCTCGGCACGAAGATACTAGGCGGATGATTCGCATTGTTGCGGTCCATCGCGTGCATGGTCGTATTGCGGAAGAAGGCGGCCATCGAGTAGAAGTCCTTCATCGAGATGGGGTCGAACTTGTGGTCGTGACAAGAAGCACAGCCGGTGGTCAGGCCGAGCCAGACTGCGGATACGGTATCGACCTGATCTTTGGCGTAGACAGCTTCGTATTCCTCAGCGATGGCACCGCCCTCACCGGTGGTGGCCATGCAGCGGTTGAAGCCGGTGGCCAAGTGCTGATCCAAAGTGCGGTTGGGAATGAGATCGCCACCGATCTGTTCGATGGTGAACTGATCCCAAGGCATGTTGGCTTTGAAGGCGCGGAT
Source organism: uncultured Luteolibacter sp. (assembly GCA_964541125.1). Lineage (GTDB taxonomy): Bacteria > Verrucomicrobiota > Verrucomicrobiia > Verrucomicrobiales > Akkermansiaceae > Luteolibacter. Next base: position 5,838 of record CAZIPY010000344.1, on the reverse strand, counting down.
GACCCAGTCGCGGTAGGGCCAGATCGCGCGGTAGTTGTCGATGTGGATACCATGGGTATCGGCATAGCGAGCAGCATCCAACCACAAGCGCGTGAAGTGTTCGGCACTGGCATCAGTCGCCAACAGGCGATCGGCTTCAGCCTGAATGGCTGCTTCGCCATCCTTCTCAACTGCCTTGACGAAGGCATCGGTGTCAGCGGGAGCCGGTGGCAGACCGGTCAAATCGAAAGCCATGCGACGATGGTAACGGCGAAGGTTCTCGGGAGCGTTGGGCTTGAGCCCATTCCCCTCGAGCTTGGCTGCCACAAAGCGGTCGATGGGATTGACTGCCCAGCCATCACCGGCTTTGGGAACCTCCGGACGCTCGACCGGGCCGAAGGACCAGTGCGCCTCGTACTCGGCACCTTGCTCGATCCACTTTTCAATGAGGGCGATGTCCTGCTCCTTCATCTCCTTGTGGCTGATCGGCGGTGGCATGATCAGGTCCACGTCATGGGTGCGCATGCGCTTGACCAGAAGCGAGGCCACGGGATCGCCCTTGATGATGACCGGCTTGCCATCTTCGCGCACAACGAAGGCATCCTCCTCGATATCGAGGCGCAATGGAGATTCTTTCGGCGCACGGGTGCCGGCATCCGGTCCGTGGCAGTGGTAGCAATATTCCGAGAGGATGGGCTGCACGTGCTCGTTGAAGGACACCACTTCGGGCAATTTGGAGTGCGCGGCATCCGCCTGTGCGGGCGCTTCACCCTGAGCCGGCGGCCTAGCCTCGCCCGATGGCTCGGGAGAGTCACAGCCGACCACCAATACAGCCAGGGAAATAGCCGAGGAAACGGGCGCCAAAAGTCGGAACATCATACTCATGAGAAACTCCCATATTTACGGCTCCCGGCAATGCATATTTCAGGATTCGGACCGCATATCTAGCTCACATTTAGTACAGGATTGAACTGGTGGAATGTGCTTTTGACGCCGCGCTTCCCGGGGATATGTTCGGGGCCGGATGCCCTTCGCCGATCACCGCCCCCAACTACTCGAACAACCCACCCCGCTGATGCGGCGGATGCGGACGCTGCTCGACGATGATTCGGCCGGACAACTGGAGAGCCTTGCAAGACGCAGCCAGCAAGTCACCCGCCGCCACTTCGGCCGCACCATGCGCCTCTTCGCCCCGCTGTATGTCTCCAACGAATGCGTCAACAACTGTAGCTATTGCGGCTTCTCGCGCGACGCTGACATCCTGCGCACCACACTGACCGTCGATCAGGTCGTCACCGAAGCACGCCACCTCCACGCCCAAGGTTTTCGCAACCTACTGCTCGTGGCCGGTGAACATCCGAAGTTCGTGAGCGACGGCTATCTGCAGGATTGCCTCGACGCGATCAAACCCTTCATCCCCACCCTAGCCATCGAAGTCGGCCCCATGGAGGACGATCAATACCGCGAGATTGTTCATCACGGAGCAGAAGGCCTGGTGGTCTATCAGGAAACCTATGACCGAGGCACCTACGAGACTCTGCACACGGCCGGCCCCAAGAAAAACTTTGATTGGCGACTCGATTGCCCCGAGCGAGCCTACGCTGGGGGCTTCCGCCGCATCGGCATTGGCGCCCTATTTGGCCTGGCCGACTGGAAGCTCGAGGCCATGGCGCTGTGCGCTCATCTCGAATACCTCTACCGCCATTGCTGGAAGGCCCAACTCACCATCGCCTTCCCGCGCATGCGCCCCTATGCCGGCAACTATCAGTACTCGCCCGATCCCGACCGCTATCTGGCTGACAAAGATCTGCTGCGACTGATCTGTGCGTTTCGCATGCTCTTTCCTCAAGTGGGCATCGTACTCTCTACCCGCGAACCGGGAGCATTGCGCGACTCACTCGCGCCACTGGGTGTCACCCACATGTCGGCAGGCGTTCGCACTGAACCTGGTGGTTATACTGGTGCCGGCAGTGATGATCTTCATCTCACGGTCAAAGGCCGCCGCGTTGAACTCGAAAGCCCCTCTTCCTGCAACAAAGCCACTGAGCAATTCCAAATCAGCGATACGCGCAGCGCGCTTGAAATCGCAGAGTCTCTTCGAAGTCGGCAACTCGATCCGGTCTGGAAAGATTGGGATGAGGTGCTCCTGGCAAGCCCCTAGACCCTCTGAAAACCGATCCTCAGTCCAAAAAACCACCCACTTCTTCAAGGATATGGCGTAAAACAGCCAATAATTTTAAAATTATCTCAGATTTATTAACTTTCTGACTTGCCTGCTTCCCCCATTCTATGAAACTTTTTGTGAAATCACGTGATCACGTGATGCTTAAACCCATATTTCTCCCCCCTCACCCGTCCCTTCAAAGTGAGTAGCGAGCCCAACCAAAATCAAGAACTACTCCTGACTGCCAAGCTGGAGCAGGATCCCTCTGACTGGGATACCCGCCAACAGTTGGCCCACTTGCTGTACGATCAGGGTCAATACGGCCAAGCGGCTGTCGTCATCTGGGAAGCTGATCAGATTCCCAGCACTGATCTCGACATCGCCTTTGCCGCACGCATCCTTGCTAAGGATCAACCCCGCAAAGCCATTCGCCTTCTGGCAACTGTGCTGCAGCACAACAAAGGCAAGTCCGTGCAGAACATGGGCATGGCCAATGCACTGCTCCACCACGGCATGGTTCTGCAAGCCGCCCGTTTCTACGGCGCCGCCTTGGAAGCTGATCCCGATCTGGTGAATCCGGACCTCGAACATTTCATTCTTTGGACGGACGAAGAACAGACCCTCTGGGGTGACTTCAAGGATCGCCGCCCCAAACTTGGCGAGCTACCCTGGATGGCCCGCGACCCCATGGAAGCCCTCAAGCTCACCAGCCGTGTTGCGCTTCACACCACTCCGATTTCGGTTCCCAAGCTCAAGCCCGTACTGGCCGAAAATCTCAAGAACAGCCTCTACCAGCAGTCTGCCGAGAAAGACGCCAAAATCACTCCTCCCCCGGCAGTCACCATCCCCGCCGACCGAGTGCAGGCCAAGCACCGCCGCTACGACTCCACCATGGGTGCTGCAGTCGACACCGAGGCCAAGCCCAAGCCGGCAGCTCCAGCGAAGAAGCCCGTCGACGCTACTCAGGAGTTCGAGATTCCAGCTCCCGCGCAAAAGCCCGGCACACCCGCCTTGGATCCCACTCAGGAGTTCGAGATTCCCGCCCCGGCACAGAAGCCCGGTGTTGCAGCCACTCCACCGCCGGCTCCGATCGGCAAAACTCCGGCAGCTAGGCCTGGCGCCACACCCCCACCAGCTCCTGCTGGTAAAACTCCGGCCGCCAAACCTGCAGCTGCTCAACCCGCAGCCGCCCAGCCTGCGCCTACCGTGCAGATCACCAAAGGTGGCTTGAAAGGCGGCAAGATTGCCAAACCCACTGTTGGCCCCGATGGTAAAATTCGCCGGGCCAGCGCAGCCCCTCCGGCCGATGCAGTTGGTAGCCCACTGATCCGCAAGGCAGGTCAGAACCCAAATGCCGAAGTCGACGTCGACGCCATCGAAGCCAAGGCCCAGATGGAGATCACTCAGAAGACCAAGATTGGCAACCTCGCCAAAGCCGCTGCAGCTGCAGCCGCTGACGACGAACAGCCCAATCCGATGAAGAAGACGGCTGCTCAGGGCAAGGAACCCCTTCCCGCCATGGAAGCCAAGGCGCAGACCTCTCCAGTCCAGGCCGTTCCCGCCGCCGCTGCTGGGCCTGGTGCAGGCCTTAGTGATGACGCAAAGAAACTTCGTCTCGACGAGATGAAGAAGACCCGCGCTGTCGCACGTCAGGCCGCTCGCGAGACCCGACTGACCGCCGCTGCCGCCGGCGTCCCCCTTCCCTCCACCGAAGGGCGCAAAGGCGAATGGTATTACATCCACGAGAGTCAGGCCGTTGGACCCATCCTTGCCGAAGAACTCAAGGAGAAGCTCAACGATCCCACCATGAAACCGCCGCTCAAGATGATCTGGACCGGTGGCATGGAACGTTGGATGCCCGTTTACGAGTGCCCTCAGCTCTGGCAGGAGCTCAACGAGGCTGGCGTTTAGAGTGATTCTCAGAAGATATCATCTCAATGATATCTGTGATATCATGATTGTATTATCATGACATCAGGTCAGACTTTGCCTTGATGTCACCTCTCGAGGCGCAAGTCGCGCTCAACATGCTTCCCGGAATCGGACCCATCCGGTGCCGCCGTTTGATCGATCACTTCGGCTCCGCCGAGGAAGCCTTGAAGGCGGGTCGACGTGACTGGATGGAGATCCGAGGTATCGGACCCGAGCTCGCCGATGCTCTCGAAAAAGGCCGAGATCAATGCGATCCCGCCAGCGAGATTGAAGAATGTCATTCCCGGGGCATCGAACTGATCACCCCACAAAGCAACTCCTACCCCTCTGCTCTGCGGGAGGCTTATGACGCGCCCCAGGTCCTTTACTGCCTCGGACGCATTGAACCCTGCGACCATCAGGCCCTCAGCGTGGTCGGCTCGAGACGCTGCAGCCACTATGGCCTGCAGGCCACCCGCAAACTCTCTTATCAACTCGCTGCTGGAGGATACACCATCGTTTCCGGACTGGCCCGAGGCATCGATACCGCCGCGCACGAGGCAGCTCTCGCCGCAGAGGGGCGCACCATCGCCGTCATCGGCTCCGGCTTGGCCCACCTCTACCCGGCAGAGAATGAGGCTCTTGCCGAGCGCATTGCAGACGGCAACGGCGCGGTGATCTCCGAATATCCTCTGCACACACGGCCCGACAAACACACCTTCCCAATGCGCAACCGCATCATCGCAGCATGGTCGCAAGGAACCATTGTCGTCGAGTGCCCGGAAAAGTCCGGTGCCTTGATCACAGCTAATCTGGCCGCGGAGTATGGCCGTTCGGTATTTGTCGTGCCGGGCCCGATCGACCGCAAAGACTTTATCGGTAGCCATCGCCTAATTCGCGATGGTGCGGCACTGGTCAGCGATGGCAGTCACATCGTGGAAGATCTCGGCACCAATCCTCTTCCGGCCACAGCCGAGGCCAGCCAAAACACAACCGCTCTTGAGTCACAACACTCGGAACACGGCAAAATCCTGAAGGTCCTGGGCAGTAGCGAAATGACCGCCGATGAGCTGATTCAAGGCTGCCAAATGCCTGCCTCTGCAGTCACCCGTTCGCTGGCCATGCTCGAGATTCAGGGCTTGGTGAAAAACCGTCCCGGTGCACGCTTCGCCAGATCCTAACAGGAATATCTACGTGATCGCGTAGGCCAACCTCCTTCATCACGTACTACACTATTCGGTCCGGTCGTTTATTGTGGGCGTGAGACCATGACGGACCAAGAGACCCTCAATAAACTTTTTGATGCCGCGCTCAAGGCACCGGAGCCTGAGGCCAAACCCAAGCCTGAGAGTCCGGCCATCAACACCCCTGGTGCTGACAAGGCTGCCGCGAGCACACCTGTAAATACGGCTCCCGCAGAGGCAAAGAAACCGGAACCTCAAGCCCAGGCTAAAGTGGAGCCGCAGACAGAACCAAAACCGGAGCCGAAACCGGAGCCACAAGCACGGCAAAAAGCTGAGCCCGTGGCCGATGAGAGCGCCATGGAAGATGAGCCCAAACCCGGGTTCTTCAAACGCATCTTCGGCAAAATCTGATCAACTCTCCGCACAAATTCACCATAACACACAGGCACATTAAAAAGCCCGCGGTCCTCACGGACAGCGGGCTTTTTGTTGAGGGAGATGAAGCTCCTTTGAAGCTTACTTGTTCTTGGCCTCTTCGCGTTCCTTGGCCTTGGCGATCACGTCGTCGGAGACGTTCTTCGGACAGGCGGCGTAGTGGCT
>CAZIPY010000343.1:0-3743 GCA_964541125.1 uncultured Luteolibacter sp. | reverse complement strand
GTCGAGCTCCTTATCGAAGCGCTCGGCGGCCCGGCGCAGCGACTGCTCAATCTTGCCGGTGCGCTCACCCACCGAAACCATGTCGATCAGCAGAGCCGGAAAGACACCGGTGCGAATCAGGGCCCGAGAGAAAGCTCGACCGTCGCCCACCTGCTCAATCACCTTATCGAGCTGGCCACGCAATTCGGTGTTTTCCGTAGCATCGCGCGATAGTTCCAGCGCCCTCAACAGGGGCAAGCCATTGCCCACGAGGTTAGCCATGGTTTCAAGGAACTGGACATAGAAGCGACTCGAGACCACCCGACCGATGAGAGGCAGGCGCAACTTGGCCTGGTCCCAGGCCGGCTTGTTCGCCGGGTTGTCCAACCAAGCCTTGAAGAAGATAGCAATCGCAACCAAACCCAGAACGATCGCGAGCCACCACTTGGTGATAAATCCGGAAACGGCCATCAGAATGGTGATGCCAATCTTGGGCTCACTGCCAGGAGTGCTTTCCACCAAGGACAGCAGCTGGGGAATGAGAACGGTCACACAGACAATGGACAGGCCGATGCCAGCAGCCACCAGGAGCGACGGGTAGATCATGGCAAGGATCAGCTTCGATCGCAGGTCAGCGAGGGTCTTGAGATAGTGCGCCTGACGCTTGAGAATGGTGTCCAATGCTCCCGATGCCTCACCAGCAGCCGCCAACGAGCAATAGAGTGGTCCGAAGCTGGGACTGACACGGCGCAGCGCTGTGGAAAAGTTGCTGCCATCGCGAACAATTTGGCGAATCTTCCACGACACCTCCTTGAGGTTGCCGAGTTCCTGGCGCCCCTCCATGGCCTTGAGCGCGGGCTCCAATTGGAGACCCGCACCGAGCATGTCGGAGAGTTCTTCAGTGAAGAGAACGACCTCCGCCCGCTTGAGTTTGACCGGTCCCTCTTCGAAGTCGTCAGCACTGGCAGCCACCTTGGAGGCTGCCCGTTTGCCCACCGCTTTGCCTCCTGCCTTGGTCTCCATAGCAGCGCCGCTCTGCTTCAATTGCACCGGTTGCAGTCCCTTGCGCTCAAGACGTCGCAGGGCTTCATTTCGGTCAACTGCATCCAGCTCACCGGTGGTGACTGATCCGCTGGTGCTGAGCGCCTTGTAGGTGAATATGGCCATGATGGATGCCGGTTCAGGCGTGGTCGGTCGCGGTCACCGAAATCACCTCTTCAATGGTGGTTTCGCCCTGCAGGGCTTTGTGCCAACCGTAGGTACGCATGGGCACATAACCGTCAAGAATGGCTTGGTCGCGGATCTTAGCAGCGGGTGCCCCATGAGCAATCAGGTCCTGCATGGCATCCGTGACCAGCGCCACCTCATAGATGGCCAGACGACCTGCAAAGCCGGTGCCACGACAGCGGTCGCAGGACCCCGGACTATAAGCCTGACCTTGAAGATCGTGCGGAATGCCCAGGTCCTGGCGGTCAGAGAGAGAGAGTTCGCGCGGCTGCTTGCAGTGCGGACACAAACGGCGCACCAGACGTTGGGCGAGGAAAGCGCGCACGGCGGCTGATACCAAGAAGGGCTCCACACCCATGTCAACCAGTCGGCTAATGCCGCCGAGGGCATCGTTGGTGTGAAGGGTGGAAAACACCAAGTGACCGGTGAGCGACGCACGAATAGCGATCTCAGCGGTCTCAAGGTCGCGGACCTCACCGACCATCACGATATTGGGGTCGGCACGCAGGATGGAGCGAAGCGCATTGGCAAAAGTGAGTCCAATTTCCGTCTTCACCGCAATCTGCATCACGCCGGGAAGCTTGTTCTCCACCGGATCTTCCACGGTCACGATGCGCAGGTCCGGGTTGTTGACCTCGCTAAGGAAGGAGTAGAGGCTGGTGGATTTACCCGAACCCGTCGGTCCGGTGATCAGGATGATGCCATTGGAAAGCGAAAGCAGGTTCTCGATGCGTTCCTGGACGAAGGGCTCCATGCTCAGCTTCGCGAGATTGAACTTCTCTTGGTTGAGAAGACGCAGCGACACGCTCTCGCCCTCGACGGTCGGCACGGTGGCCACACGGACGTCGATGGTCTGGCCTTCAAACTGAAGATTGATGCGGCCATCTTGGGGAATCCGCCGCTCGGCAATGTCGAGACGTGCCATGATCTTCATCCGCGCAATCACCGAGCTTTGCAGCGCCTTGATATTTTCCGGAACGGCAACCTCAGTCAGAAGACCATCAATCCGATACCGGATGCGCAAATTGGTGGCGAGGGGCTCGACGTGAATGTCGGTGGCGCGCTGGTCGAGCGCCTCACGGATGATCTGGTTAACGAATTTGACCACGCTGGCCTCCTCGTCGTCGTCATCGATCACATTGGCTTCGTCTTCGCCTGCATCGATTGAATCGTAGTCGAATTCGCGGCCCTCGAGAATCGCCTCAAAGGTGTCGGCGCCAACACCATAGAGCCGGCGCAGGGCTTCGTGTAGTCGCTTGCGCGAGGCCATCACCCAGTCGACGGGCAGGTTCAATTCCTGAGCAGCGGCCTGACGTGCCACCAGGTTGAAGGGATCAAAAGTGGCAAGAGTCAGGCGTTGGGCTCCCTCTTCGCCGGTGATCTCCACGGGCAGCAAGCGATGGCGCAGGGCAACCCGAGGACCACAGGCTTCGCGCAGTGGCAGGGGCTGCTCGGGCGAGGGAATGCTCTGCATCCACTCGAGGTCCAGATCGTGAGCCAATTCCTTGAGATAGCGCTCCTCATCGATCACTCCGGAATCCAGCAGGTCATCAATGGGCGACCGCTGTCGCTGGACGGCACCCTCCAAGACTTCCTGGAGGGCGGGCAGATCTTCACATCCGGTGCGGACCGCCGGTTCGATGAGCATTTGATTCATGGGGCGTGGACGCAATAAAGCGTAATACCCAAAGCGGTGCAATCCGCGTCATTCGTGCATGGAATGTTGAAAAATCAACGATTCCGGCCCCTCGGAGCCTTCACAGGGCCCATTCAGCCCCAGCTTAGCGCTTGTACTTGCGCTTGAAGGTCAGGGCAGCGACCTGCTTGGAGATCATGGCCTGGAGGTGAGCGGCTTCCTCGGCATCGAGGTCGTGCTCCATGCTGTGGAGCTCTTCCTTGGCACGCTCGATGGCCTTCTCGGTCTCTTCCTCGTCAATCTCATCTTCTCCAAGAGCCATGTCGGTGAGGACCACGACCTTCTCTTGGGTGATCTCGGCAAAGCCCGAACCCACAGCGAGCGTGCCGACCTCACCATTGTGGAGGTAGCGCAGCTCACCCGCCTGCAGTGCGGTCACCAGACCGGCGTGCGATGGCAGAATGCCCATCTCCCCGTCGGCACCCGGCAGGTAGACGTTCTCCACTTCCTCCGAGAAGACTTTCTTCTCGGGAGTGACGATGTCGAGGTGCATGGACATGGGATTCTAAGAAGCTGAGATGCTGAAATCCGCCTGAGGCGAATGAAATGGTTGGTTTAGTCACGTTCCACGGCGTCGATGCCGGCCTTCATGTAGAAGTTGCCTTCGGGGACGTCGTCCCACTTGCCGTCGAGAATCTCGGCGAAGCCCTTGACGGTGTCCTCCATAGAAACCAGAGCGCCGGGAACGTTGGTGAAGACTTCGGCCACGTGGAAGGGCTGGGTCAGGAAACGTTGGATCTTACGAGCGCGGAACACGGTCATCTTGTCGTCGTCGGACAGTTCGTCCATGCCGAGAATCGCGATGATGTCCTGCAGGTCCTTGTAGCGTTGCAGGGTTTGC
>CAZIPY010000342.1:0-2291 GCA_964541125.1 uncultured Luteolibacter sp. | reverse complement strand
CGGCAGTTACCTGACGACCAGCGGGGAAACCCTCACCGCACTGGATCTCCAGCTGGTGACCAGCGTGAGCGACGTCGGTAAGGAATACGACGTCTACTTGTCCTACACCCACCCGACTGAATCGATCACCATCTCAAGTGTCAGCACCTCCGCCACCGCGGGTGACGACAATTACAGCAACTTCTGGCTGCCCGCCCAGACCGTCGCCGAAGGGAGCATTGCCACTGGCACCCACAAAGTCATCGAACGTGACTTCACGGGTAACATGAACACGACCATCGATCTGCTCGCTCTCTACAATGCCGGAGTCGAAGACTTCAATCTCATCATGACCAGTGCCGCCTTCCTGTCGGGACGGACCATTGGCGTCGTCGAGGGTTCGGGCATTACCATCGACACCGTCCCGGAACCAAGCGCAGCCCTGTTGGCGTTGCTTGGCTCTCTGGGTCTAATGCGCCGCCGTCGCTGACCGGAATCCCATGGACGCCATGAACCGTCATCCATCGTCGGGCACGGCGCAATTGACTCTTCTCCTCGCTCTCCTCGTATTCCTGGCCGCATGCAAGGAAGGCCCGAATCCTGATCCTGGAGCCCCAGAGCTGGATGCCTCCGCCGAAAGCATGCAGGTGCACCCCCGCGGCGAGCTCTTCCCTTTCATGGGCTATTCCGGGGTGCCTGAACGCGATGCCGCCAATGGCTTCAGCGTCGCAGGCCCGAACTACGCGGAGGATCAAATCGCCCAGCTCGCAGCGGCCGAAGCCGCCGGCTTGAGCTACCCCTACAAGGTCGGCATCAAGATGAACTTCCTGGCCAAGGCACCCGAGAAGCCCGTCGAGCTGAGTGAGGAGGAAATCAAGCAACGTATCACCGCGCAGGTCCGCGAGGTCGCGGGCAGGGAGTCGATCTGCTGGTGGTACCTTGGTCCTGAAGAGTTACGCCACTGGCGAAAGAATGAAATGACCTATCTCAAGGCGGCCACCGAGGCCATCCGGGCCGCTGACCCTCTGCAACGTCCGATCTGGATGTATGAACCCAATCACCGCGAGGCTGCTTCGCTTGAACTCACGGGTCAGTATCTCGACGTCATCGGAAAAGGCTTCTACACGAACCTCGCCGGCTATCAGAACCACAGGATCTGGGTTCGCTGGTCAATGGAGCAGCAGATAGAAGCGATCGAAGCCCTTGAGAAGAAGGATGGTCGGCGCCGAACTCCGCTCGTCATGCCCGAACTTTGTGCCGACCCCGAAGACCCCGCCGATGATCACCTCATTCCCACATGGGCACGCCACGATACCTATCTCGGCTTGATGAGTGGCGGTGAAGGCGTCGCGATCTGGTCGCTCTTCCCGAGAGCCGAAGTCAAACGCACCTGGCCGATCTGGTACCACGCCTACAGCCAACTTGCCACTGAACTAACAGGACCACTTCAACTCGGTCGGATCTTCCTCCACGGAACCGATCTGGAGGCTCCGGGTTTCCAAGTGCTCTCCGGCCCCAAAGAACTTCCACTGACCAAGGGTTCGAAGAACGAGCTGGAAGAAGGAACCACCAGTGCCAGCGAAAAGAAGGAGGGCCGGATCACCTATCCGGCGCTGGGTGTGCGACGGCTTTCCCATGGTGGTCACACCTGGATCTTTCTCTGCAACTCGTCAGGCACTGAGACCATCAAGTTCCAGTCGGCTGCTCTCCCGGAAGGCAGCGTCGCCACCGACGTCTTCGCCTACAAGCCAGTCGATCTGAGCCGCTCCAAGGGCAGGCTCTATGGATGGCTTGGGCCTCTGGAAGTCAGGTGCTACCGCCTCACCTCACGGTGACCGATTCTCCCCAGATCAGAATGTACATCTTCGGAGAATCCATCCTTTCTCCCTTGGAAGGGCGCACCCCATGGTATCGTATCCTGTGCCATGCTGAGAGCGGTCCTTCTTCTCGCCACCATTCCTTGGAGCCAAGCCGAGGAAGAAATCATCTTCAACCGGGACATCCGACCCATCCTGTCCGAAAAGTGCTTTCATTGCCACGGGCCCGATGAGAACACGCGCGAAGCCAAGCTGCGCCTCGATGTCGCCGAGGTTGCCTACGCCAAAGCCATCGTCCCCCACTCTTTGGAAAAGAGCGAACTCTGGGAGCGCGTCATCACCGACGACGAAGACGAGCTCATGCCTCCGCCCGAGTCCGACAAACCCCTCACCGCCAAGGAAATCGCCCTGCTCAAACGCTGGATCGAAGAAGGTGCGGAGTATCAGGACCACTGGGCCTTCATCGCGCCGATCCGGCCGGACATCGGCAAGGCC
>CAZIPY010000341.1:0-11345 GCA_964541125.1 uncultured Luteolibacter sp. | reverse complement strand
CGAGATTGGCTTATCGTCACCTCGTGACCGACGACTTCCATTGGCCCGACTTCCTGCCCGAGTTTCGCGAGGCAGCCTCCGAGCGTGGCTTTGTGGAAGAGGTTTTGCATGAAACGGACGAGGGTCCGCCCTGCGCTTGGGTCGGCGGTTCTGGAGAACGACCCATCTACCTCTCATCCGGCATCCACGGCGATGAGCCCGCCGGCCCTCTCGCTCTGCTCAAGTTGATGAAGGAGGGCTTCTTCGATCCAGGCACGTCTTGGGCGATCTGCCCCGCCCTCAACCCCCCCGGTCTGGCCGCCGGCACCCGCGACACGGCCGAAGGCATCGACCTCAACCGTGACTACCACCTCCGCGAGACCCCCGAAGTGGCTGCCCACGCCGCCTGGATTGAGCGCCAGGACCCACCCCAGCTCTTTCTCTCACTCCACGAAGATTACGAGAGCACGGGCTTCTATTTCTACGAGATCAATCAATGCGATGACCAACCCGAGCGCGCCGAGGCCATCCTCGAATCCGTGAGCGAGTGGTTCCCGCCCGAACCGGAGTCTGTGATCGACGACCATCCCGTGCGTTCTCCCGGCTGGATCTTCCATGCCGCCGAGCCAGACCTGCCCGACGGCTGGCCCGAGGCCATCTTTGTGGCCAAGCAAAAGAAGTGCATCCTGTCCTTTACCTTCGAGACCCCCAGCCAGATGGCCTTGGAGGACCGCATTGCGGCACATTGTGCTGCCGTCCGGGCAGGTATGGGCTGGGACTTTTAGAATTGGCAGTGGAGGGCTGATTAGCCCACCAGATCCACGAGGGCCTTTTCCAAGGTCGGATAGCGAAACTCGAAGCCATCATCGAGTAGCGCCTGGGGCAGTACCCGGTGGCTGGCGAGCAAAGCTGAAGCGAAGCCGCCGACGATGAGCCGCAGGCCAAATCCAGGAGCCGGAATCAGGGCCGGACGATTGAATGCAGCGGCCACCTTGCGGCTCAAATCCTTATTGCGTTCCGGAGTGGGAGCGGTGCCGTTCACAGGACCCTTCAGGCCCTCCGATTCACAGGCATGAACGATGGCGGCACGAAGGTCGTCCACATGGATCCAGGGCATCCATTGGCGACCATTTCCAATCGGGCCACCGAGACCCGTTTTGAGCACACCGGCAAGCTTGTCCCAAGCGTCACATCCACGCCCGAGCACCACACCAATGCGCAACATGACGACACGTACACCAAGTTGTTGCGCATCCATCGCAGCGGCCTCCCAATCGCGACACAACTCAGCGAGATAACCTTCGCCCAGCGAACTCGATTCCGTGAGCTCTTCTTCACTACGATCTCCATAGTAGCCAACCGCCGAAGCATTGACCAGAACACGCGGACGTTGTGACTTCTCGCACTTGCCGATGGCATCCACCAGCCGTTCAGTAAGCGTCACCCGGCTGGCATGAAACTTCTTCTTGTTGGATTCACTCCAACGCTGCGCCACAGACTCTCCGGCAAGGTTGATCACCACGTCAAAACCGGACACCTCCAGATCCTCCGGATGCTGCCAATTCGACACACCATGGACCCATGGATTGGCATTGCGACTGACCCCCGTCACCTCCATGCCCTGGGCCGCAAAGAGGGCTGGAAGACCCTTCCCGATGGCCCCCGTGACACCCAGGATCAGAACTTTTTTTGCGGACGACATGACACAAGATGGCTCGCATAAGCCTCCATTCAAGGGCTCGAATGAAAATAAGCGGAAATGGGGCCCAGCGGAGGGGCATTCGCCCTTTACAGCACAGCCCTGAATCCGTCTCATACTCACCGATGTCGAAATTCGGTCCAAGGCTCTGCACCCCACTGCTTCTGGCAGGTGGTGTCGTGCTGGCTCAGGAGATCCGCGTTCCCGGCCCCGACGAACTGGAACCCATCCAGAATGTCGAGAATGTCGAAGCCGTTCCCGGACCCGGTGAGGTCGAGCGCATCGGTGGTGTTCCTGCCCCAAAAATCGATCACGGTGCTGGCGCCGCAGGCGGTCTCAGCATCCCCGACTATCTGACCATCGACAACGACGGCGGAGAGATTTCCGGCAACGTTGAAGAGAGCATCGTATTCAAAGGCCCGGTGAAGATCACCGGCGACGATGGACTGCAGGCCTTCTCCAACAAGGCCACCCTCGACCTCAAGAAAAAGACGGTCACTCTTGAGGGTGACGTCAGCATCTATCAGGGCGATGTTCTGCATCGTGGTGAGCAAGCCGTCTATCACTACGACGAGAAGCGCATGAATACCGACGGCATGCGTGCGTCGTACGATCCCATCGTACTCGAAGCCGGAAAATTCACTTGGATGCGCAAGGGTGACCGCAGTGTGTTGGTCGGCAAGGATGCCGGCATCACCACCCACGATTACGAGAATCCCGGTTACTGGATTCGCGCCTCTGAAACTCGCATCTATCCGGAAGAAAAAATCACCTTCAAGAACATGAAGTTCTGTATCGGTGAAACCCCCGTCTTCTGGCTGCCCTACCTCGCCCAACCCCTCGACGCCGAACTCGGCTATCACTTCATCCCGGGAGCCAAAAGCGCATGGGGCCCCTACCTCCAGAACACCTACGGCATCATGCTCGGCGGCAACGATCCGACCGAGACTGGAGTTGGCGTTTATGAGGAGCCTTGGCTGCTCTCCCGCTGGCACTTCGACATCATGACTCAGCGCGGTGTGGGTCTGGGTGTGGATTTGGCCGATATTCACTCAGATCGCAACGATGAGATCACAGGCCTCAGCCTCTACTGGATCAACGATCAGGATCCAAGCAACTCACGCTCAGGCCTCCCCCGCACGTTGGACAAAGACAACCGCTACAAAGTGCAACTGCGCCACCGCATGCGCTTCGAGGACTGGGAGCCTGGAGCCCACTGGCGCTTGGACACCAATCTCAACTACTTCAGTGATCGCCACTACCTCGAGGACTTCGAAGAAGATGTTTATACACGGGATCCCTCTCCGGACAACATGATCGGTCTGTTCCGCCGCGATGACCACTCCCTCCTGTCCATCGTCACCCGCTATCAGGTGAACGACTTCTACCGCTCCGACTCACGGCTGCCTGAAGTGTCCCTCGACATGTCCAAACGGCCGCTCTTCGGCTCCGATGTGCTTCACGAGGGCACCATCTCGGTTGGCTGGCTGGGCGAACGCTCCTCCGACCTCACCAAGAGCACCATCATCGATCCATTGAGCACCTTGGAACTGGGCGACCCGGGTGTTTCCGACTTACTCGGCGATCTCAGCGGTTACGAACGACTGCTTGCCGAACAAATGGTCAGCCTGCCTCCGGGTGATCCGCGTCGCGAACAACTTCGCAATCAACTCAACAACACCAACTACGGACGCTTCCACACCTATCATCAGTTCTCAATGCCGATGTTGGTCAACGATGTTCTCAGCATCACTCCGCGTATCGGCGCTGGCTACACCCGCTACATGGGAGTCGATAGCCCCATGGACGACTTCGGCCGCCCGCTGTTCCACATGGGCTTGGAAGCCTCGATGAAGTTCACCCGCAACATCAGCGACTACAAGAACAAGACTCTGGGCATCGATGGCTTGATGCACGTGTTCCAACCCTACATTGCGTGGTCCTACATCGACACCGATGACTATGAGATCGGTGATCCCGCCGTCGACCGACTGATTCCGACCACCCGCCCCCGCCCGCTGAATCCCTCGCGCTACACCGCCATCGATGAATACAACAGCTGGAATGTGGTGCGCATGGGTACTCGTAACCGCCTACTCACCCGCCGTGACGGCCAGACCCACGAATGGCTCTACATGGACACCTACATTGATGCCTTCGCTGATGACCCTGAAGGCGATCGCGGGTGGTCCAACCTCCATAACGACCTGAACTGGTCTCCCCTCCCATGGGTGCAAGGCTCCCTCGAAACCCAGTTTCCAATCACCGATGGCTCCGGCTTCACTGAACTCGCCTCCAATGTGCGCTTCATGCCCACCGATCAATTTGAGTTCACCCTCGGCTATCGCTGGCTGAACGGCCACCCCTTCCTGCAGGACTCCTCCCGCATCCACCTCTCGACCTATAGCCGGATCAACCAGGACTGGGGATTTGGCACCAGACACACCTACGAACTGGATGACGGAGTGCTCGAGCATCAACAGTACACCATCCACCGCGACCTTGGCCAATGGGTGGCCGGCACCGGCCTGACCGTTCGCGACAGCCGACTGGATGAAGAGTACGGCATTGTCTTCTTCCTGACCCTGAAGGACTTCCCCTCAGTATCGCTGCCGTTTGAATACGCCGGCAGTGGCCAGTAAACCGAAGCACGCAGGACTTGCGGCATCGCAATTGCAGGACAATGCTCACGCATGAGTACGAGCCTGAGCCCCGAGCAAACCCTCGAAGCCCTCAAGTGGCGCTACGCCACCAAGCAGTTCGATTCCGAGCGCACCATTCCAGATGATACGTGGAAGGTGATCGAAGAATCCCTGGTTCTGACTCCATCCTCCTTCGGGCTCCAACCTTGGAAGTTCATTGTGGTGGAAGACGCTGGTCTGCGTGAGCTACTCTTCGCCGAATCCTGGCAGCAGGCACAAGTGACCGATGCCTCGCACTTCGTGGTTCTGACCGTGCGCACCGACCTCACGATGAAAGACATCGAACGCTGGATTGCCTGCACTGCCAAAGCACAAGGCAAGAGCGTGGAAGACCTCGAAGGCCTCAAGGGCATGATCGCCGGTTTCGCCGATCACCAGACACCCGAACAACGCCTCGAGTGGAACACCCGCCAGAGCTACATTGCATTGGGCCAGTTGATGGCCGTGGCGGCCGTGATGGGCATCGATGCTTGTCCTATGGAGGGCATCAACCCCAAAGCCTATGACGCATTGCTCGAGCTTGAGGACACAGGTTACACCACTGTGGTCGCCTGTGCCCTGGGTTACCGCTCCGATTCGGACAAGTATGCGACGATCCCCAAGGCCCGTTACGATCTCCAAGAGGTGATCGAAACCCGGTGATGCATACCGGTTGGTATTATTCAGGCATTAAGCTCGAGCCCTTGATCCTCAAGGCTTCAAGAGACCCGGCATCCACAGCAACCTCTGCGCCTGCTTGCCTTTCTGCGCCAACACGACGGCACAGCGATCCGGCTTTTGTGGAGCGAACTCACCCTTGGGAAACTGAGCAACCCAAAGCTCACCCTGCTCCTTGAATTTCACATCGGCAGAGGCAGGCACCAACTCCTGGGTCTCCACGAAGACCTCAGTCTTGTCAGGATCAAGGCCCATCTGATCAGGCCTCTTGATTGTGAGTTCCCAATGCTTGCCACCATCTTTGAAGTCGAGCTCCACACCATCTTTCTGCTGCATCATGGTGACAAGGACAGGATACTTGGGAGACTCTCGGCGATGGACCTCTCGATCGACCTTGGGGCCGACCACCTTACCCTGCTCCACCTTCAGTTTAAGCATCATCTCACCAGGGATGCAGGCATCGTCATTGCAACTCAGCCAGGACACCGTCGCCTGCAGCTCAGCATCACCCTTGAAGTTTTCAGGTGCCAACAGAGTCAGACGATAATCGACAGTCCCTTCGTGACCGAAGCCATGCAGTCCACCGGTTTTGAATCGTTTGGGAACGGGATGCATGAGGCCACTTCCCTTCCACCCCTCGGGCAACTTCAGCTCAACCGAGGTCTCCATACCCGCTTCGCCTGGATTGTACCAATAGACGTGCCAGGGGTCGTCGATCACCAGTCGAACCACGGTATGGAAGGTGGCACGGTTCTCGACTGTGATGACTGGTCCACCCACCACCAGCCACTGCGCTGTGGCGTGACCGGAGCGTTTGGGGGCATCCGCCATCGTGCAAAGCGATGACAGCAGAAGGAGGGCGGCGATGCGTTTCATGAGGAGAGGAGTTGGAACTTAGAGCTCCTTAATCTTGATATTCTTCCAGGCCACGGTCCAAGGACCCTGACCGCGACCGATGCTGTGCACCTGCAGGCCAATGAACCCTTTCGGATGGGACTCAAAGCGCTTCTCATCGGTGAGGTCGGAGATTGGCTCTCCGTTGATCCAGACCTGAATGCGCGCACCCTTGGCGACAATGCGGTAGCTGTTCCATTCACCATCCTTGAAGTGCTTGTGCTTCTTGAGTTTGGATTTGGGCGTCAGCCAGCCGGTGCTCAAGGCCTCACCGTAAATGTAGCCAGCTTCAGCACCCTTGGCGCCACTGGCCTCAATCTCCACCTGCGGTCCGTTGACGCGACCGGTGGGAGTCTTGTGAGTTCTGGAGCGGATCTGACAGCCAGAGTTGAGACGCTCGTGCACTTTCACTTCGAAGGTCAGCTCGAAGTCGCCGTACTCCTTGTCCGAGCAGAGAAAGCTGTTGGGGCTACCGTCAGCAGTAGTGCCAACAATGGCGCCGTCCTTCACTTCGTAAGTGGCGGTGCCGTTGCGCTGGGTCCAGCCGGTGAGGTCCTTGCCATTGAAGATTTCCACCCAGCCTTCTTCGGCTTGAGCGGGCATTAGGAGAGCCAGGGTGAGCAGGGAGAGAATTGCTTTCATTGTCCTCAAGATACGGATGTCTACACCCAGATCAATCCACGTCCTGTGGATTTTTCGTCTCATAGACAACGAAACCTCGCTTCTTGTAATTGGCGAGAGCGGCTTCGTGATCATCGGTGCAGGTGTGCACCCAAACCCGCTGTGTCCCTTCCAAATCCCAAGCGGTTTCGACAATCCTAGTCAGCATGGCCCCACCGAGCCCCTTGCCGTAATGGTCCGACAGCAGTCCGAAGTACCCAATCTGCACGTCGCCCTCGGGCTGTTGCTCCAATTCCACATAACCAACCTCCTCGCCTTCATGGGTGGCCAACCAGGTGCTCAGCTCCTCGCGTTCGACGTGAGTCTGCCAGTCGACATCCGACCACGCTAGACGATCGATCCAGTTCCAATCAGCTCCCACCTGTTCATAGAAGCGGCGGTTGAGTGCCGCATCGGCCGGCGCCACACGCTCCAGCTCGAAACCCTCGACAGCAGCACCCGGCTGCAACGCCGAACGATCGAGCATCTCGAGGTAGTAAACGGTGACGGGCTTCATCACCTCCATCCTTCAATGCTTACCTCACCCGGGTCGATCCTCGAATCACTTCACTCAGGCAGAACCACCCGCGCGGGCGCAGACTTTGCATACCACTGCTTCACAAAATCCTTTTCCCCAAAGCGACGCCCCAACTCATGAACGCCCATACTCCATGAGAAGCGTTGCACTTCCACACCTGGAGAGATGAAGGTCGCATGCCCGATGGCTTTAACATCCTCCAATTCTTTTTCAGAAATCACCCGATAGACGAAATGATGCATGACCAAATGCGCCATGCAGTATTTGCCGCCCTCGCCAATCTCTTTGAGGATCACGGTATCTCCGCCCCAACCGGGAATGACACCGATCACCTCGGCCTTGAAGGGTTGTTCGGGTGTAATCCGGCCGTCATGCCATAACGCGGCTTCCTCCTTCGCCAAACCCATTGCGGCCATACCCAGCCAAAACATAAAGAACAGACTTCTCATGCTGTGATTGTGGCGCCGCCTTACAAGCTGTGTGTAAGACGGATGTAAAGATCTCTGGGTCAGAGCTCTAGCAAGCCCTCGGGGATGTCGTGTTCCTGATACCAGCCAAAGTAGTACGCGTCGGTAATGCCGATGCCGTGTTCCACCACCAGCCATTTGCCTTCCAGCTTGCGGAACAGCACCACCGAATCACTGGAAAGTGCTCCACGCAGCATCATGGCTTCACCCTTCTTATTGACCGTATCTCCTAGGAAGAAGGCCCAGTTTCCCATGACCTTGAGCTGACCGTCTAACCGTAGATCACTACCCGGATCCAACTTGAGCAAGATGGGCGCACAGAGCTTGTTGACGTTCGGCTCGGAGCCCGGCCGCTTGTCCGAGAAGAGCGAGAAGGGGCAGCAGCTGGCCAGCATACAAACCAGCATCGGGAGGAGGAGCTTCATGGATCCTCATCTCAAACCATACCGTGTGAAACGCGAGATAAAAGGCAGGATCAATCCGGAGAGTGGCCGGCCGACCCTTTGGCCAACTGCCCACCAATCAAGGCGAGAAGGAAATAGGCCCCGGCGATGACCCACAGCATCGGTGTCAACTCATCCATGGCCAACCATCCACCGAGTAGCATCAGAGCCACGACAGCGACCATGAGAAGCGGGTTGCTGATGACGGTGATTCCATCGATGAGGCGTTTGCGGAGTTTGCCGTTCATACCGATTGAGCGCCATGGATATTCAGCCTTGTCTATCGATGTCGGGTTGACCGTCAGAGACATCGAGGCAACGATGCATCTCCTCCATGGAATACCCCATCACTGCCGCCACCGTCGAAACCCTGCCCAATGGGCTGACGGTGATCCTCGATCCGGACGCTACCGTGCCGGTAGTCAGTGCACAGGTATGGGTGGAGACTGGCAGCATCCACGAGGACCAGCACCTCGGCGCCGGCATCTCCCACTTCCTCGAGCACATGGTCTTCAAGGGTACTCGCGACTACAGCAGCGAGGAGCTGGCTCAGGCAGTCCAGGGGGCAGGCGGCCACTGGAACGCCTACACCACCTTCGGCCGCACCGTCTACTACATCGACGGCCCCTCCAAATCCCTGCCGGAATTCCTCAAGTGCCTCACCGGCCTGGTCTACCACCCCACCCTTCCCCAGGATGAATTCGAGCGCGAGAAGGACGTCATCCGCCGTGAGATCGACATGGGCCTAGACGACCCCGACGACCGGGCCATGAAGATGATGCTCTCCACGGTCTTCCAGCAGGATCCCCGCAGGCACCCAGTCATTGGCCACCGCCACCTCTTCGACGCCATCTCCTACGAGGATCTCGTTGCCTATCACCGGCAGCGCTACACCACCGACCGCAGCTTTCTGGTGATCTCGGGCGACTTCGATTCCGACACGGTCCGTGGCCAACTCGAGGAACTCACCGCCGACTGCCATTCTGGCGGGGGCGTCGAGCCCCTAGTGACCAGCGACCCGGCCCAGCTCGGCCCCCGATTCGCAAGGGACCGCTTTGCCATTCCAGCCAGCCGGGTCTCGCTTTGCTGGCGCAGCCCGGCTCTCAGCCACCCCATGTCTCCGGCCTACGAAATCCTGGCCTCCGTACTTGGCCGTGGACGCTCCTCCCGCCTTTACCAGGCCCTACGCGAGAAGCAGTCACTGGCCCTCGAAATTTCGGCCTACCAATGGAGCTTTGCCGGCATGGATGGCATCTTCGGGATCACTGCGGAATGCCGCACAGAGCAGGTAGACGAGCTGATCGCAGGCGTAAAGGACGTCCTCAGATCGATAAATACCGACCATTTGGTTTCTGATATCAGCAAGGCCCGTAGGCAGATCGCAGCCAGTCAGTTCCGCAGCCTCATGAGCGCGTCGGGCAGGGCCACTGACCTCGCCTCCAATTGGCATGAAGCCCGCGATCTCAACTTCACCCGCCACTACCTCAAGAGCCTCGATCGGGTGACTCCCGAGCAAGTGGTGGAAGCAGCCGCCCAGCTCACTGGACAGGGACTCAACCTCACGGTCCTCGACCCAGTGGACGCCCCAGTTCCGGAGCGCAGCCAGGCCAAGAGCCGTCAACGCGAAGCTATCCAGAGCCACACCCTCAGCAACGGTCTGAAGGTTGCCCTCATCCCCGACCACCGGGTGCCTCTGGTCCAATTTCAGGTGGCTGCTCGAGCCGGCCTGACCTCGGAGACGGCCGAGACCCAGGGCATCAATCGCCTGCTCGCCGCCACGCTACCCAAGGGCACCGAACAGCAGAGCGGTGAGGAGATCGCCCGCGAGCTGGAAAGCCTTGGCGCCTCCATCGGTGCCGCTTCTGGCAACAATGCTCTTCTCCTTCATGCCACAGGACTGGCTGAGGACCATTCCACCGTTGCCAAAGTTCTGGCCGAGGTGGCCATTGCCCCCCGTTTGGATGAAGTCACCCTCAAACGCGAGAAAGCCAGCCAGCTCGCCGCCCTAGAAGAGAGTCGACAGGAGCCACTTCACCTCGGGATGCAAGCCCTCAAGAGCCATGCATACCAATCGGTCGGTTATGGACTGGAGGCACTGGGCTCCGAGTCCAGTTTGGAGGCCCTCCACCGCCCCGCCCTACTCGATCATCACCGCCGCCAAGTGGTCGGCAAGAACCTCAGCCTGGTGGTCGCCGGCGATTTCGAGCCGGAGGCCATGCTCGAGGAGCTGGAGAAGCGCTTCGCCCCGCTTCATCCGGGCAAGGCTTGGAAGCCACCGGGCCAGACCTTCCAGCCCGATCAGGAAGTCACCCTGCGCCTGCCCAAGAAACAGGCCGTGCTCGCCATCGGCTTCGAGGGCTGTGGCGCCAGCGATCACAACCGCCACGCCCTGGCCTTCCTGCAAGAGTATGCCTCCGACATGGCCGGCCCCTTATTCGGCCGGATCCGAGAGGAGCTCGGTCTGGCCTACCAAGTGGGGGCCACCCAATTTATGGGTTACGACAGCGGCCTTTTCAGTTTCTACCTCGCGACCTCCCCGGAATCCGCCGAGCAAGCCCGTGAAGAGATGCTCAAGGAGATCGCCAAAATCGCCGAACACGGCATTCCGGCGGATGCCTTCGAGCGCGTCCGTGCCACCGCGCTGAGTGGCCTCGCCATCCAACAGCAATCGCTAGCGGCCACCGCCAGAGTCACCGCCCTCGACCTGCTGTTTGGTCACGCCGCTGACAGCCACCGCCAACTCGATGGCATCTACTCCGAACTCCAACCCACAGAGGTGGCCAAGGTCGCCGAAGAGGTTCTCAGCAAGGAGCCGGTCATCGCCATGGTGTTGCCCGAGGATTGACCCCGACCGGTCTGCGCACGAAGCTTCATCCGATGGGCAAATTGCGAACCATGCGTGCGGCACTCGGCCAAGCGATCAAGGACCGCCGTGTGTGGACCCGCATGGGCGTCTGCGCGAGCAGCGGCGTGCTCGTGGCGCTGTGCTTCCCGCCCTTCGACTTCGGCAGCCTTGTCTGGCTGGCCTTCATTCCCATGCTCTGTGTGCTGTGGAAACTCGAAGGCCCGCGACTTGGCTGGAAGGGAGCCTTTTACGGTGGCGTTGCCGGTCTGGTCAGTTGCAGCATTCAATTCTGGTGGTTCGGCATCGTCGCGCCCATCGCGGCCCTGCTCATCCCCGCTTATCTATCGGTCTACTGGGTGTTGTTCGGAGCCTTCGCCGCCAAGTGGGGCAATCCTTGGCGCAATCCACCGGGTGAGCTCGGCATGCTCGAAACCATCACTCGCAGTCTGCGCTTCGGCTTC
>CAZIPY010000340.1:0-3038 GCA_964541125.1 uncultured Luteolibacter sp. | reverse complement strand
CGCGCCGGGGATGATGAGAAGCCATCTCGTGTTGGCGATGGAACGTCCGATCAGGCGGTTGTCACCCACGATGTCGCCATTGGACGGCTGCTCGATCAGGTCAGCGGATGGGTAGGCCCGCATGTCCGGGAAGCGCCGGATTTCATCACCGAAGGCCCCGTCGAGGCTGTCGGTGAAGATATTGAATTCCGGATCGACCAGGTTCTGCTCGTTGATGAGGAAAGGAGCGGGAATGCGCTCTTCCACCACGTTCCAAACACGGAGGTCATCCTGGCTGGTGCCATTCGCTGTTCTCATCACGTCCGCACCGGCCGGAATGAGGTAGACCCGTGGTGAGGAAGTCAGCTCGCTCTCGAGATAGTTGTCGAAGATGACGCTGGCCGAGAAGATCCGGGTTCCCAATCTGGCCGTGCTGTAGGCATGGTCGCCCTCGCGCAGCTCGTGACCGAAGAAGTTTTTCCCGTTTTCGATAAGGGAGCTGAACTCGATGACGAGTCCCGGTTGCGGACCATCTTCGGGATCGGCAAAGGGGCGGCACATCTCCACGAATTCAGGAACGTCCCAAAGGTCCTTCTTCCAGCAGTTGAGCAGCTCCTCCTTCCAGAAGAGATCCTCGGTGGCGGTGCCTTCTCCAACGCGGAACAGTTCGCGGCGCATCGAGAGGGTTCCCAGTTCCTGCTCGGGCTGGTTCAAGCCAAGCTGTCCGGAGAGAGCGAGGAAGTTGTCCCGCAACTGGGCCAGCACTTCGGCGAGACCGCCCTGACCGATCATGGGGCCTCCTTCTTCCCACTGGCCGAGATGCCGGGACGCCTGGATTTGTTCGAGCGCGGTGGTCGCGGCGTAAGGGTGACCTTCACTGAACCCGAGCTCGTAGTCATAGGCCTTGGCCGCGAGCCAGGCGTATCGCTGGGTATGTTGGAATGCACTGCGATACTTCGAGACTGCTTCGTTACGGGAGATGCGGAAGAGCATGTCACTGTATCGATTTCGCTGGGCGGAAGCAGCCAGGACTTCGTTGAAGGTCTCGCGCTCATTGAGGAGGCGGAATCCTTCGGCGAGGGTGGAGCGATATTTCTCGATCGCAATCTGGAGTGCCTGAATCTCGGACGAGATCTCAAGTGCCAAGACCCGCTCTTGATTCCGGGCCTGCCCCAGCTCGGCCACCACGCCTTGGAACTTCAGGTATTCGTCGAGGATGATCAGCCGTTGCTCGGAGTAGGAGACCAAGGCATTTTTCGCCTCCTCAGTCGCAAACGCCAGCAAGGAGGCGATCTTGTTGGTGATCTCGAAGCCCGACTTGGCAACGATGGCCGTGCTGCTGACGCTGGCCCTCACCGGTGCGCCAATGTCGATCGAGAACCCTGCCGAGGTTGGCGCCGCACCGCCCACCGCGACCTCAAGATCCTGAGCGCGGTTGTAGGCAATTTCGGAAGCGGCTTTCTTGCCGGCGGCAAGCTTCTGGATCACAGTCAAACCGAGGCTGGTGTAGTAGGCTTGGTCTCGTGTTCTCCGCCGGAAAGTCTGGGTGTTCATGAAGTCCTCCAGCTTCTCCCCGACGATGACAGCATCCTCGATGTTGGCCTGGTATCGGGCGATGGCCCGCTCAAGCCGCACTTCGGCCTCCAGCATCTTTTCCAGTTCAATCTGCAACTTGCCCGGTGCGAGACGCTGGCCCCAGCTTGGGTCTGCCACGAAAGCCCAATCACTGGCCTCCTGTTGGACCGGAAGGGTCACTGAGGTGAGGGCCGGTTCTGGGTCCTTGTTGATGTAGTATTCGCTGAAGATATCTTCAACCCGTTCGTTTACGAAGGTGCCGGGGAAGATATTCCAGTGATCCCAATTCACCTTCTTTTCGAAGTTGGTGGCCTGATCGTTGAGCTCCCGGACCGAGTTGGTCCACAGCGTGGGTTGTCCAATTCTGAGGTCATCGGTGTTGGTTCGATCAATGTAGTTGTAGAGAAGGACATCCGGGCCGATGTATCCTTCCTCATAGATGCCGCCGGGCCCGATCAGCTCGGAGTAGGGCTGGCCAAAGATATCGATCAACTCGTTGCGGAAGGTGATGTCTTGATAAAGGGCTTTCACCTGGAGATCGCGGGTGTCATTGGAGACACGTTGGATTTTGCGGTTTTCCTGGGTCGCAAGGTTGAGGGCCGAGAGGGCATTCTCAGCGGAGCTGATGGCTCTGCGATAAGACTGCAAGAAGTGTCCTTCCTGGAAGGGCGTCTCGGCGGACTGCTCATAGCGGACCGGGTTGATGTCAAACGAGATGGCATCGGCGCTGAACCCAAGTGGGTTGCCACCGTGGTTGGCTTGGTCGAGCTGAGCCTGGATGCTGCTCTTGGCAGTGGCGATCTCGCCAAGTTGCAAGCGCGTGACGTTGCGGTCGAGTTGCTCGAGGTTCTCCGGAGTCTCACCCTCACCAGCGAGATCGTCGGCATCGGTCGGCAGCATGGCATTCCCGGCCAGCCAGTCAAAGTAGGCTCCGTGGCCTCCGCGACGGGCCCACTCGGAGACGCCCCACGCACGTGCAGAATCGGAATCATTGTAGCCCTGCCATTGGGCATCGGGATCCTCGGTATACTCGAGCGAGTAGGTGGCTTCGACAATCTGCGACGCGGTGCGCGCTCTCTCAGCCGCGATCTTGGAGAAACGCAATTCGTCGAGATAGTCGGCTTCGATGACGTTATCGAGAAGCGAGTAGAGCTCGGGCCGCGCCTCCCAATTAAAGAGGCTGCTCCGCAGAAGTTCATACGACATCTTGAGAGCGGAAAGGGAGTGCCCGTATGCATCACCATGTCCTTGCGGATACATTTCGGCGGCATCAAACTCATTGATGATGCCGTCCTCGTTGATGTCCTGGATGTTGTAATTCTTGTTGTAAGCCGCTTCACCAAGACCCTTCACGTAGTTCCAGGCGAGACGGTTGATGCTCGGGTAGGACTTACGGAAGTCAGTTCCCCGAAGAAGAGCCAACTCTTCGTGCAGCAGAGTTGCTTCCTGATTGTAGAAGGCATGCACGTAGGGAGCGACATCAG
>CAZIPY010000339.1:0-2706 GCA_964541125.1 uncultured Luteolibacter sp. | reverse complement strand
CCATCAATCTTCGCCTTGGCTGGAGAGAATTCCATGTCGCTGCCAGCCGCTTCGAAATAATCCAAAGCGTCGCCTTCAGCCTTTAAGCCCTTGGCGGTGCCCGGCTTGAAGAAGATCTGAGCGGTCGCGTAGTTCATGGTCGCGCGCTCGA
Source organism: uncultured Luteolibacter sp. (assembly GCA_964541125.1). GTDB lineage: Bacteria > Verrucomicrobiota > Verrucomicrobiia > Verrucomicrobiales > Akkermansiaceae > Luteolibacter. Next base: position 2,555 of record CAZIPY010000339.1, on the reverse strand, counting down.
ATTGAGGACCAGTGGACACCACGCCCTGCTTCGCGTATACGGCACCCTTCAGCCACGCCAGGCAACGCTTGCCCAACAAAGCTTCATCAGCTGGCTGTGCACTGAAGGGCACATGCTCGGCGCCCGCCAGGATCAACTCCACCCCATCTTCCTTGTCGGCGGTTCGGCGTTGCAGCTCACGGGTCTCATAGTGGTGTCGGCCCATGGTCACCAGGTCGGAACCAGGAGGCGTCACCCAGCCGACTGGCAGAGCCTCATCGCCAAAATAGCTGCGCCACACGCGAGGAAGTCTGGGCACGGTGATAGGGTCTAGCTTGATGCTGGCTTTGCGCTGCTCGTAAGCATCCAAGTAGGCTAGGCCTAGGTGCGGCCGGCTCGTCACCTTGCCAGCACGCTCAATGTCCTGATAGGCGGTGTAGGGGTAGTCATTGCCCAATTGCAGCAGCAGCCCCTTGAGAGTCAAATCCCGCATGGGGTGCAGGACGCCGTTGTAGCCAGCAGAGGGGAATCGGGGATCCTCACTAGGATGCGCCAGCGGAACGGTCCGCTTTTCTTCCATCTCCTTGCGTTTGGCCTCGTTCTCATACTCAGCCAGTGCCTTTTCCATCGATGCGATCATTCCATCCACCGTCGAAGCCTTCTTCCCGTAAATGGATTCCGTCTCCGCTAGAGAATCACGGCCGAGCCAGGCAATCGGATAGTGATAACCCAAATTCAGATCGATGATGCCGATGGGCACGTCGACTTCTTTGGAAAGGCCCGCAGCCACATGATAAGCCGCGGCATTCATCTGCAGGGCGGCCTGCTTGTCGAGAGTCGTCCACCCACTGGTGGCCTCAGCGGCGAGGTTGTTCTGAGGCTCGGTCGCGGGGATGGTCTTGACCATCATCACCCGCACCGAGGGCAGGTCAGCCGCTGCTTTCTTTCCGGCCTCATCACGACCCAAACTGACATCAATGGTGCTCTGCCTCGCAAACAGAAAGACGTCACCCACCACCACATCTCCTAGCTTTACCTGTTTGCCGCCCGAGCTGGCCATCAACTGGGCGCCTGCGGCATTGGCAGGCATCGCATCCAAATCAACCTTCCACACCCCATTACCGTCAGCTTTGGTCTGCTTGCTCTGCCCGGCAAAGGTAACCGTGACCGTTGCCCCCTTGTCGGCGAAGCCACGGATGGTCACCGGCTTGTCGCGCTGAATGACCATGCCATCGCTATAGTGACGGCTGAAGCCGAGTTCGGCTGCCAGAAGTCCCGGCGAGAGAACAAGAAGAAGGCATATGCCGAGCAAGAGACGAAAAGATGGGTAATTCATGAGGGATTTGGGTTGGATCAACCAAAGGAGCAGACAGAAGTGGTCAGCTACCGATGGAGAGATAAACACATCTGAGGGTAAGTCTTCCATCCCATACCTGTCTCAGCTGGTATCTTTTGGGTCAGGTTCTCAGGCAGCCTGGCAGCTTGAAAGCGAGCCAACAAGCCGGACCTCGTTGACGATCAGCTGAAGAAGTGCGACACCCGTGCCCGTATCCCTCTACCCGATCATGCTACGCCATCTATTCATCACCTTGCTCTCTGCCATTGCGCTGCTCTTCTCTTCGCACGCCCAAGATCGTCCGAACGTCATCCTGATGATGGCCGATGACTTGGCCAACGAGGACCTCTCTTGCTACGGCAGCACCCGGATCAAGACGCCTCGCCTTGATGCCATGGCCAAGGAAGGCCTTAAACTGAAAAGCTACTACGCCGGCAACCCGGTCTGCTCGCCCTCCCGCATGGCGCTGCTCTCGGGCTCCTACCCTGCGCGACTCGGCTGGCGCTGGGGCGTGCTCGGTTATGGCTTCCCCGGCAAGTCGGGCATGAACTCCAAGGTGCACACCATCGCCGAGGCCTTCCGCGACTCCGGCTACCGCACCGCCATCTCGGGCAAGTGGCACTTGGGCGTCCAAGGCATGGCTCCGGAAGACCAGGGCTTCGAGTCCGCCTACTACATCCGCATGTCCAATAACCAGAACCGCGACATGTTCCGCGACGGCAAGCTGATCCAGGAGAAGTGGGACAACGCCCTGCTCACCGAAACCTTTGCCGAGGAAGTCATTCGCGTGATCAACGAGAAGAGCGACAAGCCCTTCTTCCTCTATGTGCCCTGGAGCGCGCCCCACTTCCCCGTCGACCCGCATCCCGATTGGAAGGCCGAGCCCAAGTCCAAGATCACCGTCAAATACACCAAGGTGGTCGAGGAACTCGACGCCCGCATTGGCCACATCCTCGATGCCCTCAAGAAGGCCGGCAAGGAAGACAACACCATCGTCATCTTCACCTCGGACAACGGCCGCCAGCAGGGTCAGGCCGGACCCAATGATGTGCCCCCGTATACCGGGCACAAATGGCAGTCGATGGAGGGCGGCACCCGCGTGCCCCTCATCATCCGCTATCCCGGCAAGATTGCGGCGGGCAAGGACAGCGATGCCATGGTTGCCGCCATCGACCTCTTCCCGACCCTGGCATCCGCCTGCGGCGTGGACATCAAACTGCCCGAAGGCGCGCAAAAACTC
>CAZIPY010000338.1:0-21853 GCA_964541125.1 uncultured Luteolibacter sp. | reverse complement strand
ATCTCGGCATCATCCGGTGCACGCATGCAGGAAGGCATGCTCTCGCTGATGCAGATGGCCAAAGTCTGTGGCGCCCTCGCCCGACTCTCTGAAGCCAAACTGCCCTACATCTCAGTCATGACCCATCCGACTACCGGTGGTGTCACCGCTTCCTACGCCACCATCGGTGACATCAACCTCGCCGAACCCAAGTGCATGATCGGCTTTGCCGGTCCGCGTGTGGTCAAGGAGACCACCCACCAGAATCTTCCTCCCGGCTTCCAGACCGCCGAGTTCATGCTCGAGCACGGCCTGATCGACTCCATCGTCACCCGCGCCCAAATGCGCGACAAACTTGCGACCCTGCTCGGCTACATGATGCCGCGCTGAGGTCGTCTGACCTCCACATGAAAACCCTCAAGTCATACGCCATTCTTATGGCGGGCTGGATGACCTGCACACAGGTCACGGCAGAGGAATTTCCCACGGTGAAGCCCCCCGACAAAGACGGCAACCCGGTGGCGGCTCCCCAACCCTTGGCCAATAAGCTCTTCTACCTGCCAACCTATGACGAGCCCGACAATCCGGGCAAATGGGGCTACAAATTCAAGAGCAAGGAAATCATCTCCAAGGACGGCACCAAACTCGATGCCTGGTGGATCGAAGCCAAACCGGGCCCCGCCAAGGCCACCGTGGTCTACTCTCACGGCACAGCCGGATCGATGGGCCACCATTTGGGATTCATCATGTGGCTGGCCAAGGCTGGCTACGATGTCTTGATCTACGACTACCGGGGCTATGGAAAGTCCCAGGGCAAGACCAACCGCCCTGGCATGGTGGAAGACGCCCGTGCAGCTCTGGAATTTGCCGGCAATCTCCCAGAAGCCGCGAAGAGGCCGGTCATTTCCTATGGCTTCAGTCTTGGTGGGGCAAAATCTCTCGCCGCCATCGCCGGCGGCAAGACTCCGAATCTGAAAATGGCCATCACCGAATCAACCTTCGCCTCCTACCGTGAGATGGCGCTGATCATGGGTGGACGATTGGCCAGTCGGATGGTGACCGACGACCTCTCGCCAGTGGATCAGGTGGCCAAGGTAAGCCCAACGCCGTTATTGGTCATCCATGGCACGGATGATCCGGTGGTGCCCTTCGCCCAGTCTCAGAAACTTTTCGAGGCGGCTGCCAAGCCCAAGACCTTCTTCAAAGTTGAGGGCGGTGGCCACGGTGACTGCCTGTTTCTAGACTGGGCTGACTACCGCAAGAAGACGCAGGAATGGATCGAGGAAAAACTCGACGGCTGATCACTCGGCAGCCTGAAGCGCCTCGAAATGCTCCTGTACCTTTTCGGGTGTGAACTTGAGGAAATGGCGATACTTGGCCGGCAGGGGCTCTTCATCACCAAACTGCAACAGATACATGCTGCAGAGGCCGGCTGCCTCCATGGCCTTGGTAAGGCCCCGGATCTTTTCTCCCATCTCGAAGGCGCGCATCGCCAGCCTCACTTCTCGATCGTTGTGAAGGATCTCCAACGAACGCAGCATGGCATCACGGGTGATAACCTCCGATGCGCCTCCATCGGCAGTGATGGCGGTTTGGTAGGCCATAAGGATGTCATGATCGGAATGATTGAGCTCCTCCATCGCCCGGCCTTTGCAGTAGGCGATCTGGGCGCGCAGCTCACCGGCTAGTCGCACGCCGGCATAACTCGCCACAAGGGTCAATGCTTCCCGGTTGCGCATGCCACGGATGGCATCCCACAGGTCGTAGAGTTTCAGCTGCTGCAAGGCGACTTCATGGGTCAGGTTCTCCGATTTGAAGTCATGACGGGCAATGCGTAGCCCTTCCAAGTCGTTTAGCTTGCGCAGGCATTCGAGCTCGTAAAAACCAGCCATTAACCCCGGGTTGTTGGGAATTCCCGGAAAGCGTTTGCCATACTTCTCCTTCACCCGAATGAAGGCCCGGCGAGCCTTCTCATATTCGCGGCCTTCGAAGAGATCGAGGGCCTCAAGATAGTCCGCTGGATTATAGAGGAAGAGGGAGTCGACCTCATCCATCTTAAGAACCATAGGATCTGCATTCCACGGCCTTACTTTGTAGGCGATTTGTGTGGGCGTCACTGCCAGCAAATAGACCTCTTGCGCATCGAGTCTGCCATCCTCCAACTTCAGGACGACCATACCCCTCGGCAAAGGAACCTCATGCTGAGCTGGGACCATGGTGGGAGCCAGAGACAACAGCAGCAGCAGCGGAACAATGGATTTCATCGCGATAGGAGCAGGCTATTCTAGCACGCCTTACACGAGCTAGACACAAAAAAGCCACTGGAGAACACTCCAGTGGCTTGGGAAATCTTGGATGAGGTGGCTTACTCACCGTCCTTTTTCTCATCCTCTTTCTTATCATCCTCCTTGGGCTTGTCTTCGTCACCACCGCCTTCGGCGAGGGCTTGGACCTTCTCAGGAGTGTAGTCGAGGAAGTAACGATACTTAGCGGGCAGAGGCTCGCCGGATCCGAGTTGGATCTGGAACATCTGGCATAGACCGGCGGCTTCCATGGCTTTGGTGAAGCCGCGGATGAGCTCCTTGCCTTCAGACTCCTTGAAGGTCTTGATGGCCTCCTTGAGTTCCTCATCTTGGTGGAGAATCTCCAGGGAGCGCAGGGCGGCGTCACGAGCGATCACCTCGGAGGCACCGGCATCTGCAGTCAGAGCCGTCTGGTAGGCGAGCAGAATCTCGCTGGCCGGCTTATTGAGGCCTTCGAGTGCACGACCATAGCAGTAAGCGATCTGGGCACGTTGATGACCCGGCAGGCGCTTACCCTTATAGCCTTCGGCGATCTTAACCGCCTCTTGGTTGAGGTTGGCACGGATGGCATCCCACAACACGTAGATCTCAAGTTGCTGGAGGGGCACCTTACGGGTGAGGTTGTCCTTCTTGAAGGACTGAAGAGCCACACGAAGACCTTCAAGGTCGCTGAGCTTGCGCAGGCATTCCAACTCGTAGAATGCAGCCATGGTGCCCGGATTGTTGGGGATTCCGGGGTAGCGCTTGCCATACTTCTCTTTAACCTTGGCGAAAGCATCTTTGGCCTCGGCATACTTGCGACCTTCGAACAGATCGAGAGCAGTCAGATAGTCAGCGGGATCGTAGAGGAAGACGGTATCGACTTCAGCCATCTTCTTCACTTCGGGCTCGGCATCTCCAGCGTTGTACTTGTAGGCAACGCTGGCCGGAGTGACCGCAAGGATGAACACCTGCTCGGCGTCGAGTTTGCCGTCCTCAAGCTTAAATACGATCATGCCTCGCGGCGGTGGTGGCGGCTCGTTGGGATTCTGCGCCAGGCCCGTGATGGGCGCCAGCAGAAGCATCGGAAGCAAAAGAGTGAGTTTCAGGGTCTTCATGTCAGGTATCAAAAGGGGTTGATAAAATGAGCGGGACGGGCGGCATCAATCGTCGTCGCCGGGCTTCTTGGCCTTGACCGCAGGGTTGGCCTCGTACTGTTGGACCAGCTTCTCGACCACCAACCAGAGCTCGAGGTCATCAGCCGTCATCTTGTCTTTGAAGCGGGCGGTTTGATCGATGTATTTCCAGCCACCTTCGTAGGCACCTTGGCGGTCGCTCATGGTGCGCTCGTCACCTTGCTTGTTGCGCATCCATAGGATCTTCATCCAGGACTCCATGGCGGGTGCAGAGGCAGCGATGGTGCCGGTGAAGGTCGCCCACACACGGGCATAGATACCGATGGCGTCGTCGAGCATCTTGCGCTCTTCGTATGACTTACCGAGCAACAAGAAGACCTGAGCGCGGCGCAGCTTGGCGAACTTGTTTTCTGGAGCAAGGAACTCCTTGGCCTTGGTCTCGACCTCACCCCATTCCTTCTTGTTGGCGAGCAGTCGGACGATGTGGTAGAGGGCTTCCTCCTTGAGCTTGTCATCCTCGGTTTTTTCGACGACCTGACGGAAATCGGAGAGTCCCTTGTCGAGGTCACCCGGCAGCGGTGAAAGACCGTAAATGAAGCCGCGGCCATTGAGGGCATCCAGTTCATACTGCTGGTCTTCGCGAGTCAGCACTTCGGTGTAGAAAGGCAGTGCCTCACGCGGTGCGGCGGTGTTCATGCGGAGGTAGTCGCCGATATTGATGAGAATACTCGAGGCGAGTTCCTTGAGCTCGAACTCGTTCTTGAGGTCGCGGAAGAGGTTCTTCACGGCAGCCTGTGCTTTGAGCTTCTCGTCACCTTCCGGAGCCTTCTTGGCAACCTTCTCGAAGATGCGGATGACTTCCACAGCGAGTAGGGCGCGGGCGGCCTTCATATTCAGATCGATACCAGGGAAGGCACGGTAGTGATCCTGCAGCTCCTTAGGCTCATGAGCCATCATGTAGGCTTCGGTATAATGAGGAATGGTCTTCTCCATGAAGACGATGTCATCGGCAGCAGCGAGCTCACCAATGATTACCTGCAATTGCTTGAGCGCATCGTCGAGGCGGTCGAACTCCACAAACACAGGAATCTGCATCACAGCCATCTGGCGGCGCAGTGGGTTATCCACACCGAAGCGGTCCCAGAACTGCTGAATGTAGGGCATGGCCTCCTTGATGCGAGCCACACCTTCGTCACCCTTCATGGCTTCCCCTTCAGTGACCATCAGGTCGGAGATGGAGAACAGAGCTTCGGCGGCGACCACTTCGTGATCCCAGCGGTTGGCGACTTCGAGCGCCACCTTGTAGTCGCGCATGGCGGCTTCGTTGTCCTCCAGCCCAAGGTGTGCGTTGCCACGCAAGTTGTAGGCCTGATCCTCAACACTGTGATCGGGGAATTCCTTGATCAGACGGGAGGCCACTTCAATGGTCTTCTCGTTTTCCTCGTTCATGTAGTGAACGGTGGAGCGATCGAGTAGAGCGAAGGGCAGGAAGGGATTCTCGTTGGGGTTGCCGTAGGCCTCGATGAACTTGTCGAGCAGCTCGGCAGCCTTCTCGATGTTGTTCTGGCGGTAGTAGTTGGCGGCGTGGAAGTAGGCTGCGGCGATCTTGGTGTCACTCTTGGGATACTCGGTGACGTGCTGCTCAAGCAAAGGGGCAGCGGTCTCGTAATTGCCGAGATAGAAGTGGGAACCACCGAGCACGTGCAGGCAGATATCGTGATCAGGCGTACCCTTGGCCAGCTTGTCGATCATCTGGCTGGCGCTCTCAATGCACTCCTCGTAGCGCTGCTCGGCAAAGAGGCTGGCGAACATCAGGCGCTTGATCGCAGGGGCATGCTTGGAGTCCGGGAATTCGGCGAGGAACTTCTGGGCGTCCGGCAGGGCGTTGGCTCCACCATCTACCATGAATGCGGTGCGAGCCATGTTGAAGAGGTTGTCTTCACGCTTGGCGGCGTGGGCATAGTAGTCTTCAAGCTGGCGGTAAGCAGCGTGAGCACCGCGGACATTACCTTCCTTCTCGTGCAAGAAGGCGAGTGCGGAGAGTTGAATGATCTCAATCGACTTGTCGCTGTCCATCTCCTGCTGAAGACGGGTAACGCGTTGCTCCATCATCTTTTTCTCATAAGTGGCGCCGCTCACAGAAGAACGGGCCCCAGGCCAACTACCGATGGCCTTGACAATATCCTTTGAGCGATCGATGGCGGCCTCAGTAACAGGCATCATCTGATAAAGCATGATTGCGGCACGCTTCATGTCGGCCTTGAGGGCATCGTTGGCCAACTTGAGAATGACTCCACTGAAGGGATACATCTCATCATCGAAGGTGATAATGTAACCGCGGTTCTTCTTGATGAAATCGACGATGGCCTGCTCGTTCTCCTTTTCGAGGGCGGCTTCGACCATTTCCCTGAAACAGTCGAGGATCGCAGCATCGGGAACGCGATAGGCAATTTTCTTTTCCAGCGCGCTTTCGAAACTCTGATTACCGGGAGCCACCTGGCGCAACTTGTAGTAGCATTTGGCACGGCTAATGAAGAAGTCACCCTGGGAGAAGCGGTCGCGGGGATGCTCACGCTCGGCGAGGAACTTCTTGAAGAGATCGAGGGCCTTCTGCCACTCCTCCTGACCCATCTCGGCCTTGGCCCAATGGAACAGAGCGCGCTTCTCGAACTCGTTCTCATTCATCGCGTTCTTCTTGTTGGGGAAGTCGCGGTAGCATTTCTCAAAGGAGCTGGCGGCAGCGCCATACTTCTTGAGCTTCATTTCGCACAGGCCCTTGCGGTAGTAGATGGTGCCGAAGAGCGGGCCCCACTGTTCGAGGGCTCCATCGCCCTCGTCCTTGATCGCCTGTTCACTGAATTTGAGCGCACGATCCCACTGCTTGAACTGCATGAGGGTGATGCTGTGCTGGACCAGTTCGCCGAGAGGCAAACCTTCGGGGTCTTGAGGCACACCGCGCTGAGCCTTGGCGAGGGGTGTGGCCATCAGCGAAATCAGGCAGATGGCTGCTGGAATCAGAGTATGGAATGAACGGAGCTTCATGTGTCGTTGGGGAGTTTTTTATGCCTCAATCGGGGCGGATGAAGATCGAGGGCTTCATCCTTATTGGCCTGACGGCCGGGTTTTGTGACATGATTGGTAATTTATCTGATCCTCCGGAGAGGATTCTCTGCATGAGCAGAATGGATTCGGGTTGCTAGCGGCGTCAGCCCCGCCACAGGCGCCTCATGGTGATGAGGGCATCAGGGCGATGGTCGCTTCCGTCTATTTATTCCGCCTCGGTCAAATCGGTGAAGGTCACCGAATTGATGCCGACGCCGGCCAATGAGTTCAGCACGTCGATGACACGCTGGTGCATGGCTTCATCAGTGGCGTAGATCTGAACCAGCGGTTTCTCGCCGGCGGCATCCACGCCATCCTTGTAGAATTTCAATGCGGCATCCAGCAGCGGCAGCTCGCGTGAGGACTCATCCATATCCATGGGGTTCTTCTCGGCACCCGTGTAAATGGCGCCCTGACCCTCAATATGGATCAGCATGGGCTCGATCTCCGGCGGATCGCTGGTTTCGGATGCGGGACCCGGCAGTTGCAAGCCGAGGTCACTTTCGCGGGGTTTAATGGTCGAGGTGACCAGGAAGTAGATGAGGAGCAGGAAACAGACGTCAATCAGTGAGGAGATGTCCAATGCGGGCTCCTCTTCGGGCTCAAGCTGTTGTCTCTTGTGGCGTGCCATGGTGGGTGAATGAGATGAATGTTTCAGTATCCGGGGTCACGGATGAAGGTCGCGAACAGCACTTGGTTAACTCCAGCTGCCGCAGCAGCGCGAACGGCAGTCCGGCCATGCTTGAAGAGCGCTTCCTTGTCACCACGGAGGTGGAGTCGCGGTGTGATCGAGAGCGCCTCGATGCGGTCACGCGCTTTCTGCACGTAATCCTGAATGGCGCCCTCGTCAGGCAAGATGGTGAAGTCCTCAGCGGTGTAGGTGCCGTTGTTGCGGACGTTAACCACGATCCGGCCTTCCTTGTTTTCCTGAAGCTGCGCGTTCTTGGCGATCGGCGGCTTCACCTCGGGGTCGGTTTTCACGATGATCGCAGTGGCGTTCACAATGAAGAAAATGAGAAGCAGGAAGACCATGTCGATCATCGGCGACATGTCCAACTTGCACTCGTCCTCGTTGCCGGAGGCTGATCTGCGGAGTTTGGATGAAGGCATGATTCAGTGGGTTTAAAAATTCAGGCGGCGGCTTGAGGAAATCACCCGGAAAATCCATCCGGACCATCCCTCAGGGTGCAATGTGGCAGCATACACCCGCGAGGGACGATTTCCAGCATTTCCGGCCTTATTCGGCAATGCCTTCGGGAATCTTGGCGTAGAGAGTGTCGGCGTTGACAGTGGCAACGGCGGCATTCAGCAGCTCCTCAGTGGTGTGCACGCACTCAGCAACCATGGATTGGAAGCGGTTCTTGAGGATGTAGAAGGTCAGAATACAGGGCACCGCGGTAATCAGACCCCACAGGGTGGTCAAAAGTGCAACCGAGATGTCACCAGCAAGAACGGCGGGGTCGGGTGTACCGGCGGTCTTCAGGGTGGCGAACGCGCTCACCATACCGATCACAGTACCCATCAGACCGAGCATCGGAGCAGTCTGGCCAATCACCGAGATGTAGTTGATCCAGGTCATGGTCTTGCGGTTTTCGTTGATGGTGAAGTCAGCCATCGCGTCTTCCACCATGTCGCGGCCGAGAGTCTCGGGCTGGGTAGCATCGATGTTGGGGAAGGAGTATGCAACCAGGCGACCCAGGTAGGAGGGGTGGGTGGCGGCAAGCTCAATGGCAGAACGCACGCGGCAGTTTGCCATGTGGTCCAGCAGGGTCATCTTGAGATCCTCGGGGCTGAACTTAGCTTTGGAGAGGGCCAGGGAGTTGTAAACGGTCAGGGCGATGAAGGCGACCACAGCGGCACCGATGAAGATCATCGTTTGGCCACCGGCGAGCACCCAGCGCTGAAGGAGACTTTCCTGACCACCTTTGGCTTCTTCACCCTGAGCCATCAGCTCGGGAGCGGTGAAGGCAAGGGCCAGGAGAACAAGGGGAACAGCGGAGAAGACGGGACGGGTTGTTTTAGACATCATGAGTCAGTAATCTTGGTGATCCGCCAACTCTCGAAATCCTTAGACAAAGGGCAAGATGAAAGTTTCGTGCATTTGTGGCGTAGATTGTCCTTTTTCTCTTGCCAGACCCCAACCTGCTCTTGCGCGACCGTGTCTGGGCCTGCTACGCAACAGGGGATGGTCAAGCACTTCGAGACCCGCCGCCGCAATCCTTCGATCTCCGGCAGCCTGATCCGCATCCTCCTAATTGTGGCCGGTTGCGGAGCCATCCTGCTCCCCGCCTGGCTTCCAAATCGGCCATCGGTACCCATTGAGCGGGGCACGGTGGAAATGATCCAAGCCCTCCTTTTGGCTGCATCCGCGGTACTGATGTTTGGCGCCAGCGCTCATGCGGGCCGTTACCAACCCATGAGCCGCATCCTCGGTCTGGGCTTTGTGGCGGCCCTGATCGGTGAAATCGAGGACTTCGTCTCCGATATCCTCGGCTGGGCCTTTCCGGAAAAGTGGCTGATCATCGGGATCCTACTGGTTGCCGTGATCACAGCCATCCGTCACCGCCGCACCACCATCGACTTCATCGCCAAACTCGGCCGCCATGCTGGCAGCGGCCTGATCGCGGCCGCCCTGATGATCAACTATGTTTTCAACATCGTCATCGGCAGTGAGAACTTCTGGAAGGCCGCACTTGGGCCGGCCTTTTCCAAGAACATCCCCGAAATCTGCAAGGGGTATCTAGAGCTTCTCGCCTGCTACCTGCTCTTTGTTGGCGCGCTCGGCCTCTCGCTAACCCTGGCACGCCGGCCGGAGCCCGAGCCCTGAGCCGCACCCGACTTCGCTCATGTTCCATATTGTTCTGGTCGAACCCGAGATTCCGCACAATGCCGGGGCCGCTGGCAGATTGGCGCTCGCCACCGACTCAACGCTGCATCTGGTTGAGCCGCTAGGCTTCTCGCTCGAGGATAAGCACGTCAAGCGCACCGGTCTCGACTACTGGAAGGACGTGAAACTCGAAACATGGCCAACGCTCGAGGCTTTGCGCGCAAAGGCCGATCCCTCTGCCCAATTCTGGTTTCTGAGCACCAAGGCGAGTGAGTCTCCCTGGACCGCAGACTTCAAACCCGGCGACTATCTGGTCTTCGGTCGCGAGACCAGCGGACTTCCCAAGGAGCTGATCGAGGCCGAAGGCCAACAGGCCCTACGCATCCCCATGGTTCCCGGAGGGACCCGCAGCCTCAATCTCTCGACGGCCGTGGCCATCGTGCTGTATGAAGCCGTTAGACAACAAGATCCTAACTGGCCATGAGCATGAATTACAGCGCATCGGTTGAAGACTACTTCAAGCATCCGAAATGGGGCATGAACACACTCCTTGGAGGAGTTTGCTGCCTGATTCCTTTGATTGGCCCCCTAGTCCTCAGTGGCTGGATTATCACCCAGCTCTGGGCTCAAGGAGATGAGAAGGATCCCGTCAAATTGCCAGCCTTCGACTTTGACAGCTTCACCAAATACCTCATGCGAGGTCTATGGCCCTTCCTGGTGCAGTTGGTTGCCGGAATTGCCCTCGGGATTGTCATGATGATTTTGATGATGGTGGTCGTTCTGGGCATGCTGGCACTGATCAAGACCGCTGGGGAAGCGGCTATTCTCTCCTTCCCGATCCTCTTCCTCATCTTCATCCCCATCACTCTACTGCTTGGAATCCTCTTCAATCTGATCCTTGTGCCACTCAGATTGAAGGCCACCTTGGTTCAGGAATTCAGCTCCGCCTTTGATTTCTCCTTCGTCAAAAACTTCATCTCCACAATCTGGAAGGAAATGATTCTGTCCGCCTTGTTCATGTTCGTGGTGAGCATCGCCTTCCTAATCATCGGCGCGGTCATTTTCATTCCGACCCTCGGCTTCGGCGTCTATTTCCTGATGCCTCCCATGAGTTTCGCCTGGCAGCACCTCATCAAACAACTCTACGAGCTGCATGTTGCACGCGGAGGCATTGCGGTGGCCAAGAGCCCGAAACTCAGTGATGCACCCCCCAGCCTCTCGGCAGAGGCTTGATTTGAGAACTTGCGAATCGGCCCGTTCAGGTCCATTGCAGGGGCATGCCCATTCGCGCTGTACTCTTTGATTTCGACGGGATCGTCGTCGATACCGAATGGGCCATCTACCAGGCTTGGCTGCGCACCTTCCAGGCCCATGGCCACGACCTACCGCTCGAACTCTACACTCGCTGCATCGGCTCGGACTTCGACACCTGGTCTCCCAAAACCCATCTCGAGGACCTCACCGGCAACAGTTTCGACTGGCACGATCTCGACACCCGTCGTCAGAAGGAAATCGTCAGTGAACTCGAAGGCTCGCAGGCCATGCGCGGCGTGATCGAGTTACTCGACCGCCTTGATGAGAAGCAGATTCCCTCAGCGGTGGTTTCCAGCTCATCGCACCATTGGGTCGATGGTTGGCTGGAGCGCATCGGCCTCACTGATCGATTCGAAACCGTGGTCTGCCGTGGGGATGCCCCGCGCATCAAGCCGGCGCCCGATCTCTACCTGGAGGCCGCCAAACGTCTCGAACTGGATCCCGCCGATTGCCTGGTCATCGAAGATTCGATGAACGGCGTGACCTCGGCCAAGGCGGCCGGCATGCCGGTGTGGGCCGTGCCCAACCGCGTGACCTCCTGCCTGGACTTCAGTGAAGCGGACCGGGTATTCGCCTCGCTTTGCGAGTGCGTGGATGAAGTCTGATCAGGACTTCAGACCAGACGTATCGAAGCTCATCACCTTCTTGTTGGCGACGGCTTCATCCCAAGTCACCACCTTGCCATTGGCGTAGCCGGCATCGCGGCCGAGGAGGGCCAGGTAGTGACTGTCGATGCTGGGAGCCACAGTAGCCTGGGTGAAGTCACCTTCGGTGATGTTCTTGTGGAAGGTCTCGAGGTTGCGGGCGATGCCGGGCACGTAGATGCTGTGCAATGGCTTCTTCATTCCCATCTCCTTGACCATGTAACGGTCACCGTAGAAGGACTTGCCGTTGTCGGCACGAAGCATCAGCGGGCCGTTGTAGTGAGTCTCGAGACTACCGAGCGTGCCGTGTAGCTTGCAGTAGAGGCCGTGGTGATCGGGCAGGTTGTGTCCATCGATGCGCTTGCCACGGAACATGACTTTGCAGCCTTCACCGTAGTCGTAGGTGATCACCCAGTGGTCGCGGACATCACTCTTACGACCGTCCGGAAGATGATCGAGCAGGAAGCGACCACTGTAGCCACTCGCGGAGATTGGCTTGCGACCGATCATGAGGCTGGCGAGATCAATCGAGTGAATGCTGAACTCAATGATGGATTCACCGCAGAGATCTTTCCACTGCAGCCAATTCTTGAGTTTGGAGTCCCCACCATTTTGTTCCGTCCTGAGATCGAAAGCCGGACAGGTTCCTTCAATCTCACCCCAGCCGAGCACACCCATGTCACCAGCAGCAACGCGGCGGGCAGCTTCGTGGTAATGTTCAAAGGCGCGGGTCTGGAAATCGACGAGGAAACAGCGCGACTTGGAGGCTGCCTTTTTGGCCGCAGCTTCGATACGGGCCACACCGACAGCGTCCACCGCAATGGGCTTGGCCAACCAGATGTGCAGCCCAGCTTCGACCGCGGCCTCGACCTGCTCAGGGTGGAAATACGGTGGAGAAAGGACGGCGCAGATGTCGAGCTCGCCGGCCTCGATCATCTTCTTGAAGCAGTCGATGCCGTTGTAGCGGCGGTTGGCAGGCACCTTGAATTTCTCACCCAAGTTATCGGCAGCATCCTTGAAGTAATCCGCAACGGCTGCGATTTCGTAACGGCCATCCTTGATGGCGGTGTCGCCGACCACGCGGCCACGGCCACCGCAACCGATGATGCCGATGCGCAGTTTTTTGCCTTCAGCTTTTTGCGCGGTCACAATCTGTGGAAGGGACGCAGCGGCTGCGGCAAGACCGGTCGTGGCAAGAAAGCTACGGCGGCTTGGAAGGATGGAATCAACTGAATCGGACATGGTCGGAGGGGGTTAAAGCTTCTTGATATAAAGATTGCGGAATTGAACGAGGCTCGCGGCGTTGTTGTAGGAGCCATCCTCAAGGATCTTGCCGTGGTGTTGCAAGCCAATCGGCCCCTCGGCAGGAACTCCAGGCAGCGGAACTTCCTCGATAATGGTCTGGCCGTTGAGATTGACGGTAAGTTTGTCTCCCACCATGCGGATGATGAAGCGGTTCCACTCGCCCACCGGCCGATCGGCGCGGGCGTTGGGGGTCACACCGGCACGAACTTCGGGCGGCATTTTCATGTCGCGGCGATAGCCATAGACTTCGCCTGAACCCACTGGCCAGCACCAGATGTTGCATTGGCTCTTGAGCTCCCCACGCAGCAGGATGCCAGAATCTGCATTGGGGGTGGGCGTGGTGATGACGTTGCCTTCGGCGTCCTTCTTGTAGGAGCCGTCGGGGAGAATGGTCGGGCAATTGTAGATGCCAGGCGTCTCTTTAATGCGCCAATCGACGTGCAACTCGAAGTCGCCGTAGCTCTCCTCGGTCCAGAGCTGTTTGTCGTTGGTGGTGGGCGCTTCGCTGCGACCGTCGCAGTCGATGACCTGATCGATCACCGTCCAGTGCCCAACGCTGCCGGGATGCACCTTCCAGCCATCGAGATTGCGGCCATTGAAGAGTGAGGTCATGCCGTTGGGCACTGACTGATTGCCTTCGAGCGGGAGGATCTCGATCTTGCGAAACTCGGTGGGATGAGTTTCAGCCTGAATGGCGATGTAGCCGCTGGCCAAGGGGCTTCCATCATCGAACTGCGGCTTCTGATAGCGCAGCACTTCCTCACCATTAACGAAGTGGGCGATCTCCTCGCCACCCTTCACTTCGGCCTCCACGGTCACCCAATTGAGCCCGGAGAAGAGCGGTGAAGTGGAAGAGGTGTTCTCTACCTCCTCACCCTTGATCAGCACCTTGGTACCGGGCGTATAGAGATTGCCCATGTGGCGGTTGCCGAATTTCTCGCCCAATGTAGGCTTGTTGCCCCAAACCTGCATTTCAATCGAAGGCGGAAACTTGCGTTCGACAGGCACCAGCTCAGGTGGCGGGCAGTGCAGCATCAGGCCGTTGTTGCGGAAGGCCCAGCCGGGGCCGCCCTCGAGTTGCTCACCCGTGAAGCGGAACTCAGCTCGGATGCGATAGTGGCTGAAAGGGGTCTTATAAAAGAGGTGACCGAAGCTACCTTCGAACTTCTCCGCCTTATCATAAGCGATCTTGAGTTTGCCATCCTCGACCCGGAACACGTCCTGAGGATTTTCACCGGCCAAATGGTCCGCGAACTTGGGTGTCCAGCCGTCGAGGTTTTCTCCATTGAAGAGTGGAATCCATTTCTCCTCGGCGGCCAGCGGACCGGCGAGCAGGAGAAGCGGAGCGAGGCGAAAAAAACGTTGAATCATCTGCGCGGCAAAGGGGTCAAAGAAGCGATGAAGCATACCCTGAGACCCCGCGGCATCTTTCGCAAGCAGACAGCTCCAGATCGTGTTCATGACCTAGAAGTTATCTCATAAACCCTGGACGGGCTCGCTCCTGCGAATCTTGCGCATCATGCAAGACGCAACGAGGGAGCTGGTCGAGACCAGTGACTGAGGCGCAACGCAGCTTGATGGCAAGAGGCGCGGAGCCCGAAGGGTTTGCCGACAAAAAATCGGCGTAGCCGCTGGTTTAAACTGGATTCAAACATACAAACAAGACCGTGCAGGGTTTATGAGATGGCTTCTAGAGTCCGCGCGGATGGCGCATGGCGTGGCCCTTGGCCGAGCGGGACTCGGGCTTCCAGCGAGGCCCTGTGCGTCTTCCTCCTCCGGTATCGAGTCGCAACCCAGCCACCACGATGAAGACATGGCCTTTACGCACATAAACCGTGATCCAGTCGCCATGACCCGGCTGGCCGTATTTGAAGAAACCCTGAGACACCATCTGTCCCCGCAGCAGCCCGGCCTCTCGCAGCACATAAGAAACCGCGCCGGAACAATCGTAGCCGCTGTCGTTGAGGCGGCGGTGCCCCCCACCCCATTTATAGGGTTTGCCCTGAAGGCGGTTGCCCGCGGCGATCGCGCGATGCACCGCCGGGGGCGCGTTGCGTGGTGCATAGGCTTTGCCATTCTTGAGCAGCGCCGTCTTGCCGTAGTCGAATTTGTAAACCACCCGATGCTTGGCCCAAACCTGATTCGAACAGGACGGGGCCAAGACCAGCAGCAGGCTCAGAACGAGCAGATGAGGCAGCAGGCGTTTCACCCGAGCAAACTAGTTCAACCCTTAAGATAAGTAAAATAAATAGACCTCTTGCATAAAGTTCGAGCGGGGCCAATGGTTCCGCCCTCATCGCCCACCCTGGGCTTCACTCCCACCCGCCTCGGGAATCAGCCCCGCCCGCCTCCCATCATCATGAACTCCGTCTTCCGCGTCTTTGCCTACCTGCGCCGTTACCCCGGCTTGGCGACGGGCCAGTTCATCTGCGCAACCCTGATGGCAGTATCCGTGATCTTCTTCCCCTCGATTGCTGGATTCATCATCGATGACATCATTCCCAACCCCGAGCGCCATAATCAGCTACTGTTCTGGGTGTCGCTCGGCCTCGGCAGTTTCTTCCTCAAGGATGCCCTCAACTGCGCTCGCATCTTCATCAACAACCACTTCGAGCAAAACGTCATCTACGACATCCGCTCCGACCTCTATCGCAAGATCCAGCGCTTGCCCTTGCCCTGGTTCGACAGCCGCCGCACCGGAGATATCATGACCCGCGTGGTCGAAGACGTGACTTCGATGGAGCGAGTGCTCATTGACGGCATCGAGCTCGGCTTGGTCGCCGCCATCCAGCTTCTGGCAGTGGGGCTGTTCATGTATCTCACCAACTGGGAGGTTGCCCTTGCCGCTACTTTCCCCATTCCCATCCTGATCGCCGGTGCCTGGATCTACTCCAAGGATGCGCGCCACCGCCACAAGGCCGAGCGCAATGCCACCTCGGCCCTCAACTCGATGCTCCACGACAACATCGCAGGCATCCGTCAGATCAAGTCCTACGCCGCCGAAGGCGAGGAACACCGTAACTTCAACCGACTATCCGACGGCATCCGCAAGGCCACCCTCTATCTCATGAAATGGTGGGCCGTCTACAACCCAGCCATGTCCTTCGCCGGCATGCTGGGTTACGCTCTGGTACTCTACTTCGGCGGCCGGGAGGTCATCGCCGGCATGGCTCCGGGAGCCAATCCCGAAGACCACATGACCGGTGGCGAACTGTTCTCCTTCTTCCTGCTACTCTCGCTGTTCTATGAGCCTGTGGCCAAACTGCGCCAACTCAACCAGATGATCTTTTCCTCGCGCGCAGCAGGCGATCGCGTCTTCGAAATCATCGATTCAGAAAACGAGGCGAATGCAGCCCATGGAGACACTCTCCCCGAAACCCTCCACGCCCACGTCCGCTTCGAGGATGTGAGCTTTGCCTACGGCAAGCAACCTACCCTCACCCATGTCGATCTCGAGGCGCAGCCCGGCCAGACCATCGCCTTGGTCGGCTCCACAGGCGCGGGTAAATCGACGGTGCTCTCGCTGCTCAACCGCTTCTACGAGGTCACGGATGGCCGCGTCACCATCGATGGCATCGATATCGCCGGTCTCGCCAAGCCATCACTAAGAGAACAGTTGGGCTACGTGACCCAGGAGCCATTCCTTTTTAACGGCACGGTCCGTGAGAACCTTCAACTCGCGAAACGCAAGGCCACCGAGGAGCAAATGTGGACCAGCCTTGAAGCCGCTCACGCCGCAAGCTTCGTCAAAAACCTGCCAGACGGCCTCGACACCAATGTCGGCGAACGCGGCGTGAAGTTGTCCGGGGGTGAAAAGCAGCGCCTCTCGATTGCGCGCGCCCTCCTCAAGAACGCACCCATCCTTCTGCTCGACGAGGCCACCGCTTCCGTGGACTCAGAAACCGAGCATCAAATTCAGGACGCCCTCAACACCTTGATGCAGAACCGCACGGCCTTTGTCATCGCCCACCGCCTCTCGACGATTCAGAACGCCGACCGCATCTACGTGCTGGAGAAGGGCGAAGTCATCGAGCAAGGCACCCATTCGGAGCTGCTTGCCAAGAATGGCAAATACGCCGAACTCAGTCGGAAGTCGTTCCTCGATCAGAGCGAGAAGTGATCACTTCACCATCGTGGTCAGACGGGGCAGCTGAGATCGGAAATTGCCCAGCACCTTGCCGTCGGGAGTGCAGACGATAAGCATGGGAATGCCACGGACACCATGCTCGCTGCGGAACTTGGTCTTGAAGGCCTTGATCTGATCGTAGGCCACATGTGGCCACTCCATCTTCTTGGACTTCGCATAGTTGACCATGGCTGGCTCGTTGCGATCGCTGGAGATGAGAAAGATCTCAAAGTTGTCGTTCTTGTTCTTGTTATACCACTCCACCAAACTCGGGGTGAACTTGCGGCAGGGACCGCACCAGGAAGCCGTGTAGTAGAAGACGTAGTACTTCTTTGGCTTACTCGAAATCTTAGCGGTTTTTAGTTCCTCCCCCTGCAGGCTGACCAACTTGCCCCAGAGGTAATCATCAAACACGCTGGAGTCTCCGGACGGTGGCGGAGTCCAATGTTCAAGGCGCTTGGCATCCTCAGAGCTGAGTTGAGATTGACGTATAGTCGCCCACTTTCCGTTTCTCAAAATGAACTTGCCGACTTTCTCTCCCTCAACTTCCCCGACCTGCGTGAGCTTCATTTCCGCAGCCTGCCCTTCCTTGTTGGTCCAGGTCCGGTATTCGGCAGAGGCAGGTAATGCCAGAAGGGCAGTGATCGCAAAAGATAGGATAATTTTCATCAGGTTTTTTGAAGGATGCGTGAGATACACCTTGGGCGCAGATCTCATAAATTCAACATGAAAAGGCGGAAAAACGATCCTAGTTGCCTACATTTTCGAATCTCAAGTGTTCAAAAAAGTACATTTTGAGGATGACGCTCAGGCGACCAGACTCAGCCAGAACACGGCGAGCGGCACCAACACCGCCACCAGCAAGCCCGGTCTGAGGAAGTCTCGGGCTCCCAGACGACCACTGCTGTAGGCGATGGCGTTGGGTGGTGTGGAAATGGGCAGGCACATGGCCGAAGAACAACCGATGGCCACCGAGATCATGACCAGACGCACGCTTTCGGGGCCGACCAAACTGGCGGATAGCGGAATGAGTAGGGCCGCGGCCGCGGTGTTGCTCATCAGATTGGAAAGCACCAAACCGACCATGGCGAAGGCCATCGCAATTCCGAGCGGAGGCAGGCCGGCGGGAATCTGATTCGCCAACCAGGTCGCCAAACCCGTTTCCTTGACCCCCACTCCCAGAGACAACCCACCAGCCAGAAGGAGCAGCACATCCCATGGCAATTTGTTCATATCGTCGGCGGTCATCACACCGCATACCGCCAAACCAACGATGGGTACCAGCGACGCCACAGGCGCGGAAATGCCCCAGAAGCTGCCACCCATCCACAGCGCCAGGGTAATGCCGAAGAAGATCATCACCACCACCCGCTGGCGCAGGGTCTTATCGTCGGAGGCGGAACGTTTGAGTTCTTCGGTGCAGGCTTTCTCGCCCCGCACGTAACGCCACCAAATGAAAGCGAAGGCCAGACCTGCGAACAGCAGTGAAGGCGGCAGCGCAATGCCCATCCATTCGAGGAAGTTGATCCTGGAGCCTTCCGGCAGCTGGCCTGCTGCGATGGCATTGGGCAGTGT
Source organism: uncultured Luteolibacter sp. (assembly GCA_964541125.1). Lineage (GTDB taxonomy): Bacteria > Verrucomicrobiota > Verrucomicrobiia > Verrucomicrobiales > Akkermansiaceae > Luteolibacter. Next base: position 3,563 of record CAZIPY010000338.1, on the reverse strand, counting down.
GCCGATGATGGTGGCCATGCCACCGAGATTGGCGCCACAAGCCACCGCCAGAACGATGCCCCGCCCCAACTTGCCGTCCTTACTCATGCCGGCGAGCACGGGTGCAGTCATGGTCATCACCATGGCCGCCGTGGCCGTATTGGACATGAACATGCTAAAGACATAGGTCACACCCATCACTCCCAAAACCAAATGAGCCGGCCTTGCCAACAAGCGGCTCAGAAGCATTCCCGCGATCCATTCGTCGAGGCGGGTCTTGGCGGAGGCATGGGCGAGCACGAAGCCGCCGATGAAAAGCCACATGATCGAAGAAGCCCATGGCGAGACGAACATCAGCCAGGCCTTGCCGTCTCCGGCTTCGGCGAACACACCGCCCGGCCGCCCCAAGATGGCCACCTGTAGACCGATGACCAAAAGCGCCACCGCGAAGGCCGGCATTGCTTCTGTAACCCATAGGGAAGCGGCAAAAACAACGATTCCCAGGGAAGCTCTACCCGCAGGATTCAGACCATCGTAGAGAGACCATCCCAGTGCGCTGGGCAGCCAGACTACCAAGATGGCGAAGATCAGGCAGCAACAGGTCCGAATGATCGACTTGAACTCATTGCGGTCGAATGATCCAAGAATCCGGGCCGCCTGAGCGCGGGTGTCGGTGAGCATGCCTAAGGCATGCACCATTCATGCCAATCAGGCAACCGCGCGGGAGCGCTTCCATTTGAGGAAGGAGTCAATTTCGTCACGGTTAGCGTTGAAAAGCTCCTGGATGCGCGAGAGGTCGTCGAGATAGCCCCCAACCCGAGTGTCCGGCCTGTGGTCATCGATGCGCACAAAGCGATCGAGTTCGACAAGCACACGAGCGAACAGGCTGAGCGGCATCCCGACATATTCTCCCATACGGCTGGCTTCGACCATCTCCAGAAGAGTGCGGACCCGCCCTTCAAGCAGACGATGCGACGCATTGGCCGGATTGAGATCGTTGATTTTTTCGAGGACTGCATCGCGGAAATCAAAGCCCTTGAAGAAGGAATGAACCGTGATGTGTTCGAGGGAAGTGACGGGAGTCATGAGTTTCATGACTCTCTTATAGGGCCGGACATCTCGGGCCGCCATTACAGCCGGAGAGGCTCTTTATAGAGCCATGCAATCTCTTTACATCACGTGACCTGCCGCCATCGCTTTGTAAATGGCATTGGAGTCACGAAGATCCGCGTGGGTGCCATCGGCGACGATGCGGCCCTTATCAAAAACCAGAATGCGGTCCGCGATGGAGATGGTCGAGAAGCGGTGTGCGATAATGAAGGTGGTGCGACCCTTGACCAGATCTGCCAGAGCATTCTGCACACCCGCCTCGCTCTCGGCATCGAGCGCACTGGTGGCCTCATCCAAAATCAAGATGGGAGCATCGCGCAGAAACGCACGGGCAATCGCGATGCGTTGGCGCTGACCACCCGAGAGCTTATCGCCTCGCTCACCCACCACTGTGTCGTAACCATCCGGCAGGCTGTTGATGAATGCATCTGCATGAGCCCGTTTCGCCGCGGCTTTGATCTCTTCCTGCGTGGCATCGAGGCGGCCCAGTTGGATGTTTTCGGCCACAGTGCCTGCGAACAAGGCTGGCATCTGAGGCACCACAGCGATTTCTCGGCGCAGGTCGGATTTCCTATATTCCCTCAGGTCGATACCATCCCAACTGATACCACCCTCCTGAGGGTCGTAGAAGCGCGGCAACAGATTGGCGAAGGTGCTCTTGCCGGCTCCACTCGGCCCGATCAGCGCCACCACTTGGCCAACGGGGATATCGACACTCACATCACTCAGCACCGACTCTTCCTCGTATGCAAAGGAAAGGTTATCAAAGCGGATGGATTTCTGAGGCGCCTGAGCCTCCCTGGGATTTTCGGGATCTGGGAGATGGTCAGGCTCGTTGAGGACATACTCCATCCGATCAAGGGACGCGACACCCTCGCGAATCATGCTCGTTACTGCACCCAACTTCTTAATCGGCTCATAGGACATGAAAAGCGCCATCCCCAAGACGGCAAACTCCCGATAATTCATGCCGTATTTCACGCCGGTATAGAGAGCAAAGGCAAAGCCAGCGGCAGCCACAAACTCAACCGAAGGCGAAATGATCTGCCTGTATTTGGTCATCTTGAGCGACAGCCTGAAGATCTCGTGCACCTTACTGCGGAAGGTTTTGATCTGGCGTTCCTCGAGATTGTAGGCACGAATTTCCAACGGCGACTGAAGACTCTCGGTTAGGGTTGCGGACAGATTGCCTGACTCGGACTGCAGGGCTCTGGCCTTCTCACCCAGGCGCTTGCTCGCGAATCGGATCACCATCACACAGAGCGGCACACTGAGCATCGAGATCAGGGCAATGAAGAAACTGCGGCTAGTCAGTGACATGTAGGCCAGCACTCCCAGAGCTGCAATCAAGGTGGCAGGCTGCTTGATCAGATCACTAGAGCAATTCACCAGAACTCCGCGCAACTGCTGGGTGTCGCCCATCAGGCGAGCAAGCAAATCTCCGGCTCGGTTCTTTTTGTAGAATGCCAGAGGCAGGGACTGCAGCTTGGTGAACATATCGGCCCGCAACTCCTCGAGAACCCGGTGTCCACTGAGTTGAATGAGATAGGCATTGGCGAAGGATGCTCCAGCACGACAAAGCATGACCAAGGGCATGAGCAGACAAGTGAGCAGAAGCAGAGTGTCGCGAGGCACCTCCCCCAACCAGGTTTCGATGAAACGCATGAAAGCGCTGGATTGAGGCGCATCAGCCTCAAACAGAATGGGAATGACCGTATTGAGCATCATGGGGATGCCCGCACCGCTCGAAATCGCATAGACAAAGCCGCTCAAGACCCCAAGGGAGAAGGGCCATTTCACCAAATACAGGTGACGATAGAGTGGGAGAAAGCGTTTCACGGGTCGGGGACAGGGTCAGGGGTGGCATGCGCCCGTGGCAAGCCGATTGTCAATGCCCCATCGCGGCACCCCTTTGACCTTGCGGTGTAGATGCGCCCCTAGGAGTATGGCCCATCCCATGGCCGCCCAGCAAAACACCATCGCCTTGGTCTACGACTACGACCAGACTCTGAGCCCGAGCTACATGCAGAATGACGTACTCTTTCCGGAGTTCGGCATCGATCCCGAGCCCTTCTGGAAGCGCTGCAACGCCATGGTGGCCGAGCAGAAGTGGGATGGCGAGTTGGCCTACATGAAATGCCTGCTCGATCAGCTGCAAATGGACGGAGTGACCAATGAGCGCCTGAAGGAACTCGGCGCCGGCCTCAACTTCTTCCCCGGACTGCCGGAGCTGTTCGACGCCCTGCCCGCCACCGTTCTCGGACCCGAACACGAAATGGCCGGCATCACCGTGGAGCACTACATCATCTCCTCAGGCTTGAAGGCGCTACTTGATGGTTCTCGCCTTCAGCCCCATGTGAAGGCCATCTTCGGTTGCGAGTTTAGCGAGGAGGAGGACGGTCGCATTGGTTTTCCCAAGCGGGTGATCTCACACACCACCAAAACCCAGTTCCTCTTCCGCATCAACAAGGGCA
>CAZIPY010000337.1:0-1570 GCA_964541125.1 uncultured Luteolibacter sp. | reverse complement strand
AACAGCCCCTACTACGGCTTCGAAACCAAGGCCGACCTCTTCTTCAACCTCCGAGCGGAGTTTCCGTCCCTGATCGGCTTCAAGGAGTTCGGTGGATCGGACTCACTGAGCTACGCCGCCGAGCACATCACCAGCGGCGACCCGGACCTGACGCTGATGGTCGGCGTCGACACCCAAGTCTACCACGGTTTCATTTACTGTGGCGCCGGCGGCGCCATTACCGGCGTGGGCAATGCCTTGCCCACGGAGATCCTGCGCTACGTCGAGCTTTGCGAAGCGGCCGCTGCCGGCGACCCTCAGGCGCGCATTTACGCGGAGGAACTGGACAAAGCGCTCTCGACCCTCTCGACCTTCGATGAAGGGCCCGATCTGGTTCTCTACTACAAGGAACTGATGACCCTCGAAGGCAAGAAAGGCTACGAGCACCAGCTCAACGCCGACGACGCGCTGTCCCCGAGCCAAAAGGCATTCCTCCACGACCAGTGGAAGTTGTTCCGCAGCTGGTGGTCCCAGTGGCCCGGCGCCAAGTCCGCTTGAGGTGGCGGTCGCGACCGAGTGCGCACGCTCGGAAATCAGGCAGGCCATGAGATTCGGACTCATGGAGGTGAAAGCCGTGGCCCCCCATCGACGTAGATCCGGCGGATTTGAGTTCGGCCCGTGTCAAACTGACACAGACCCGCCTCAATCCGTCGATAGAATCCCTTGTCATTCCCACCCACTTGCTTCACTAGAGCGCCCATTCCATGAACTCAGACACCGACGCGAAACCTGACACCCTCGCCCTGACCTACGCCGCATGGCTGACCCGCCTCTGGCTCGCCGTGCGTGCCATCCAGACTGGAATTGAAAAATACGCCGGCAAGGCGGTCTCTTCGGAAGTCGTCGACATTGATGGCAAGCCAAACGATTACGATCTGACCTCGGACAGTGCCGAGAAGGTCTACTCGATGGACAATTACCACGGTGTCCCCGCCGCCCTCGAAGCGAAGTTCGCCGCCGAGCCCCTCATCCCCGGCTGGTTCCTTGGAATTTACGACAAGATTCTCGGCCCCGCCCTCATTCTCCTGGGCTTCGCCATCCTCCTCGGCATCGCCAGCCGCACCTCGCTCTTCCTGCTTGGTGCCCTCTACATCAGCCTCACCTGGGGCCTCATCCTTCTCGGCGAACCGGGCAACTCCGGGGTCGCATGGCTGGCCGCCCACATGATCGTGATCGTGATGGCCCTCCAGCTTTCCCGCCACAACAAGCTCTGCTTGTTGAAAAAATGGTAATTCATACGAGCGTAACTCTACCATGAGCGAAGAATCCAACCCGATCTCACGACGCAGTTTCATCACTCGTACCACCGGCGCCGCAGGTGCCGGACTCGTCCTCGGTGCTCCGAGCATCCTCTCCGCGGCCGCGGCCAACTCAAAGGACACCATCCACGTGGCCTTGGTCGGCTTCGGCAAGCAGGGCGAAGTGCTTTTCAACTGCCTGAAGAACATCCCCGGCCTCCGCTTCCAGGCGGTCTGTGATATCTCCAACTACAGCCGCAAAAAGGGCATGGGTCAGGTCCGCGCCGTGCAAG
>CAZIPY010000336.1:0-6709 GCA_964541125.1 uncultured Luteolibacter sp. | reverse complement strand
AGCTCCTCGTCGTCCAAGGGGTTGGACTCGTAGTTGGCCATCTTCAAGTTGTCCTCGGTGAAGGAGGAGTTGTTGACGATGAGCAGGCCACCTTCTGCCAGATCGTCCAAGTGGACGGCGAGGGCGGCGGGGTTCATGGCCACCAGCGCATCGGGTTCGTCACCCGGGGTCAGCACGGTCTGGGCACCGAAGTGCACCTGGAAGGCAGAGACACCGGCGATGGTGCCGATGGGAGCGCGGATTTCCGCCGGATAATCGGGGAAGGTGGCGATGGAGTTGGGGACGGTGACGCTGGTATCGGTGAAGCGCTCGCCCACCACCTGCATGCCGTCACCGGAATCGCCTGCGAAGCGGACCACGGCGGCTTTCTTTTCTTGGAATGCGCTTTGGGAGGAACTCATGTTCAGATCTGGGGGAAAAGTCGGCGAACGCTAGGGCCTTGGCCTTTGGGCGTCAATGGTTGAGGAGCTTAAACGACCATTTATTCCCAGTCATTTTTGGACACAGCTTAGGAGCCCATTGGGACTTGGCGAAGCCCCTGAATCCATGCATGTTTCCGCCGCCCCATGAAGATTCTCAGCTACAAGGACGCCGGCTACGACCGCTTCGTCCGACGCCTGCAACGCCGAGCCATTCCCGAGACCGAGCTGCGCTCCACCGTGGCCAAGATTATCGACAAGGTGGCTAAGGGCGGGGACAAGGCCCTGATTGAGCTGACCAAGCGCTTTGATGGGGCTAAGCTGACCCAGCGCAGCCTGTGGGTGAGCCCCAAGGAATTTGCCGCCGCTGAAAAGGCCGTGAAGCCCAGCACTCGCAAGGCCATCACCCGCAGCCTAGCCAATATCCAGGCCTTCGCAAAACACAGCCTGCGCAAGGACTGGACAGCCAAGAACGCCGAGGGAGCCACCGTCGGCGAGCGTTTCACTCCATTCGATCGGGTGGGTGTCTACGTCCCCGGTGGTAAGGCGCCGCTGGTGTCCACCGCGCTGATGACCGCCGGCTTCGCCAAAGCCGCTAAGGTGCCTCAGATTCTCGCCGCCACACCCTGCGGTCCCTATGGCAAGGTTAATGCCGAGCTCCTCTACGCACTCCAACGCTGCGGTGTGACCGAAGTGCTCAAGGTGGGTGGCGCTCAAGCCATCGCCGCCATGGCGCTTGGCACGCGTTCCTGCATTCCCGTCGATCGCATCTTCGGGCCCGGCAATAGTTTCGTGGTGGAAGCCAAACGCCAGTTGGTGGGAGCTGTCTCCATCGACCTGCTTCCCGGACCCAGCGAGATTCTCATCGTCGCCGACAAGACCGGCGATCCGGACTTCATTGCCGCCGATATGCTCGCCCAAGCCGAACATGGTGGCGATAGCGTGGTCGGCTTCGTCACCAACTCGAAGGCGTTGATCAACAAGGTCCAAAAGGCCATCGACAAGCAATTGGAAACCCTGAGTCGCGCCAAGATCATCCGCAAGGTGCTCAAGAAGGGAACCTTCATGCTGCACACCACTTCCATTTCCGCCGCCATCAATATCAGCAACGACTTCGCTCCCGAGCACTTGTCGCTCATCGTGGAAGACGAGAAATTCTGGCTGCCCAAGGTGCGCACCGCCGGTGCCATCTACCTCGGGAATCTCTCTGCTGTGGCCGTGGGCGATTTCCTCGCCGGCCCCAGCCACACCCTGCCAACGGGTGGAGCCGGTCGTTCCTTCTCCGGCCTGCGCGCCGATCAGTTCCAGCGCCGTACCAGCATCGTCAAGATGGGCAAGAAGGCGGTGAAGAATTCCCTGCCGGTGGTGGAGGAGTTTGCTCGCATTGAAGGCCTTGATGCGCACGGGCGCTCGACTTCGATTCGAGCGGAAAGGTAGGGACGTCTCTCCGAGACGTCCGTTGTTCTATGAGCAACGGAGTCAATTTGACCTACCTGATTGCAATGCGTGCCGTCATACATACGGACGGCTCGGAGAGCCGTCCCTACCAACGCGTGTTAGCCACCGGAGCTAAATTCAGGATCGACCTAACTAAGTGAGCTTGAGAACCTGTGGCATGATCAAAAAGCTGATACTGCTCGCCTTTGCCATTGGCTCAACGGCCTTGCCCTCAAGCTTGGTTGCTGAGGAGTTGGTCGGCTTTGAGGATGCACATGCCGGTGCGGAGAAGATTGTTGCCTCCGTGAGAAAGGGAGACTGGTCGCTTTGCTTTAAAGCCATGGATCCTCGGATGATTGTCGAGCTCGGGATTGATCCGGAGATCATGGAAGAAAAGATCAAGGAGATGCAGGAGCAGATGGAGAAGATGGGAATGGAGGTTCACGAATATATCGTGAAGCAGTCCAAGGAGGTCTATGAGTGTGAGAGTTATGACATCGTCTTTCTTCCGACTCAGATGCATATGTCGCTCAATGGGCAGGAAGTGCGATCGCGAGGTTTCCTGATCGCCGCCAAATACAAGGGAGAGAAAAACTGGGTCTACGTGGATGGGGGTCGTAAGCCGCCTGAAGAACTCAAAAGGTTTTATCCAGAATTGCCCAAAGATGTGAAATTTCCTGAATCAAAGGTCGAAATCCTCAAAAAGGACGATGAGTAATTCCGGTGAGATCAGAAGGGCTGTGGGAGTGGTTTTACTCGCCCTTGGTCTGCTGTTCATCGTGATCTGCATCAGCTGGATCTGGTTCTATATGGCCGATTCGATGTCTACATGGCGCCAACAACATTCGCCTCATGAAGAGGTCTCCAATTGGGCTGCATTTTGGTCCAGCCTTGGCTGGAAGGGAGTGCTTTGTCTGCTGTTGGCGGCACTTCCGGGTGGAACGTTCATCGTGTTCGGCTTTGGCCTGTTTATGGATGGTCGGAATCAAGCACGAATCGAGGCATGAATAAGTATCAGCTCATCATGCTCGCGGAGAACTTTTTGACTGAGCTCGATGGTAAATTGGCCAAACGCGGATTTGTTCAGATCTTCTATCTCGAAGCCGAATCGCCTCAGCAGGCTGAGCTTCTGGCGGTGGAAAAAATACGAGGTGATGAGGATCTGAAAAGGATCACTCAAAACTCTGAGGATGACCCGCCATCCATCCAGCTCGATGAGATTGAGGAAGTGGAGAGTTTTGATGAAGATAATCCTACTGAGACCGGCAAGATCTGGTTCAACGAGAAGAGGTGGTGGCAGTTCTGGAAGTGATTTGGGTCGACCCTAACGGCAGTATTTGTAGTTTAGGGGATGATCAATAAACTGTTTCTTCTGGCAGTTGCCGTGGTCTTTGTGTCTGTCGCTGATGCCAGGCCTCGGCAATATTCGATCTCCAAACGAGAAATATTCGTACACGTGGATGTCGGTTGGCGGTTTGTTTATGAGGTGGATGGATTGATTACGGTTGATGGTCTCGAAGTCAGGCAAGGATTCAGGTATGATGTGCTGGCTGGCGGGGAGATTAAGGACCGTGACAAGTGGGTGGGGTTTGGAACTCCCAATATGGAGGAGCTTTCGAAGATTTTGGAGCAATGTGCCGATGCGGTGCATCATAGAAAAGCGTTCAAGGAAAGGATGGGTCGAGTCGAGTTCGACTTTGATCCCAGAGGCTCAACGGTTTGGATTAAGACATACGGAGGGATGACCCGTGACTCTGAGGATCAAGTTTTTGTGTCGGTGAAATTGCCGACTTCCGACATGGGGAAATTCAGAGATGCCGTCAAAAGGGTGGCGAATGACTTTTCAGTGATTCACGGAAAGTTGTCCGCAGATCATGACGGTGATGAAGATGCAGCAAAATCACCCAAGGTGACTCCAATTCCCAAACCGCAGAAAAAGCCTCAGAATAAACCCGAATTGAAGCCAGAGCCTAAACGTAAAGGGCGTCCCGAATGGGATGATCTGGACTGATTAACCCAGCACCTTCTCCATTGCCTTGCCGAAGACTTCGACGGCTTCGGTCATGGAGATGTCGGTCTTTGCTTCGCTGGCGAGGCAGGTCATCGAAACGCCATCGAGGCCGCAGGGGGTGATGGCGAGGAAAGGCGGTAAGCTCTCTTTGGTGATGTTGATGGCGAAGCCATGCATGCTGACCCACTTGCGCACTCCAACACCAATGGAAGCCAGTTTGCGGTCTTCCACCCACACTCCGGTCATGCCTTCGCGGCGACCGGCTTTCACGCCGAACTCAGCGCAGCCCTGCATCAGCGCTTCTTCGATCAAGCGAAGGTGTTCGTGGAGATCCTTGCCGCGTTCGGTGAGGTCGAGAATGGGATAGCCCACAAGTTGGCCGGGGCCGTGATAAGTGGCCTGGCCGCCTCGATTGGTCTCGTAAACGGGGTGGGGCAGTTGGGCGGGTGTGCCCAAGGAACTCTGATCGCGCTGGCGGCCGATGGTGTAGACGGGCTCGTGCTCGAGCAGGAGGATGGTCTCTCCCTGCTCCTCGGCAAGGATGCGCGCGACGGTGTCCTGTTGCAGCTCCAGGCCAGCTTCGTAGGAGATTGGATCACTTAAATGGACGAGATCAGGCACAGTAAAAATCGGAGAAAGATAACCACAGAGACACAGAGGGCACTGAGTTCACAGAGATTTCAAAAGCCCAGCTCGGTGAACTCTGCGATCTCTGTGCCTCAGTGTTGAAAAAAGACGATTCGTTCACAAGGGAACAAACGGATCTCATCCCAACCTCAGTGATCTCCGTCATCCTTCGTCCCTCCGTGGTAAAAGAAATGCTCATTCGTTCAACAGAGAACAAACGGCCATTCAGCCTTATCAGATGAGTTTGCGGTCGAGGAGTTTAGCCTTCACCGGATCGGAGGCCTGAAGGTGGGCAAGGCCGATGGCCAGTGCATCAGCGGCGTCGTGGGGAGGGGTTTCGGAGAGGCCGAGCAAAGCGCGCACCATGAAGGCGACCTGAGCCTTGTCCGCCTTGCCATTACCGACGACCGCACTCTTGGCCTTGGTCGGTGAGTATTCGTAGATGGGTAGGCCGTGGTCGGCGGCGGCGATCATCGCGGCAGCACGTGCGGCTCCCATGGAGATGGCGGTGCGGTGGCTCTGGACATAAATGATGCCTTCCACGGCCACTTCATCGGGCTCGTATTTCTTGATGAGGTTGGCCAGGTGGGTTTTCACCGCAGCGAGGGCACCCGATTGAATGATTTTTTGGGGCACCGAAATGACATCGTAGCAGAGGACCTTGGCCTCTTGGGGCGTGCCTTCGATCACCGCATAGCCGGTGTTGCGAACAGCAGGGTCGATGGAGAGCACGCGCATGAGTCAGGAATCGGATTGGGCTTCGCTGAGTTTCTTAGCAGCCATCAGAATGCGGATCTCGCAGTGACTGACCGCAGCGATGATGGCATAGGCGACGAAGAGGAAGAACTGGGTGAAGCAGAGGGAAATCATGATACCCAAGTATCTTGGGCTGACTTCGAATTTGACCCGGCTCAGGATGATGAAGGTGAACGTGAGCACCAATGCCCCAAACAAAACCGCCATGATGGCGTAGCCGACTCTGGACTTACGGAGCTTATTGATCCGCGCCTCAATCTCTGAAGGTTCCTCCAATGTGGACGCGAAAGTCTGATCCGAAGATTCGAACATGAGTCTATCTTCCGCGCTCAGGTAGCGCCTGAAAAGCCCGAATCAAGGGTGGGCTCAGCGGCGGCGCTTCTTACCGCCGCCGCCCTTGCGACGACGCACTGGAGTCGGGGGTGCATCGTCGATGAGCGCGCTGTAGACGTAGGGGAAATCCGCCAGTTTGCGGCGCTCGATCTTCTTATCGATGAAGATCTCGACGGACTCGGCAAAGTCGAGCTCGTCGGCGGTGAGGATGGTGAAGGCGTCGCCCTCGGATTCGGCACGGCCGGTACGACCGATGCGGTGGACGTAGTCCTCGGCGTTTTCAGGCACGCGGTAGTTGATGACGTGGGACACGCCGGAAATATCGATGCCGCGAGCGGCAACGTCGGTGGCGACCAGGATCTCGTATTTGCCCTCCTTGAAACCAGCGAGTGCCTTCATGCGATCGGTCTGGTTGATGTCGGAGTGCATCTGGGTGACCTTCTCGGTGGCCTTGGCCTTGATCATCTGACACACGGCATCGGCTTCGCGGCGCGTGCGGGTGAAGATCATGATGGAGTGGAAATCGGTGCGTTTGAGGAGCTCCAAGAGCAGGTCGTCACGCTGATCCATGGACACCGGGTAGAAGGCGTGGGTGACGGTATCCGGGATGGAGGTGCGGGCGATTTCGATCTCGGAGGGATCGTTGAGGCACCACTTGGCGAAGGTCTGGATCGCCGGCGGCATGGTGGCCGAGAAAAAGAGGGTCTGGCGGCCTTCCCAGGGGCAAAGGATCACAATCTTGCGAACTTGGGGGAGGAAGCCCACGTCGAGCATGCGGTCAACTTCGTCGAGAATCAGCACCTTGAGGGCGCCGAAGCGCATGGTGGTGCGGTAGAAGTGATCGATGAGACGACCGGGAGTGGCGACGACGATGTCGGCACCCGCCTTGAGAGCTTCGTCCTGGGCGCCGTGGCCAACGCCACCGTAGAGGAGGGCGACCTTGATGCCGAGGTGCTTGCCATATTTCTCGAACTGCTCGGCCACCTGATGGGCCAACTCGCGGGTGGGTTCGAGCACGAGAATCTGGGGTTTGCCCAGTTTCTCGATCTTGGAGAGGGTGGGGAGGGCGAAGGCCGCGGTCTTACCGGTTCCGGTTTGGGACGCGCCAATGACGTCCTTGCCATCG
>CAZIPY010000335.1:0-3151 GCA_964541125.1 uncultured Luteolibacter sp. | reverse complement strand
GAAGTCCTTGGGAGTGACGTTGAACTCGAGAATCTCACCGGGTTGGATCTCTGGGTTCTTTTTGGTCGCAGTGCTCATGGGCACTTCGTTGAACTTGTCGCGGTAGTCTTCGTCGGTGACGACGTCGAGGGAGGCGAAGATGCGGGTGTTGCCTTTCTTGAGGTCGATGTCGGCACGCAGGGTTTCAATGGCGTCTGCGCCGGGGACCATCTTGCGATAGGCCGAAATGAAGGCGAACTCGAGCGCGGCGACGACCTTGTCACGGTCGATGCCTTTTTCTTTCTCGTAGTATTCGATGAGGGCGACGATGTCGTTAGTCATGGCTCTGAAATCAGTGGGGGAAGGCCCTTCTGAAGCAGCCGAAAGGTCTAGAGACCAAAAAAGAGCGGGTCTGAGACCCACTCCTTCGCTTGCGCCAGAAGTTGTTCACAGCGGGTGTAGGGAGGCCCCATATCCCTTGCAAGCCTAATCTATTAAGGATTAGGGGCTTTTTAGGCCATTTTTGCCTGGATTTGGGCGATTGCCCACTCGGCGTGCTCGGAAATGAGCGGATCGGGGTCGGAGGCCGCATTTTCGAGGGCTGGGAGGTCCTCAATGGTGCCCGCATTGCCCAGTGCCACGCAGACATTGCGCAGGAAACGCGGCCGCTTGATGCGCTTGATGGGGGATTTGCGGAAGAGTTGGCGGAAGGATTCGTCGTCCAGAGCCAGAAAATCCCTGAGTTGGTTGGAGAAGACCTCTTCTCGAGCGAGGAAGGTGGCTTCGCGGGAGACTTCGGCGAAGCGGTTCCAGGGGCAGGCGTCGAGACAGTCGTCGCAGCCGTAGATGCGATCTCCCATGGCCTCGCGGAATTCCTCGGGGATGGGGCCCTTGTTCTCGATGGTGAGATAGGAAATGCAGCGGCGGGCGTCGAGCTGGCGTGGGCCGGTGATGGCGGCGGTGGGGCAGGCGTCGATGCAGGCCACGCATTTGCCGCAGTGGTCGCCGAAGGGTTCGTCGGCAGAGAGGGGAAGGGTGGTCAGGATTTCGGCGAGGAAGAACCAAGTGCCGAGTTTGCGGTGGATCTGCATGGTCGATTTGCCGCCCCAGCCGAGTCCCGAGTCACTGGCGAAGTCGCGCTCGAGCACCGGGCCGGTGTCGACGTAGGGTTTGTGTTCGCCACCGAGGGTCTCGAGTTTGGCGCGGAACTCCTTCAGACGTTTCTCGATGAGGTCGTGATAGTCGTCGTTCCAGGCGTAGCGCGCGATGCGGTAGTCGATGTCTTCGTTAGGGACGTCGCCCGGATAGTAGTTCATCGCCAGACAGATCACCGCCTTGCAGTCCGCTAGCACCACGCGCGGATCGGTGCGGCGATCCGGATTGCGCTCCATCCAGCCCATGTCGCCGTGTTTTCCGTCTTCAATCCAGTCAATGAAGTCATCGGCGTGCGTCGCGCGATTGGCAGCAGCGATGCGACAGTCGTCGAAACCGAGTTCCTTCGCCCAGTCTTTGATTTGAGTCTCCATCAGGAGTTCTGTGTGAAGTGGTAGCTCGCGCATTCGAGGATGCCAGCGCAGGCCTCCTCGATGTTGAGTTCGCCGGTGTCCAGTTTCAGGTGGGCAGCTTCCTTGTAGAGAGATTTGCGCTCGCTCATCATCGCTTTGATGGCGGCCTTGGGGTCCTCAGTCTGGAGTAGCGGGCGGTCGTCATTGCGGCCGGTGCGTTCTAGAATTTCGGAGGCAGGAGCCTTGAGCCAGACCACGAAGCCCATGTCGCGCAGAAGTTGGCGGTTCTCTTCGCGCAGGATGATGCCGCCACCCGTCGAGACGATGCGGTTGGTGGGGGACTCGGTGGCGAGTTCCTTCAATAGAGCGGTTTCCATGTCGCGGAAAGCGGCTTCACCCTGGTCGGCGAAAATCTGCGAGATGCTGGTGCCTTGGCGCTCTTCGATGAGCGCATCGGTGTCGATGAGTTGGTAGCCGAGCTGCTCGTGAAGCTTGCGGCCGATGGTGGACTTGCCCGAGCCCATGAAGCCGATCAGCACCAAGGTGCGCGGCGGATGTTGGCTGGGATCTTGGTCCATGCCGAAGGCTAGCGGCTGAGCACTCCAATTGAAAACGGCAAATTCAGGGTGCATTCCGCAGCGGGATCTGCCATGGAATTGCGCCGTGCCAGACACCAAGATCATTGAGGCCCACGAAGAGGACATGAAAGATGCCCTCCGCGAGGCTGTGGCCCTGCTTGAAGCCGGGGAGGTGGTCGCGCTACCCACTGAGACGGTCTATGGCCTGGCTGCGGATGCCACCAATGCCGATGCCGCCGCCAAGGTCTTCGAGGCCAAGGAGCGTCCGTCCTTTGATCCACTTTTGGTCCACATCGGTGGACGAAACGAGTTGGAGACGGTGGCCAAGATCCCGGATGACATCCGTGAAGTGGTGATGGCTCTCGCCGACGAATTCTGGCCCGGACCGCTGACGATGCTCCTGCCCAAGCAGGACATCATCCCCGACATTGTCACCAGCGGCCTGCCCACCGTGGGGGTCCGCCAGAGCGCGAGCCCCATCTTTCGCAAGATCAACAAGGAGCTGGGCAAGCCCATCGCCGCGCCCAGTGCCAACCGCTTCGGCCGGATTTCGCCGACTTCCGCTTCGGCAGTGGAGAAAGAGCTGGGTGGCAGAATCCCTCTGATCGTCAATGGTGGCGCCTGCCGCGATGGCCTCGAGAGCACGATCATTTCGATCGAGCCCCGCGAGGGCAAAAAGCCCATCTTCCGTCTCCATCGGGCCGGCCCGATCACCAAGGAGATGCTCCAGAACTTCGGCAAGGTTGAGAAAGTGAAGCCGAACACCGAGAACCTTCCCCAAGCCCCGGGCGAGCTGCCCAGCCACTACGCGCCGGTCACACCGCTCCGCATCCTTGAGAAACCAGAGGATTTCAGCCCCGAGGAGGCCAAAAGCTACGCCCTGCTGTGCTACAAGGGCGGGGAGGACGATCCCTACGTCCGCCGCCACGATTGGGCGCTGGTGGAGGCTCTGAGCCCCGGCAACGGCAAGCTCGCAGAGGCCGCGGTCAGGCTGTTTTTCGCCATGCGGATGCTGGATGAGGCGGGCGTGGACGAGATCATCGTCCAGCCGGTCAGCGAGAAGGGTCTGGGCGTGGCGATCATGGATCG
>CAZIPY010000334.1:0-26241 GCA_964541125.1 uncultured Luteolibacter sp. | reverse complement strand
TATTGCGTTTGGTTTGTTGGGTGGTGGGTGGGATTTGAATCAATCCCGGGTGGGGTTGTTTTCAGTCAGCTGTTATTTGATCAGCTCACAGAAAGTGTCGGGTTTCAGTCCGCAGGCATTGCGTTCATCGCTGTCGATGTGGACTTCGAGTTTGAAGGAGGGGTCGACGCGAACGACTAGGTTGTCGAAGGTCATGCCGAGGTCGCCGTGGACCTTGAGTTTCATCACGTCGAGATGCTTCACGCCGTAGTAGGCGGCATCGTCTGGGTTCATGTGGACGTGGGGTTGGGCGCGGATGACGCCCTCGTCCATTTTGAAGTAACCGTTGGGACCCATCAGCATGCAGCCCGGAGTGTCGGCGATGGCGCCCGACATCTTGGTGGGAATGTCGAAACCGAGCGCAATGGCGTCGGTGAAGGCGAGCTCGACCTGGTTTAGGTCGCGGCAGGGACCGAGGATGCGAAGGTTGGAGATCACGCGGCTGCGCGGTCCGATGAGAGTGATGGTTTCCTTGGCGGCGTATTGGCCGTCCTGATAGAGGCCCTTCATCGGAGTGAGTTGGTGACCGGGACCGAAGAGCGCCTCGACAGCCTCCTGGGTGAGGTGGGCATGACGTGCGGAGATGTTTACCAGTAGAGCGTTGGGCGCCTTGGCCTGCTTGGGCAGGGAAAGGCCCATCTGGGAGTACACTTGCTCGCGGACCATGTGCTCGACGACGGCACGTGGGGTCGATGATCTGATGGGTTCGGCCATTGGGACGGGTGGTGGGCCTTGAAGGCTTTGGACGGGTTGGGTTGCCTCGATGAGGCGGGAAATTGGCTAGGTTTGATGCTGTTTTTGTTGGATTTCGTTGACAAGTCAATCAAAAATCCAAAAAATCCCAACCGAAACACAGAAATATCCAACTCTGGAGTCTCTGTAAGCCCATCCTTCCTATGTTAGCCGTTGAGCGTCAGCGACAAATCCTCGAACTCCTCGGGGAGACCGGTTCCCTGCGGACCACCGAGACTGCCGAGAAGCTCGGCGTGACCGACGAAACCGTGCGCAAGGACTTCGAGCTTTTGGAGCAACGCGGCGAGCTCAAGCGCATCCACGGCGGTGCCAGCAAACTCGAACGCGTTCGCCCCGATCTCTCCTTTGTCGAGCGCCAGGCGGTCATGCGCACCGAGAAGCAGGCTATCGCTAAATTGGCCGCCAGCCGCATCCAGCCGGGCGAAACCATTTTCCTCGATGCCAGCTCCACCGTGCTGACTCTGGCCGAATGCCTGCCCGAGGACATGCCGCTGACCATCCTCACCAATGCGCTCAACATCTTCACCGCCCTTTCGGATCGGCCCAATCTGGATCTGATGTGCACCGGGGGCCTTTTTGATCCTCGCTCGCGCTCCTTCATCGGCCTCACTGCGGAGCGCGTGCTTCAGCGCTACAACATCCACCGCATGTTCCTCTCCGGCAGTGGCTTGCATGCGGCCCGAGGAGTCAGCGAGAGCAATGCTCGCCAGGCGGCCTTCAAGGAGCGGGTGGTGGCCAATGCCGAGGACGTGGTCTTCATGGCCGACCACTCCAAACTGGGGCGCAAGGCGTCCTTTTTCTTCGCCGGACTGAGCGACCTTAGCTGTGTGATCACCGACGGCGCCGCCGATCCGGAACTGTGCCACGAGATCGAGAGTGCGGGGACCGAAGTCCTTGTGGCTTCCTAGGCCTCTGAATCCCCCCAAAAATCGACCGTTTTCGGTCCGAAACCACTTGCGCGGGCCCAGAGCCGTGCGAGGGATAGAGAAGCCGGTGATTGGCGGGTCTGAGCTCCGCGAGGAGTTCAACGCTCAGTATGGGTGGGCACTGATTCGCTCAATCACCGGCCTCATCTTTGTACACATTTTGTACAGTGAGTGCGGTAAAAAATTGAGGCTTTTTGCAATTTCGTGGAAGGGGATTGGAATCAGTGAACGTTACCATTTTAATCCCCATTCATCTGCATGAGATCGACCCTGTCCATATGCGCCCTGTTGCTTGTTCTGCCTGCCTCTTTGATGGCCGAAGACAAGGATAAGAAGAAGCCTACCAAGAAGCCCCAGAAGCCCTTCGTCACCGAGCCCCACCCGCACGCGGTTTATCCCGGCCACTTTTCGCGTCCGCCTAGCATGGGCGCTGACTACGACACTTGGGCCGATGCACTGGGACCCGATGTGGGTGAAACCAAGGTGGACCCCAAGCGTCTGCCTAAAAAGGTGGATAACTCCAAGCGCCCCGAATACCCGCCCATCTACAATCAGGGCAAACACGGAGCCTGCGGCCAGTATGCCTCGGTCACTGCCATGTTTAGCTACGAGCAGAATGTGCTCAACGGCACCAAGGCCGACAGCGATGCCACCCGTTTCTCGCCCTACTTCTCCTGGAACATGATGAACCGCGCCGAGAACAAGGGTTCCGAGGCCTACCATGGTTGGGAAGTGGCCAAGCGCATGGGCATTCCCACTGCCAAGACCTATGGCGGTATTAAGTTCAAAGACGTGGGCTTGTGGCCCGACGGCTACGCCATCTGGCGCGAGGCCATGGAGTATCGTGTGCGCGGTTACCGCTATACGCCGGCAGCCACGGTGGCTCAACTCAACGAGGCCAAGGGTTGGCTCTTTGATCGAAATCAACCTGGAAAGCCTGGCGGCTTGCTGGCCATGGATGGTCGCATGGGCAAGCCTCCTGAGCGCACGTTCAAGATTCCCGAGGGTGAGTATGAAGCTGGTAAGTTGGTGTGGACTCGCTGGAACCCCACCGGCTTTGGCCATGGCATGGCCTGCGTGGGTTACGATGATGAGGTTGGCTACGACGTGAATGGTGACGGCAAGATCACCAACGACATCGACACCAATGGTGACGGCAAAGTCACCTTGGCGGACTGGGAACGCGGTGCCTACATCGTGGCCAACTCCTGGGGCGCGAAGTGGTCGGCCAACGGTCGCATCTACCTGCTCTACTCGGCGATGATCGATCCCGACTGGAAGCGTGGCAATTTCCTCGGCCGGGTTGAGGTCTGCCGTTATCAGCCCCGCTACACTCTCAAAATCAAGTTGGCCTGCAGCGAACGCTCAAATCTGAAAACCCACATTGGTATTGCTGGAGACGTCAAGGCCGAGAAGGCCGAGCACGAGATCGCTCCCGAAGTGCTCAACGGTTGGCCCATCTTCGGCAAACACCACCATCCGGGTTCGGTGCCCATTGCAGGTCCTGGCAAGAAGGAGGCGATCGAACTGGGTGTCGATGTCTCCGAGTTGCTCGCCAAGGTGGCCGGAGATGCCGATGGCAAGGCTCGGCTCTTCATTCGTATGAGTCGCAAGGAAAAGTCCGAACTGACCGGCGAGCTCAAGGGCCTAGCCCTTCGCCATTACGACGAGAAGGGTAAACTCATCCGCGAAATCCCAGTCGAAGTGAAAGAGGGTGCTTTTGGCGAGGAAGAGCTGGTCCTCAGTGCGGTGGTTGCCACGGCTAAGAGCAATAAGGCCACGGTGTCTTCGAGTAAGTAGAATTCCAAAGGTATAGAGCAAAGCTGTCTAAGAATTATACCGGCATGATATGCCGATATTCCTTGAGATGGCGCAATTTCTGCCTTCCCTTAAGTCAACTCCGTCCATGATGACTGCTTCCCGCCCCATTCTCCTCTTTGGTGTCGCTCTCAGCGCCGCTGCCATGGCCGAGGCGCCGGACTACAACCGCGACGTGCGGCCCATCCTCTCGGAGAACTGTTTCCTCTGCCACGGTCAGGATCCCAAGCACCGGGGAGGCGACCTACGTCTCGATATTCGTGAGGACGCGATTGCAGATCGTGACGACGGTGCTGCCATCGTTCCCGGCAAGCCCATGGAGAGTGCGATCATCAAGCGCATGATCACCACGGATCCGGATCTGCTGATGCCGCCGCCGGAGGCTCACATGAAAGTTCTACCACCCGAACAGATTCAGGTGATCAAGGACTGGATCAAGGCGGGTGCAAACTACGACCCGCATTGGTCTTTTGTCGTGCCGAAAAAGCCGGCGGTTCCAGTCGGAAGCAATCCTGTCGATGCATTGGTGCGATCGCGACTTGCCGAGGAGGGCCTTCGAGCTAGCCCGCCTGCTGACGATGAGACTCAACTGCGCCGCTTGCACCTCGATCTCACTGGCCTGCCGCCGACCATCAAAGAGATTGAATCCTACTTGTCAGACAAGTCGCCGGACCGTTGGGAGAAGCGCATCAAACTGCTGATGGATTCACCCCATTTCGCCGAACGCATGGCCATGCCCTGGCTCGATGCCGCCCGCTACGCAGACACTCACGGCTTCTCCATCGACGATCACCGTGACATGTGGGCCTGGCGCGACTGGGTGATCAACGCCTTCCAAAAGAATCAGCCCTACGATCAGTTTGTGAAGGAACAATTGGCGGGAGACCTCATTCCCAACGCAACTCCGGATCAGATTGCCGCTACTGGCTTCCTGCGCAACAGCATGAATACGCACGAGGGCGGGACCATCGCTGAGGAATATCGGGTGAACTATACCGTCGATAAGGTGGATGCCGTTTCCACCACCATGCTGGGTCTGACGATGAAGTGTGCGCAATGCCACGACCACAAGTACGACCCGATTTCGATCAATGAGTTCTACAGCTTCTATGCCTTCTTCAATACCTCCTCCGAACCGGGTAAGGGAGCGACCAATGCCAACACCAAGCCAGTGATGGAATACCGCTCTCCCATCGGGGACGGTGGCATGGCCGGTCTGAAAGCACGTCTTGCAGAATTGCAATACCTTCGCGCCCATCCCACCGCCCAGCTGGTAGCTGCGCGTGAGTCCTGGGAAGGTCAAGAGGATGCCACCAAGCCACCCTTCAATGTGGCACGTGATAAGCGCACCTTGGAGGACTGGAAGAAAATCAATGAAGCCTACATCAAGGCCAACAGCAGCCTCAGCAAAGAGATGGAGATCACCATCAAGACCATTGATGTGGAGATTGGTGTGATTCAGAAGGACATTAAGCGAGGCAAGACCACGGTGATGGTCATGGATTACAATCCCAAGCTGCGCAAAACTTACGTGCTGGACCGCGGTGCCTACGATCAACCGCTCAAGGACGAGGAGATCTTTGCTGGTACTCCTGCTATTCTGCCTCCGTTGAAGAAGGAGGGTGACCTCGCGACCCGCCTCGATCTAGCGAACTGGGTGATCGATAAAAATAACCCGCTCACCGCACGCGTCGCCGTCAATCGCCTGTGGCAGATGGTCTTCGGTCTCGGCTTTGTGGAAACCGCCGGTGATTTCGGCAACCAAGGCTCTTGGCCCTCGCATCCCAAGCTGCTCGACTGGCTGGCTGTCGATCTGATGGAGAACGACTGGAATCTGCGTCATACACTAATGACCATCCTCACGTCCGAGACCTATCGACAGTCGGCAGTGGCCACGGCTGAAAGTTTGGAAAAGGATCCCCGCGCGACTCTGCTCTCTCGCTCGCCGCGCACTCGTCTCGCTGCCGAGATCATTCGCGATCAGGCTCTAGCGGTCAGTGGTTTGCTCAATACGACTGTTGGTGGTCCCGGCGTCCATCCGCCACAGCCCGACCTGTGGAGTGAGATCAGTCACTTTGGCTACCAGCGCCCGTTCACCGCTCAGATCTTCCTGCCGGGTAAAGGTGAGTCAGTGCATCGCCGCTCCATCTACACTTTCTGGAAGCGCACTTCGCCGCCGCCCAACATCGCCCTCTTCGATGCGCCCACCCGCGAGACCTGCGCGGTGGTGCGCGGCAACACCAATACGCCGCTGCAGGCGCTGGTGGTGATGAACGATCCACAATACGTTGAGGCTGCCCAAGCCTTTGGTCGTCGCATGATGAAGGAGGGTGGGGATACCGATACCAGCCGCTTGCAGTATGGCTTTCGCCTGGCCACGGGTCGTGAGCCTGAGCCACGCGAGAAGACGATCCTTGAAAAGGCTCTCACCAAGCACTTTCAACATTTCCAGAGATATCCCGATCGGGTCCTTGAGTTCACCGGTTCGGATGATCCTGCCTTGGCAGCCTACGTCATGGTCGCCAACACCCTGCTCAATTTGGACGAACTCATCTCTAGGCCCTAAAACACTGATGAACCCCTTCGAACATCCCGGCAACGCACTATCACGCCGCAGCTTCCTTGGCCTCACCGGCTTGGGTATCGGCGCGATTGCTGCCAAGAGCCTGATGGCCAAGGAGAGCTCCATTCCGATGGAGGCGCTCGCGCCCGTCGACTACCCACACTTTGCGCCCAAGGCACAGCGGGTGATTTACCTCTTCCAATCCGGCGGCCCCTCACATATCGACCTCTTCGATTATAAGCCTCTATTGGATAAGAAGCATGGTGAGGAATTGTCGGATGATGTGCGTCAGGGCCAGCGACTGACCGGCATGACGGCCGGCCAGAAGAGCTTCCCACTTTGCAAAGGCCTCAAGCCCTTCGCTCAACGTGGCGAGAGTGGCCAATGGATCAGCGACTATCTGCCATATCATCACAAGATCGCGGACAAGATCACGGTGATCCGTTCGATGTACACTGAGGCAATCAATCACGACCCCGGCATCACCTTCATCAACACTGGTTCGCAGTTCCCCGGTCTGCCCTCCATGGGTTCCTGGGTGTCCTACGGCTTGGGTAGTATGAACGAGAACCTACCGACCTACGTGGTGCTGACTTCGCAGGGCACGGGCAAGGATCCTGGTCAGCCCATCTTCTCGCGCTTGTGGGGCAGTGGCTTCCTGCCATCCAGCCATCAAGGCGTTCAATTCCGCAGTGGCAAAGATCCCGTCCTCTTCCTCAACGATCCCGAAGGGGTGAGCCGTTCCGAACGCCGCAAGATGCTCGATCACCTCGCCGAGTTCAATCAGATGCGCCACAAGGAGATCGGCGATCCCGAGATTCAGACCCGCATCAGCCAGTACGAAATGGCCTTTCGCATGCAGGCCTCCGCTCCCGAACTCGCTGATCTGAGTGACGAACCCGAATCCACCTTCAAGCTTTACGGTGACGAAGCCCGCGTGCCCGGCAGTTACGCCTACAACTGCCTGCTCGCTCGCCGCATGGCCGAGCGTGGCGTGCGCTTCACCCAGCTTTTCCATCGCGGTTGGGATCAGCACCACCATCTTCCCACGCATCTTGCCAACCAATGCAAGGATACCGACCAAGCCTCCGCAGCTTTGGTGCTCGATCTGGAGCAGCGCGGTCTGCTTGAGGACACGCTAGTGATCTGGGGCGGGGAGTTTGGCCGTACGGTCTACAGCCAAGGTAAGCTCGGTAACGGTCGTGATCACCACGGCCGCTGTTTCAGCATGTGGGTGGCCGGTGGCGGCGTGAAACCCGGTGTGAGTTATGGCTCCACCGACGCCTACTCCTACAGTGTGGCTGAGAACCCGGTGCACATCCGCGACCTCAATGCCACCATCCTTCATTGCATGGGCATTGATCACAATCGCTTCACCTTCCGCTTCCAGGGCCTGAACCACAAACCTACTGGCGTGTTGCCGGCGAGTGTGGTGGATGGAGTCTTGGCCTAGATGATTTTCCAGGCATGAAGGCGATCAAGTTGGTGGTTCTTCTTATCCTTTCGTGTCTGGCCGGATACCTCTGGTTTTTAGCCAGTCTATTCATCTTCCCCACATTTTTTGATCGCGACTTTGATTGGTCCAAGGGTGCGTCATCGGGTGCAGAGTTCGTGCTTCATCAGGCGGTTCCGGGGGGCGTGATCGTGGCGGTAATGGGTGCGAGCGTCTCGGTCTACTTTTGTTTGAGGAAGCCGCCTCAAGCTTGAACTCCGTCACTGCCGAGGTTACCACCGCGTGTGCAAATCTGCCGCCGACTTGAAGAACTCCAGGAGCTGGATCAGCCCCTGCATCTCGCCTTGGGCGTGTTCGATGGTGTGCACCTCGGTCATCAGGCAGTGATTCAGCGTGCGTTGGATGCCGCAAAAGAGAGCGGGGGACTTGCCGGTCTATTGACCTTCGATCCACATCCGATTGAAGTGATGGCCCCGGCCAAGGCGCCGCGCGCACTACTCGCCACCCTCAATCATAAGGCCAACTTCGTGGCATCGCTCGGAGTGGAGCTCTTGGTGCCCATTCAATTTGATCTGGCCTTCGCAGAGAAGGAGGCCGCCGACTTCATTGCCGAGTTGCTCAAGGCGCCGGTGAAGACGATCGCAGTCGGAGAAGACTGGCGCTTTGGGCACATGCGCAAGGGTGACATCGATTTGCTCGGTCAGTTGGCGCCGGAACTCGGTTACCAACTCGAGGCGGTGCCACCAGTGATGTACGAAGGCGACCGCATCAGTAGCACCCGCATCCGCCAGGCAGTGCGCGATGGCAATCTCAAGGCTGCTGAAGACATGCTCGGCCGACCCTATTCGATGCGTGCCAAGGTGGTGGAGGGTAACAAGCTCGGCCGGGATTTTGGTTTTCCTACCGCGAATCTGGTGGTCGGACGTCGTCAATGTCCTCCGAATGGGGTTTGGACTGTGAAGGTGGACGTCGAGGCAAAGGGGGAGAGGCTGCCCGGAGTGGCGAACCTCGGAACCCGGCCCAGTGTGGAGGGCGATGAGTTGCTGTTTGAAATTCACCTGCTGGATTTTGAGGGTGATCTCTATGGCGCCGAAATCGAGGCGCGTTTCGTTGAGTATTTGAGACCCGAGCAGGCCTTTGCCTCGCTTGATGACTTGAAAATCCAGATTGCAGTAGATGTGGAGCGGGCACGCGCAAGTTTTGAGCTCTGAGTCCTCATCAAGGGCAATAGGCTTGGACTTTTCCTTCTTTTTCTCCAAGTTGTCATCATGAGATCTCGTCCTCTTGCCATCCTCGCGATGTGGCTGGGCTGCTGCCTTGCCGTGGTTGCCGGGGAAACGCGTGTTTGGACCAATGCCGAAGGGGTAAAGATCGAGGCGTCCATGCTGGGTGCCAACAAGACCGAGGTGAGGCTGAAAATGAAGAACGGTGGCAGGGAGTACAAGGTGCCTCTCAGCAGTCTCAGTCCTGCGGATCAGGCCTACGTCAAGATTCAGATGGCCAAGCCAAAGGCCAACGGAATGGCAAGGCTGCCGATGGGCTTTGAGAACTGGGATGATGACTGGCCCAAGCTGATCTCGGGTACGGTCAATCCCGATATTGAGATCGTCGAGGAGGACGAAAAGGCCAAGCGCTTCGTCTATCGCAGCCCGCGCTATGAATACATCTGTGACGTCAAGCTGACCAAGAGCGTGGTCAAGCGCTTCGCGGTGCTGTTCGAATCGACCAATGACTTCGTTCGCGAACTGCCACTCTCCATGGCCAAGGCCAGGCAGGACAAGAAACACAAGATCCTGCTGTTTGAGACCCAGCAAACCTACTTGCGCAATGGTGGTGTGAACGGTTCAGCCGGGGTCTATATCCCGAGCAGGGACGTCATCATGGTGCCCTTGACCAGTCTTGGAGTGATCAAGGGCGCCGGCGGTTACCGCGTCGATCACGACAAGACGAACAAGACCCTGCCACACGAGATTCTCCATCAACTCACTGACTATGCCTACTTCTCCCAAGGTTCGATGGGTTGGCTTACCGAAGGCCTGGCCGAATACGTGGCCGTGACTCCCTACCGCTCCGGCAAGTTCATCGTCCGCGGCAATCAGGGAGCGATCGAGGAATACGTGGCCGGTGCGGGTGAGGATGAGAAGGGCGGTCGCAGGCTCGGCAGAAACATCAAGGTGCCCGACTTGCGCAAATTCATGCTGCAGGACTACCGATCCTTTTCACGCAACGGCAATTACAACTACGGAATCGGTCTCTTGCTGACCTACTACTACTGCCATTGGGACGGCGACGGTGATGCTGAAAACCTGAAAAATTTTCTCAAGGCTCTGAAACAGGGCAAACGTGGTGACGATGCCCTGAAGGTATTGCTCGATGGTCGCAGTTGGGACGAGATGGAGAAGGCGATCGCGAAGGCTTGGAGTGGGCGCGGAATCAAGCTGGCATTCCAATGACTTACCCTACCTGAGTCTCGGGCTGCACCATGTCTGCGGCGACCTCATTGGGGTCAGGCTCGGGATGGCGCTCGAGGAATTCGTCTCCCAGTCGACCATAGGTGCCGGCACCGAGTCCGCTGGGATCGTGCTCGAAGATGGTGCGGCCGTGACTGGGTGCCTCACCGATGCGGATGGTACGCGGAATCTTGGTGTGGTAGACCTGGTCGGGGAAATACTTGCTGACTTCCTCCACGACCTGGCGAGAGAGATTGGTGCGGCCATCATACATGGTCATCACAATGCCCTCCAACTTGATGTGGCTGTTGGCGCCTGACTCGCGGATCTGATCAATAACGTGAACGATCTTAGCCAGACCCTCGAGGCCGAACCATTCGCATTGCAGCGGAATGAGAATCTCATCGGCGGCGGCCAGCGCCGAGGTCATCAAGACACCCAATGAAGGCGGGGTGTCGAGGATGCAGTATTCGAAGAGGTCGTTGGGCTTGAGAGCCTGCAGGATGGTGCGCAGACGAGTCAGGTGGTCGTCGCTGCGGGCGAGTTCAATCTCCACTCCGGCCAGATCCATCTCTGAGGGCACTAGCCAGAGATTCTCACGGCCGGTCTCAAGGATCTGATCGTGTACCTTACCATCATCGGTGAGCACCGGATACATGCTGCCTCCATCCGGCGGGTCGATGCCCAAGCCACTGGTGCAGTTGGCTTGCGGATCCAGATCCACCAACAGCACCCGTTGCCCGCGGCGAGCGAGGGAGGCGGAAAGGTTTAGCGCGGTGGTGGTTTTCCCCACGCCGCCCTTCTGGTTGGCGACGGCAATGACTTTCATGGCAGCCCGGTCACTTTCCCCCAGTTCTCCCCGTTGGCGCAATCAAAACCTCAGCTTGGAGTGGTATTGGAGGTGGATTTCAGGGTGGCTTGGTCAGCCAGGTCCACCAGGCTCTCAGGGCTGAATGGCTTGGTCAGGTAATGGTCGGCACCGCTGCCGATGGCCTTGCCTTGGACCTCCTCACTTTGGGAAGAGGTGAGCATGATCACTGGAATGTGCTGGGTGGCCGAACTTTCCTTCCATTCCTTCAGGGTTTCAAAGCCGTCCTTGATGGGCATGGTGACGTCGAGAATCAACACATTGGGGGCTTCCTGGCGGGCCATTTCAAGCGCCTGCAGGCCGTTGAAGGCGGATTCAATGCGGTAGCCGGCCTTGCCGAGAAAGTAGGTCAGAACGCTGTGAATGGTCTGGTCGTCATCCGCGATCAGTGCAGTCCTGGATTCACCTTCGGGAGCTTTGGATGTCCCTTCCACCTCGGTAGAATCGGTCGCTTTGGAGAGGGTAGAGGGGGCAGAGGGGGCATTCGAGTCCCCACCGGGCGCATTGGCCGGCGGGAGGGTTTTGGCAATCTCATCCACCAGACCCTTGGGGCTGTATTCGCCCTTGCGCATGAACTTGGTTGCTCCCTCGTTGCGGGCGGACTGAACGATGCCGGAAAAGTAGGTCGAGTTGGAGAGGATGAAGACCGCAAGGTCCTCCAGTTCCTTATTGGCCCGAATGAATTTGAGGATTTCGATGCCATCGATGCCGGGGAGCATCAGATCGAGCAGAAGAAGGTCGGGCTTCTTCTCCATGAGCTGTTTCATCACCTCATGGCCGTCATTGGCAGTGCTGGTTTCGTAACCGGATTGCTCGAATGCTTTGGAGCAAAGGCCGGTCAGAAACTGATCATCATCTGCTATGAGGATGTGGGACATGCTGGTGGTGAGTGATGCGGGAAAAGCGGGTCTAGTTTTCGCTGGAAGGAGCTTGGCTGAGTGCGGTTTGGACGCGCTCGAATTGGAGCCTGCACTCCTGGACCAGCTTCACTGCCTCTGAATTTACATAGGGTTGAAGATTTTCAAGCGATTGAAGCGGCCCAACGATGGCGTTCATGCCGCAAGTGGCACTGGATCCGGCCAGCTTGTGGGCGAATTGCGATGCGCGCACCTGAT
Source organism: uncultured Luteolibacter sp. (assembly GCA_964541125.1). GTDB lineage: Bacteria > Verrucomicrobiota > Verrucomicrobiia > Verrucomicrobiales > Akkermansiaceae > Luteolibacter. The sequence goes on along the minus strand of CAZIPY010000334.1, from coordinate 14,256 downwards.
CTTCGTCCTCAACGGCGGCCTCCAGCTCGACCAGGGTCTGTTCGGCCTGCGCCAAGTATTGGGCGATGATATCCGCGAATAGCTGCTCGTCATTCCCCGTAACCTCGCGGAGCCGAGTAAAGTCGACGGCGCAGTCTTGGTCATGAGTATCGTTCATCGTAGATCCTTTCTCGGTCCGCTGTTAGGCTTTGGCGGCCATCCGAGTGCAATATAATGCCGCATATTTTGCGGCTCAATCCCAAACTGGTTAGAATCCTGCCGCAATGACGGGGGTAGTCCGCGTGCTCAGTCGCTCAAGCCCTCTTTGGCTGGGATCAGCATTTCCAGGGTGGCATGGGATGCTGGGGGGTCGGTATCGATGACTGCGATGCTCGCCTTCTTCATGACCACGGAGTATGAGGTGCTGCCAGTCAGCCAGGCCACCAAGGATGAGAGATCCGGCTCGTGGCCGACGATGCAGACGCAGCCGAAGTCCTTGTAGGCGACGAGTTCCTCCATCGCGGTGCCGGGTCGCATGCCGCAGGCCAGCCAATTGACGATCATCGGGCCGGGTATGTCCGCGGCTTGGGCCAGGGTTTCCGCGGTCTCGCGCGAGCGAACCAGTGGGCTGGAAAGGATGATGCCGGGCAGCAGCCCCAAGCCGGCCAGGCGGCGAGCCTGGCGCTCGGATTGCTGATGGCCCTTTTTGGTCAGCCGGCGGGCGTGGTCGCCATCGGCATGGCTGTCCTCCGCCTTGGCATGACGCATGATGATGAGCTTCATGCCCACAGGCTTATCACATCGTCATGCCGCCGTCGACAGCGAGCACCTGACCGGTGATGTAGCGGGCCTCCTTGCTCGCAAGATAGGTCACGGCCGAGGCGATGTCGGCGGTTTCACCGAAGCTGGCCAGTGGGATGTTGCCGATCACAGCCTCTTTGACTGAATCGGGGAGTTCATCGGTCATGTCGGTAGTGATGAAACCGGGAGCGATGGCGTTGCAGGTCACCTGACGGCCAGCGAGTTCGCGGGCCACCGACTTGGTGAAGCCGATGAGGCCGGCCTTACTGGCGGAGTAGTTGGTCTGGCCGGCGTTGCCGATCAGGCCGATCACCGAGGCGATGTTGATGATGCGGGCGTTGTCGGCCTTCATCAACGTGCGCATGAAGCCCTTCACGGTGTTGAAAGCGCCCTTGAGGTTGGTGTCGAGTACGGTGTCCCAGTCCTCTTCCTTCATGCGCATCAGCAGGGTGTCGCGGGTGACGCCGGCGTTGTTGACTAGAATGCTGACGGGTCCGAGTTCCTCGGTAATCGTCTTGGCCAGTTCCTGCACCGCGGCGTGATCAGCGACGTCCACGGCGTAGGCCTTGGCGCTGTCGGGATACTCAGCGTTGATCTCGTCAGCGGCCTTACCGCAACTGCCGGGGCTGCGGCTGACAACGGCCACTTTGGCGCCTTCGGCGGCCAGGGCTTGGGCAATGGCTTGACCGATTCCTCGGCCCGCTCCGGTGACAACGGCGACTTGGTCTGCAAAACGTGACATGGCCAGACCGTGGCCGCCAAAGACCGCTCCTGTCAATGTCAGCGTGATGGACCGAAGAGCAGGCGCAGGGTGGCGCGGATGATCAGGAAGGGGATCACAATCACCAGACCAACCACCACCGCCAGCAGGAATAGGACGATTCCGAGAATGATGGCCAAGGGCCACATCCAGAAAGGGATCTTCAGTGAGCGGATGGGGATGCCGCGGCCGAAGGGAGTCTGGGGGCGCTGGCTGCCGTCTCGTCCCGGTTCCACCGCGCGCTGGCTGGGATGGCCGCTTTGGGGGGAGGGTCCACCGGTCTGGGCCGTGGGCTCCTTGTCCACCACCTCGACCACTTCGACCTCGATTTCCTGAGATTCACTCACGCTGAGAACAGATTGGAGGTGGCTGGCGCACGATGCAAATGGAATGCAGGGCGGAGATTGGAATGCTTGCGGTGATTTTCTACTGGGGTAAGCTGTCCGGCAATGAGTCGCAGATCGAGAAAGCGTGGCAAGAGCTCCGGAGGTGGCAGCAAGTGGTTGGTTGTCATCGTGGCCATCCTGCTGCTGTTGGTGGTGACCGTGGGCATCGGCCACATGATGATCCGCCGCCATTTGCAGAGTGAGAAGTTCCGAAAGTTCGTTTCGGAAACAGTGAGTGAGGCCATCAGCGTCGATGGAGAATTCAAGCCCCTCAAATGGGATGGTCTGTCCGTGCGCTCCGAGGGTTTCGTCGCCGAGGGCGAAGAACAGATCCGCTTGGTCAACATCGAGGGCGTGCAGACCGACATTGGCTTGGGCGGCTTCTGGCGTGGCGTGTGGGAGGTCGAAGGTTTTGAGGTTCGTAGCGCCGACTTGGAAATCGATGCCCGCACCGGGGTGCCTTCCCTGCTCAAGCGGGAGAAGAAACCCAAGAAGGACGGTTGGCTGCCAAATGAAGTGGAACTCAAGGGCATGCGTATTGGTCACGCTTCGGTGAAGGTGCTCACTGATACCGGCACCACCGATTTCAAGGGTGCCCGCGTGGATGCTGCGCCTGGCAATGGCAGTGAGGCCTTCGATATCAAACTCACGGGTGGCAAATTGACCACGCCTTACGAGTGGTTGCCGCCCGTGAATCTCGATACCGCCGATCTCAGAACCAAGGGCGGCGCGATCTTCATCAACGATGCTCAGGCCCGCTTCTGGGATCGCGGTCGTCTTGAGCTGACGGGCGAGTGGGACCCCACCCTCAACATCAAGGCCTTCCAGGGCAATGTTAGTGGCGTGACTTGCGAGCAGGTAGTTAACGAAACTTGGTCCAAGCGCCTGCGCGGCAAGCTCTCCTCGGACTTCGACCTCTACTGGGTGGGAGACAAACCTCACCTCAGCGGGCATCTCACGCTCGAGAACGGCGTGCTCACCGCCTTGCCCATCCTCGACGTGCTCGAGGCCTACCTCGATACCACCCGCTTCCGGGTGCTGACTCTCACGCAGGCCGAAACCGACTGGAAGTGGACCGAAGGTCGCTGGAGCATCAGCAACTTCGTCATCCACAGTGAAGGTCTGATGCGCCTGGAAGGGGACATGAAGGTCAATGGCGACCGCCTGGATGGCAACTTCATGCTGGGTCTGGCTCCCGGCACCCTGGCATCCATCCCCGGTGCCGAAGAACACGTTTTCCTCGCTGGCAAGGATGGCCTGCGCTGGGCCCCGGTGCGCATCACCGGAACCCTCGACGAGCCCAAGCACGACCTCACCGAGCGCCTGATCGCCGCCGCCGGCCGCCGCCTGCTCGAGGCCCTGCCCGAAACCGCCGTGGAGGCCATCCTACTCGGCAAGGGGGTGGTGGATCAGTCCACCCAGAAAGCCTTGCAGGAAGGGATTAAGTTGTTCGGTGGCGAAGAAGGTCAGCGTATCGATGAGGTGATCCAGCAGGGCGTGGAAGGTGCTGTGGAGGGGGTTCTGCAGGGGATCTTCGGTGGAGGTCTTTAGATATATCAATAATTAGATATTGATATATCATTTGAGATTGAGGTATGTCGCGTGCGGTTGTGCGCGCTAATACCAGTCATTCTGATTCTGCTGTTCCTGGCTCTTCGTCCGGGATGACTCTGATGGAATGTGTCATGGCGCTAGCCGTGATTGCCTTTGTCTTGCCAGTGGTGATGCTTGTCTTGTCCGCGGCGAATGGGGGTGGGCGGTCTGTCATGATGCAGGGAGAGGCGCGCCGTGCGATTCTCAGTCATGTCGAAGATGTTGGAGGTGAGGGCTTGCGTGAAGGAGGTGACCGGGTGATTTGGGCGCATACTGCGAGCGGAGACTGTCTGGGTGTGGTGGATGATGTTTTCTATGAGGAGGGTCTGCGACTGCATCATGGGCAAACGGTGCGCTATTTGATTGTTGCAGAACTCAGTGTGTCTCCGGCTTCTGCGTTGAAGCCACTGTCGCTTCGTTTGGAGCACCCAGCTTCCGCAGGTGCTGATCATCGTAAGTGGATTGAAGTTCACAGCCGATACCTGCCATGAAACGCGACCGTTCCGGGTTTACTATCCTCGAATTACTGGCGGCTATCGCGGTGGCCAGCGCACTGGTCTTGCTCTGTGCCGTGATCATGAGAACCGGAATGAATCAGCATCAGGGGCTGTCGTCCGAATTGGCCTTGGAGCGGGAAGTGAATCTTTTAGTTGAGCAACTGACACACGATCTGACGGTCTCCCATCCACGTTCATGGCACCAAAGCCAAAGCTCGGACTCTTGGGAATCTGGTTGGTATGTGCTTCAGCCGAGATCGGCTCAATCAGGGAATTCGGCAGTAGGGGATCTGTGCGCGGTGACTTATGCGCTGAGTGATTCGAGATTGAAGCTGGGTCCGGGTGATGTCTTTCCCTGTGTGGTGAGGGTTCAGCGGGACAGTAGAGAGGTCTTTACTGCCATTGCCAATCGGCAGGAGGAGCTGCTCTGGAGTATTGAGGGTGAGGGGGAACCTTTGGCTCAGGGTGTTCTTGTTTTTGAATTGCAGCCAGTGTGCATCGATGAGTCGGGGTTGTGGAAGCCATGGCAGCCCGAACTGAGGGTGATGCCCCAGGCTGTGGAGTTGCAATTGGTGGTGGCGTCAGCGGAGCTGCAGGCCCGCTTGCGGACACAGGAGGACTGGGATCTTGCCAGAACCGACATGGATCTTCTGAAAGGCCCAATGGTTCGAGGTGTGCGAACACGAATTCACCTGGGAGCCGATGCGCACTAATGTTTGCTCATTCAAGCCTCGATGGCAGGCCGGGATGGTCATGCCAATGATCCTTGTCCTCTTGGCGGGCATGTGGGTGTTGTGTCTGTCCTTGCTGTCGATGTCTGCGGTGACTCAGCGCAGCAGCAAAATCCGCATGGATGAACTGCAGGCTGAGGTGGCTCTGCATGCCGGGTTGCAGGAAATCAAGCAGGTGCTTTTGAGTGGTGTGGAGTCTGATGGCTTCCTGATCATTCAGGAAGAAACTGAGGCGTCAGATCAGGCACCTCGATTGCATCGGGTCCATCCCGAGTGGGTATCGGGTAGACTGCAATATGTCAGTCGGCCGCTCTTCAGCTCAGAACAGGGCAGTGTAGTGTCGTCTAAGCTATCCCTACCTGAGACTCAGCCTAAGAATGAAGCCTTCGCCCGTCTGCAAGCTCATCCATGGTTTGACCCAATCGCGCTGGATTGGATTCCATTGCACGATGAACGTAACCGGCAGATAGCCCGTTATGCGTATTGGATTGAGGATCTGGAAGGCTATGTGGATCCTAGCCTCGATCTGGAAGGTGTTCATCTTCACGCCATGGATGCATCATCGAGTCCTGTGCGGGCGAATCGTCTGTTGGAGAACCGCCAGCTTTTAGTTTCTCCGGAGTCGTCCCTTGTAGCTGCTGGGTTCGAAGCGCCTCTGGAGCGTGAGAATGGGCGCCTTACGGACTCTTGGGCGGATGTTCTGGAGCGTTGTGCCACGGTTGGCCTTCGGTCCTATGAGGAGCAGCCACGAGTACCTCACCTCCACGGCCTGTCTCCTCTGGTTATGGGGCAGCCCAAGCTCAATCTGAATGATTTGCTGATGCATGATTCGGATGAAGCTGTCCGGGATATGGCCTCATGGATTCGCAAAGGTCTTCCGCGCTTTGAGGAGCGTCAGGGAGGGTTTCCGGAAGACTATGTGGAAACTCTCGCCGCCAATGCCCTCGATTATGCAGATGAGGACCCAGCCCCGAGGGTTCAGAGCGGCCGCTACCGCAGCATTGATGGCCAACCTTTCATTAGTGAGGTGGTGCTGCATCTTCACTTCCAAGGTTTGGAGCGCGATGAAGATCGCTGGGTCTTGAAATGGAGCCTGCGTTTGTTCGCAGAGTTGTGGAACCTGTGTACTGAGCCGATTGAAGGTGGTCAGGCACGATTGAGTTATGAAGTGAACTTACGTCCCACGGCTGTCGGCTTGGGTGGGCCGGGTTTGCCCTTTGATTCACCCGAGCTCTTGGATGACCCGGATCAGTCCAGTCATGCTCTGGAGCGCCGAGGCTCTCAGTATCTCACTCCTGTGGTGGAGATCAGTCTGCAGCCTGACGAGTATCGCTTCCATCAGTTTGCACAGGTGGATTATACGATCGATTGCGTGCCCCAACTGGATGCTGCGGGAGAGCCCCTGCCCGAATGGTTCGATCTTGTGGAATTAGAGCACGAAGCCCGTGGGCTCAGTCTCGTTTGGAATGGACAGGAGGTGGAACGCTTGGCTCGCATTCATCGAGACCCACATGGCTTGGCCAACTTTCGCACCGACAAGCGCCGAAAGACCGCCAAGGCCTGCATTCCGGGTTTTAACTACGGTGATTACGTCTCAAGAATCAACAATCCGGGCGACCCGCGAATTTCACACTATCTGCGGTCGGTTGCAATTGGGGAGAATGCGTATCCGGAAAATCTCAGCCCTCATCGGCGCAACATCCGTCGCCGCAACATTTACGACAAGGATCCCAGTCCGCAGAAAACCCGACATTACGGAAGGGTGATGCCTTCCCAATGGCCTGACGGTGGACACGACTCGGTGACTGGTAATTTTCGCGTCACCACGAGTGACGCCCGCTTTCCCACCGATCAGGAGTTCTGGCCTCTCTCCGATGTGCCCAGTCCACAGGCATCAAATGCTCCCCAACGCCTTTCCAAACATGGGCGCTTTCTCTCGGTCACGGAGCTGGGTCGGGTTTATGATCCTCTGATGTGGACGCCGGCATATCCCGATCACTCCGGTCAAATGGGGTCAGGCCTGCACGACACTAAAGTTTTGCTCGGACAGATCTCCTATTTCCAGAGGCCGGCGATGCCTGAGAGTCGTCACCAATGGCCTGAAGTCAGCTGGGCTTCCTTTCCCAGTACTGCATACGGAGGCGGAAATAGTCTGCGCATCGGCAGACCCGAGCATGGACGTTTTGATCAACCCGGGACGAGAGCTAGCCGGCTTCTCGATCTGTTCCATTGTGGTCAGCCAGAGAACCCGACTGAATTTCGTGGCCCGACCATTCGGGTAGAAGGACGCGTGAACCTGAATACAGCCAGTCATGAAGTTTTGCGGTGCCTTGCCTATGGAGCCTTGGTGGAGGACGAAGCGATTTCGAGGATCGTCAATCGGATGCATGATACGTCGCATGCCATGGGCCCGTGGTTGGAGTCATGGCAACCGACTGTGGATCAACTTCATGATCTCGCGGGCGAGGTGGCGGATGGCATCATTCGTGCCCGACCTTTTGCGAGTCCGTCCGAACTGGCAGAAATCCGTAACGAGGACGGAGAACCTTTGTTTGGAAATCCCCGACTCCATGCTCCGGGTGAAGATCTGCAATGGTCAGATGCAGCTGCTGAGGAGTTGTTTGCACGCGTGTATGGGGCATCGGGTGTTCGCTCCCGCAACTTCAGAGTTTGGTTGATTGGCCAGGCCGTAAGCCCGCAGGGAAAGGTGACTGCCGAGGTCAAGCGAGTGATGACGCTGTTTGCCGATCCGGGAAAAAGAGAAGCAACAGGGGAGCTCATTCCTCAAAACCAGAAAGTGAGGGTGCTGCATGTACGCGATTTTTAGGAGTATAATGATTTTGGGTGCTTTGGTGTTGGGGCTGGATGCTGAAACCGCGGGTCTGCGCATCTGCAATGCGTTGGACCTAGGCCAATCGCGACTTCAGGTAGAGCTGAACGGCAAAGCTTGGGGAGAGAGCGGAATGGAAGTGGGAGAGGTGAGTGGCCTGCGCCGACTCCAGCCAGGCTCTCACCGCTTGAACTTCTCGGGTGAAGGTTGGGAGAACCGCAGGGTGGTCTTGAATCTCGAAGCGGGGGAGATCGTCACCTTGGTTCCACATGAAGGCCGTGCCGAGAACGGGAAGCGAATGATCCGGGTGCTAAAGCTCGAGTCCAGAGAGACAAAGGATCGATCAGTAACCTTCGTTTATGTCGGTGAGCAACCGCGATTGTTGATGGAAATGAAGCCTGTGGGGAAATCGTGGACTCCGATTTCATTGAAGCGTCTCGAACTCAAGCCATTCACTATTCATCGGTCTCGCGGTTATCTGCCGATGCGAGTGGGGAAGACTCCGCTGCACTCCATGCCAGTCTTTGAGGAGGGCCATCATATCGTGGTGCTTTATGAGCGCAGGAATGGAGAGGTGTCATCCCTCTGTTACCGCGACCGGGGCTTTCCTTCGGTGGTGAATGTCGATACCGGGCCCTGATCCGACCTGATTGACCTTGCCATGTCAGGGGTCTGCGCTTGGAATCGGTTCCCCGCTGGCCGCTGTGGCGGAATTGGTAGACGCCGCGGACTTAAAATCCGCTGATTCGCAAGAATCGTGAGGGTTCGAGCCCCTCCGGCGGCACTGTTGGCATTCCTTGCCCGGGTTTAGACCCGTAATGACGGGGGTGAAGCCTGATTTGCTTGCCCATGGTTAGATGCTTCGCTAAGCATGACACCGTGCAAACGTCCCCTAGAGCACTGATCCTGTTGGCTGGCGGCCTCGCCTGCCTGTGGCTGAATTCCTGCGCCCCAACGACCACGCCGCAAAAGGCGCACGTCGCATTCACCGAGCGCGAGGACTATCCCAAGACCTCCCTATTCTGGAGGGATGTGAAGCTGTATGACACGGTTGATGCCGATGACACCCACATCAAGATCAACACCAAGATCCAGCGTGGCTTCCTGATGGCGGGTGACCAGATTGTCATCGATTATCCGATTTGCTCCGGCCGCAAAACCCACCCGACTCCCGGCGGTCTCTACAAGATTCTCGAAAAGAAGGAAGATAAGGAATCCAACCGCTATGGCCGCATATACGATGCTGAAGGCAAGTTGGTGAACGGTGATGCCGACATCCTCATGGATGATGTGCCCGAGGGTGGTGAATTCAAGGGGGCTCCCATGGCCTTCTGGATGCGCCTGACCAACGACGGCATCGGTCACCATATCGGCCCCGTGAAACGTTATCCGGCCTCTCATGGCTGCATTCGTGGCCCGCGCAAGGTGGTGCCGCTGGTGTTTGCCAAGGTGGACAAGGGCACGAAGGTGATCGTCGATCACACCCGAAAGCCCAAGAAGCAGCTCGAGATCGCGCCTCGTCCGGCTCCGAGGAAGAAGCCGGCTGATGTGATCCCAACTCCTGCCGAGGTCACGACGACGGATCCCGAGCCTACGGCGATTCCCTAAGCCGGCGGCGATTCCGTAGGGTCGGATCCGTGACTTACATGGAAAGATCAGCCGAGCCGAAGTTGCGGCCGAAGCGCTTGCACCAAATCGCGATGACCGGGTATTCGCCGGAATCGAAGGCACCATCCAGTTCGTAGTTCTGGGTGCCGATGTTGCCCTTGAGGGTGCCAAGATTGACGAAGTCACCGGCGGCAACGGCATCCTTCACGGTCTTGTTGTCGGTGCTGCCGGCTTTGACGGCATAGACGAAGAGGTCAGGTCCGTTGGAGACCTCGAAATCGGTGAAGGTGAGCATGGGCTGGCTCTCGCCTTGGGTCAGGAAGGCATTGCCGGCGATGGTGTAGGTGCTGTCGCCCTGGGTGAAGCTGCCCTTGCCGAGCAGGCTGTCCGAAGATCCGCTTTCATCGGCCAGAATTTGGGAAACCGCATCGGGAACGTCTTCGTTCACTTCGGTGTTGGTGAAGAGGGCCTGAATGCCGAAGAAGCCGAAGGCGAGCCAGGAGAAGCCGGCGATGCCGAGCACAGCGAGGGGAAGGATGATGGTCTTTTTCATATGGGTGGGAGTTGTTCATGGGAGAACCACGCCACCACATTATTCCGGAACTTTTCAGCGGGATGACCCCAAGGCATCAAATTGATGTTGGGAGGTTCAATATCTGGCGAGCAAGACTTCGCCATGGTTGAACTGCCAGCCCTCACTGTTTTTCCATGCCATGTAGGTGCTGATCATGAGGGCATGTCTGGACCGATGCTCATACTTCACCTCCCAGCGCTTACCGTGGGGCTCAACGGTGATCTCAGATTTGAAAAACCGTGCCTGCCAGGGTTTGAAAAATTCGACGCTGTTGTCACTGGGCATGAATTCTTTGCGCTCACTTAATGCCTGACGCAGAGATTTGCGATCTTCCTTCGCCATTTCTGGAGGCCAGGTGGTCGTCGTTCGGGTGGCAATGGTCGCTCCATAAATACACCATGCGAAATATAGGCCTGCGCAGATGCCGACCGTGATGAACACAAACCTCAGCCGATCTTTGCCTGGGTTGGTTGAGTAACGCATGGGGTTGAAGTTGCTGCTTGAAGCTAGCTCACTCGGAGCCATCAATCTCCTTCGCCCATTCCTCCAGCAGGCGTGCGCATGCTCTGGAGAGAGTTTCTGCTTCAGAGGCATTGTTGTCCTTGAGGTGGCTTTGAATGGAGATCATGTCGTCGATGATGTCGGAGTCCTCGATATCGAAAATGATCTCCTGTTCCTTGCCTGTCCGTTCAAGGGCTTCAATGAGCTTCTCGAGCTGGCTGATGATCTCACCCTGAGTTTTCACCAGCTTGCCGGTCATTTGGGCTCCATCGAGGGAGGAGGAGCCCTTGTTCAAGGCTTTGGCGATGGAGTTTTGCTGATCGCTGAGCGTTTTCAGCTTTGTCGCATAAGGGTTGTCGGAGTCGATCCCAATGGCCTTTTTGACAGCCAGCATGTTGTCCTGCTGATCTGGATTGAGTAGAGCCCAGGCGATAATGCCGAAGGCGATGAGGATGATGAGGACGATGAGTTTCATGGTGCTAGAACGGGTTTCGGCGATGAAGGCAATCGGCACTCTATCGGATGGATTTGCCTGCGGCAAGGCAGCGCTGATCAGCCCTGCAGCTTGCGAAGGGCGCCGCGGATGAGTTCCTCGGCGTTGAAGCTGGAATCCGCATCGAGCATGGCGCGCACGGCCTTGCGGGCATCGACCTGCTTGTAGCCCAAGGCGATGAGGGCCAGTTCGGCATCGGCGGCGGGGGCGCTGACGGTGCCGGCGGCGGCATCCTGCCAGGTGTCAGTGACGCCGACCTTGTCCTTGAGTTCCAAAACGATGCGTTCGGCCGTCTTCTTGCCGAGTCCTTTGACTTTGGAAATCATGACGGCATCGCCATTGATGACACAGCTTTTGAATTGAGCCACGGGCATGCCGCTGAGTACGGCCATGGCGATGGCAGGGCCGATGCCGCTCACGCGCTCGATAAGCATGAGAAAGAGGTCGCGCTCTTCCTCGGTGGCGAATCCATAGAGATTGTGCGCGGTTTCACGCACCTGCAGATGGGTGCGGAGGTCGACCTCCATGCCCTCCGAAGGATTGAGGTGATCGAAGGTGGAGATGGGAATGTTCACCAGATAGCCGACGCCGTGGCAGTCGACGACCAGCCGATTGGGATAGGCTTCGATGATCTTGCCGCGGAGTCTTGCAATCACTCTGGGTATTAAAACATCTGCCGAGGGCCCGGGAAGTCAAAACACTGTCAGCGGTCATCAGTTAGCAGTCATCAGGGTTGGCCTATCGTAAGGTCCTGGTGACTGCTGACTGGTGACCGATGACGGCGGCGCAGCCGCAATTACTTCATCATGTCGTGATACACCGTCACTCGATGCTTTTCCCATTCGCGCAGCTTTTTTCGGTAATCCTTGATGGCCGCGCGGCGCTTCACGTTGCGCAAAGCATTGATGATGCCCGCTTTGGCCTCTTCGAAGGAGGGCAGCTGCTCGGCCTGTTGGCCAAGGACCTCGACGAGATGCCAACCGATGGTGGTTTCGATGAGGGTGAGTTCATTGGGGGGTAGACCCCACACGGCCTCGGCAAAGTCCTTGGGTAAGCGCTCGCGATTCACCCAGCCGAGCTCACCGCCGTTGTGTTTGGTGGCGGGATCTTGGCTGATTTCCTTGGCGAGAGTGGCGAAGTCGCTTTCCCCGGTTTCGATCAAGGCCACCACCTTGGCGAGTTGATCGAGGGCTGCCTCTTTCTCGACACTCAATGAGGGAATGAAGATGTGGCGCAGTCTCCGGTGTTCGGGATTGGTCAGGGTCTTGCCGTTCTTCTCGAACCATTCCTTCGCCTCCTCGTCCGTCACCTGGGTGACTTCTCCTCCGATGCGTAGTTCGAGGTAGGCTTCCTGCTGCATCTGTGCGGCGATGCGGTCGTGGAGATCCTGCATGTCCTTGATGCCCTGTGACTGCATGGCGGTGGTCAGGGCCTTCTCGCTGGAGAAGCGGCGCTTGAAGCGATCGACCCGGGCATCGAGGTCGGCCGGATTGAGGATGAGCTTCTCGGTGTGGACCATGGCCTTCACTCGCAGCAGTTCATGATCAATGAGGTCATCCAAGGCGGCGTAACGCACCAGTTGCTGCTGCTTTTCGGGAAGGGACGCGTAGTCCTGACCCAATCGCCAAAGGCGTTCGTGGGCGGCGCGTTCGACCTGGCTGCGGGTGATGTAGTGGTTGAAGACTTGGGCGACCACGCCACCGGCCTTGGCCTTGGCGATGGCCTCAGCACTTTGTGGATCTTTGGCAGCGATGCGCTTTGCCAGCGGACCCTTGAAAACGAACAGGTCCAAGCTCAGGTAGATCAGCACGCCACCGTAGATGCCGAACTGCCACAGGAACTTCTTGAGCTGTTTGTTGGTCACTTAATTTCGATGGTCGCACCCGGGCGGGCGAATTGCGGCAGGCGCGCCGCGTCCCAATTACAAAGGCGGATGCAACCCGCACTACGGGCGCGGCCGATGGTGTGTGGGGCATTGGTGCCATGGAGGCCGATGCCCGTCTTGGTGGTGCCATTCCACATCACACCGACCGGGTTGTTGGGACCCGGCGGGATGTTGAGGGTTTCCTCCTCGGGGCCGCGTTCGCCGGTATCGAGGAAGGTCTGATCGTATTTCCACCAGGGCATGGGCACCATGTTCTTGAGCTTCCAGGTGCCAAGTTCGATGAACTTGGTCTGACCGGGGGTGATGGGGAAGGAGGCAATTAGTCCATCGTTGCCTTTGCGTCCACCGAAGAGGGTTCGCTTGGGTTTGACCACCGCTTGGGAGGCGGCGGTGTCCTTATAGATGCGCACCTGCTTGCTCTTGGTGTCGACGATGATGTGGCGGGCACTGAGCACCGGATCTTTCTTGTAGTTGGCTTTGGCGATCTTCTCGATGAGGAAGGGATTGACGTTGGGTACCATCAGGCTGTCACCGGCTTTGAGCTTCTCGAGATTTTTGCCGGCGTTGAGGCTGCGCAGGTAGCCCTCGTCGCAGTGGTAGCGCTCGGCGAGGAACTCGGCGTTGCGGCGGTAGCTCATGCGTTTCTTCTCGGCCTGACCGGGACGATCGAGGGGGAGTTCGGGATCGACCCATTCGCTCATGGCGGAGGGGACTACAGCAGTGGCAAAGGGGTATTTGACCTTCTTGCGGGCCTGCTTCATTACGCCCTTGAGGTCACCAGCCTCGTAGCCATGGGCCTCATTCCAGGCTTCAACGGCAAGAGTGGTGAAGCGCCCGGGTTTGCCATCGATGACGCCGGGGCCGAAGTTTTCCTGATCGAGAAAGATCTGCAGGCGAACGGAGTCGTCCGGTTCCAGATCGAGGCGCGGGGCATCGCGACCCACGGCCTGGATGGCGAGAAGGCTCAGACAGCTCAGAAGAAGAATGAGGTGTTTCATAATTGGGAGGGTGGGATGGAAAACCTGAAGCCTGGAGGGTGGGAGGCTTTTGATGAATGAACTCAGGGGGTGTGGATGAATTCCTCGAGTTTGCCGGCGATCTGCGTGGGGACCACGGCAGTGACCCAGACTTCGTCGGCTTGGTAATCGGGGGAGAGGACTTTGGCTTCGCGGTGCAGGAGGTTGACCAGATCGCCGCGTTGTTGAGGAATGCGGTATTGCTGGCGGCTGACGCGGTCGGCGAGTTTGTCGCAGCAGGCGTCGAAGAGTTGCTCGAGATTCTGCCCTGTTGCAGCGGAGATCGTCAATGCATCTGGGAATTGATGCCTGAGATCGGCCAGTTGCGCTGGATCTTCTACCATATCGATCTTGTTGAGCACGGTGATCACCGGTTTGTCCTCGGCGCCCAGTTCACTCAGTACCTTGAGGGTGGTGTCGTGGAAGCGCTGGATTTCGGGGGAGGTGGCATCCAACACGTGGATGAGAAAGTCGGCGAGCACGGCTTCTTCCAGCGTGGCTTTGAAGGCTTCAACCAGGCGGTGGGGGAGGTTGCGGACGAAGCCGACCGTGTCGGTGATGAGCAGGGGTTGGCCGTCGGGCAGCTCGATGCGGCGGGTGGT
>CAZIPY010000333.1:0-2360 GCA_964541125.1 uncultured Luteolibacter sp. | reverse complement strand
CTCTCCTTCTCCTTCTTCTGGGGCCTTGCACTGCCCAAACCGTCTTTGTCTCGCGGATGTGGCACAATCATCAGCCGCTTTACTGGCCCGAATGGAACACCCAAGGAAGCGAGACAAACCGGGTCGAGTATGCGTGGGACTCGATCCTGCTGAAACCGAATCGCTCTTATTCGGGAAGCAGCTCCAATCATCCTGAGAACAACCTCACCGACATCTTCGGCCTTGATGACCGCCGCGCCGCCTACCAGTCCCGCCCCAAGGATTCATTGGCAGCGAGTAATCAGGCAGGCGGCTTCTGCATCTCCTACTCCGGCTCGCTGATCGACAACGTCCGCCAACTCGGCGGAGGAGGCCATCTCGGATATGGCAGCGGCTGGTGGGACGGCAACCGCACCGCAAGAAACTGGACCACGAGTTCGGGACACCGGCGGCTCGATTTGCTGGGATTCACCTACCACCACTCCCTCGCCCCCCTGATCCACAAGGAGGTCCTGCGGAAGGAAATCCAGATCTTCAAACAGGCCTACTGGAAGGCATGGGGCGGCAACTCCGATCTCTCGGACCACTCGAAGGGATTCTTCCCGACCGAGATGGCCTTCTCCCGTCATATCGTCGATGTCCTGGTCGATGAAGGCTACGATTGGTCCATCGTCGCAAGCCACCATCTCTCGAGAACCTGCCCGAGCTACTTCAATCAGTTCGACCTCGATACCGGAAACTACGGGATCTTCAGTAGTCCTCCCAACCGAGCCGACCTTCTGGGGCCATCCCCTTCCTCAGGCTGGTGGTATTCCCAGCCCAACCCAGGCAACGCGGCATGGAATGTATCCCCCTTCGCCTACCAACTTCACCGGGTGGACCATGTGAACCCGGAGACCGGGCAAACCAAATCCATCATCGTGGTTCCTTCCGACGACGTGCTCTCCTACCGCTACGGCTATGCCAATGAAGGGGTCCAGAAAATCACCGATCACATCGCCCCCCACGCCACCGATTCCTCCCGTCCGGCACTCGTCATGCCCGCCACGGATGGGGACAACGCCTGGGGCGGTGGCTTCTCCTCGTGGATGGAAGCAACCCCGCAATTCTTCAACTCCGGCTACACGCCGGTGCCGGTTCAAAAATTTGTCGATGACCATGGCGCCGCGGCGGGAAGGATCCACATCGAAGACGGAGCCTGGATTTTCCCCGAGTCCGACTACGGCTCCCCGTATTTCCTCAAGTGGATCGAACCTCCCGTGTCAGCCACGCCCGCAAATCGCTTCGCCGATACCCTGATCGACATGGAAACCCCCGGTTTCGCCCTCAAGTTCTGGTCCTGGGCCCCGGTCATCACAGGTGCCAACTGGTGCGAGACCGCCGAACAGATCTTCGAAGACGAAGGAGGCTCCGTGCAGGCATGGAAGATCCAGGCGCCCTACGATTGGGATGGCACCGACACGCAGGCCAATGAGGTTGAACTCGCCTGGCATGTCTATCTCGGCGGACTGGACTCCGGCTTCAACTACTACGGTGGTCTGGGCAACGATGACGAGGTGAAGCCCGCTCTGGCCACCACTCGGGCGATCGAGAAGTTGAACCCATGGATGACGGCCGAACGTGCCTCCAACGACCGCACCGGGCCGTCGATCTTGAAACCCCAGCGGTTCCCCTACAACCCGGGAGCCTACACCTTCGGTTGGTTCAACTCGGTGCCTGGAGGCAACGACAACTACCTCAAGAAAATGCCGTCGGAGTTCTACATCTGGACCCACGGATACGATCTGTCGGGCATCGACCACGTGACCCTGAAGGTCCGGATGGACCACGATGGCATCAACTCACTGTCCAGCACCGACAACGAAACCTACGCCGGTGGCGAGGAGGTCGGGGCATGGACCTCAATCGTCATGAACCGAAGGGTTCTGCCGAATGACCAGGCGTCCCTGAATGCTGCGGCTGACAATGGCCAGATCAACTACTTCATCACACCGCCCGAGCTGGCCGACTACTAGTTCGCCAGAATCGATGACTCTTCCCTCACCGGCTTCCGGGGCAAGCTTTTGGACTACTACATCGAAGCCGCCGATGAACTGGGCAATGTTCGCAAGTCGGAGATTCAGCATGTCTTTGTCGAAGACGACGGAGGAGGCGAACCCATCGCCCCCCCGGCAACACCCACCGGTCTGGCAATCACCGCCAGTGCGGCGACCACGGTGAGCCTGGATTGGAATGATGCGGAAGGAGCGACGTCCTATGCCGTGCTGAGGGACGGGATTGAGATCGGGACCAGTCCCCAGTCGGAATGGCTGGACACATCGCTGGAGCCATCAACCGAGTACCGCTACCAGGTGGTTGCCAGCAATCGCGGAGGGAGCTCG
>CAZIPY010000332.1:0-9694 GCA_964541125.1 uncultured Luteolibacter sp. | reverse complement strand
AAATTGAGAAGTTCCAGACCACCAAAGATCCGTCAGTGTTCATGCTTTCTCTGAAGGCGGGTGGTTCAGGCCTCAACCTGACCTCCGCCTCCTACGTGGTGCTCTACGATCCCTGGTGGAACCCCGCCGTTGAAAACCAGGCCATCGACCGCACATACCGCATCGGTCAGAAGAACAAGGTCATCGCCTACCGTTTGCTTACCCGCGACACCGTCGAGGAGAAGATTCGCATCCTGCAGCACCAGAAGACTCAACTGGTCACCAACGTGCTCGGAGATGAAGGGTTCGCTTCCAATCTCGGAATCGACGATCTCCAGTTCATTCTCAGTCATAGCATTGATGAGGACGATGAGGAGGCCGCTGAGGTAGCACCCGCTGCCAAGAAGACCGCAAAAAAGGCTGCTAAGAAAGCGGCAAAGAAGGCTGCTAAGTCCAAGTAACGGAATCCAAATTCGGAGTTGCCACCGCGCCCTGAATTGAGGCCCCTATTCCTGCTTTCCCGCCATGTCTGACGCCCTTCCTCCCAAACCCCGTCTGGTGGGTCCCAAGGTGCGCATTTGCATCGTGGCTTCGAAATACAACGAGAAGTTCACCGATGCCCTAGTGGAAAACGCGACCAAAGAACTCGGACAGCTACTTCCTCATGCACGAATCGACCTGGTTCGTGTACCTGGAGCCTATGAGATCCCCGTCATCGTCTCTAACGTGATCAAATCGGGACCTCCCTCTTGCGTCATCGCACTCGGACTGATCATCAAGGGCGCCACCGATCATGCCGACATGATCGGCGAATCCGTTACCCACAGCCTGCAGCAACTCGCCATCGATTCGCTAGTGCCCGTCATTCACGAAGTCCTGCTGGTGGAAGATGAGAAGCAGGCCTACGCCCGCTGCATCGGAGATCAACTAAACCGCGGACGCGAAGCCGCCCGCACAGCTGCCACCATGGTCGAGATCACCCACGATTTGGCCCGAGCCGCAAACGGGAAAAAATAGACCGACGATCTTTCACGATGCCGAGCCGCCGTAAAATCCGGGAAGCTGCCATTCAGTTCCTCTACTGTGCCGACCTTGAAGGCGGTGCTGACCCTTCGGATCTGACTGATCCATTCTGGGACTTCATCGTGGAGTCCGATCAACGCAAACTGCTCACCGCAGTTTTCCGCATGGTGCACCATCTGGCCCAGGGGCGGGACCAACGTCTTGAAGAGTGGAGCAAACGCAAGGATAGGAGCCTCCAGGACATCGCCGCCTATCCAGAGGCCTCCAATCTGGAATCTGTGCTACAGCGCATGGCTAAGTCCGAAGCAAAATGGAGTGCTGCACTTGAACGCCTAGAGCGGGTCTCACTGGATGCAGAAGATGCTCTGGTTATCGCAAAGCTTCAAACGGAGCTCGATGATTTGTTCACGGTCGATCACGGACTGGAACAGTCCCGTGCGGAATTCCTCGATGGTATTGCTGACTTCCCACAACTTTCAGGCCCTCTCGAGGCCATTGCCGCCAGCACCCGTCGCCTACAGCGCATTTCTGACCGACTGCGCATGGTAGAGCATCCCGAGAAGTTTCCCGAGCAGGCTGATTTGGCCAAGCTACGTGAATCCAAGGTGGAAATGGAGGAACTGCGAAACTCCACGACCGAGTTGCTAAATAAGGTCATCAGCAAACGTGAACGCATCGACCAGGCGCTGAATGAGGTCATTGAGAACTTTACTCCGGAACGAATCGATCCGGTGGATCGGGCCATCCTGCGCCTCGCCGCCTGTGAACTGATGGAATCTGAAACCCCTGCGAAGGTAATTCTGAATGAGGCCATTGAGCTCGCCAAGCGCTACGGGACGACCGACTCCTCCCGCTTCGTCAATGGCGTGCTGGATAAAATCGCCTCGCAATCTTCCGAGTCGTAGGATTGCATGGCGGTGTTTCCGTCATGAATTACCCCACCCCGTTCCAGAAACGCACGCTGTGGAATGCCGCCACAGGCGTTTCCATTCTCATCCTCGGCCTGCTGCTGGTGGGACTCTTCTGGTTGACCGGCAGAGTCTTCGGCTTCCTTCAACCGGTTTTGATTCCAGTCATTGTGGCGGGTATCATCGCCTACGTTCTGGAACCGGTGGTCCGACTGCTGCAAAAGCGCGGCATGAGTCGTATCAGGGCTATTTCGGCGATCTACGGGGTCATTTTGCTCAGTTGCGTGATTCTCGTCTGGATGCTTCTTCCCGGCATCAGGACTGGCCATCAGTGGCTGAAAGGCGCGATGAGTGACAAACCCCAGGAGGAACAGGTAGCGGAGACTGAGGAGGTCATTGAACAACCTAAGGGCATGGAAGCCGCCCTGCTTCGAGAGCTCCACAAGATCGAATTGGATAACAAGGAAGGCACCCTTGCTTGGCTGCTCACCGAAATCGACAACGAGGGCAATGCGGTTCTCTTCGCCCAAGAGGAAATCGAATCCCGTGATTTGAAGTCCTACGGCAACAGCCGCGGAGGGCGCTTCGTCTATCGCTATAAGGATGCCATTCTGGACACTACCCGTGAATGGGTGACCAAGGGGTCAACTCGGCTGCTCAGCTTTCTCGGCCTGGCACTGGGCATGATCATGGTGCCCATCTATCTCTTCTTCTTCCTCAAGGACTCGGACTCCATCCGTCAACATTGGCACAATTATATTCCGCTCAAGGCATCAGCATTTAAGACCGAGTTGGTGGAGACTCTGCAGGAAATCAACGGTTACCTGGTCTCTTTCTTCCGTGGACAGGTCCTAGTCGCGGTGATCGATGGTCTTTTGATCGGTCTGGTGCTCACACTCATCGGCCTTCCCTACGGCTTCCTGATTGGAGTCTTCATGGCACTTCTGGGAGTCATTCCCTTCATTGGCAACATCCTCTGCATGATCCCCGCTTCCATCATTGCCTATCTGCACGCCGCCCAAGGGAATGCCATTTTCGGCATGGGGCCCTGGGCCTACGTTGGGTTCATCATTGCGATCTTTCTGGTCGTCCAGCAGATCAACTCGCTGGTAACCGCACCCAAGATCGTCGGCGATTCCGTCGGGCTCCACCCCCTTACGGTTATCTTCTCCATGCTCTTTTGGTCGCTGGTTCTCGGCGGTTTCATTGGCGCTCTGATCGCTGTGCCTCTGACAGCAGCCATCAAAGTGCTCTTCCGCCGCTTCATCTGGGTTCGCAAGATCAAGCCCGAGGATGAAGGTAAAGATGACGGCAAAGATGAGGGCGATGAGCCACTGCCAGCCTGATCACTCCGATTCTGGCTGATGCTTCAACCGCTTCTCAATGAGCTGGATGGAGCTGGTCGCCGTGATGCGGGTCTCAGCGTCCGCAGCGGTTCCTTCAGTGACTCGCAATGCCGGCAGGCTGTCAGCCCCCCCGATGTGCCCTAAAATACGGCATGCGGATTGTCGCTGAGCGATGTTGAGCCTGTCGTATCCGCGCAGAAGGATCTTCTCTGCCGGATTCCCCGCTTCCCTGAACCAGGGCTCCCAACGACTGGAGTTCTTTAACCAGAGTGCATGCAGCAGCGGCAACACATCGAGGGTGTTTTCCTTGATGCAAAGAGCGATCATTTCAGATGGGACGTCGTTCTGCGCCTGATGCAGCTGCAGGGCCTCCTCCAAGGCAAGCCTACCCGCCTTGCCATTACCCGAAGACCAGACGAGCAGAGCGCGACAAAGCTCGCCCTTGTCTTCATACCATGTGCTCTCCAACAACTGGATCAACTGGGCAGAAATATCTTCACGATACAGCGTAGGCGGAACCTCGCTCAAGCGACGTACTGCTGAAGAAACCCGATTGAGATCAATCATCTTCAATTCCTTACTATTGAGCTCATAAAAATCGGAACCTTCAACGTCTGTGAGGAGGCTCAACGGTTGGGTCTCAAAAGTCGAATTTCGCACCATGACCTCAACAACTCCTACTGAGTCATGGCTAGCGATTACATTCCCCAAAGGCTCAGCGAGCTCTCTCAGCTTTTCTATATCATCGGCAATGCCGGTCACCACCATCAGGTAGTCCCGCTCTCCACGTGGGTAGGGATGGGTCTGCAGAGAGGCTCCCATAACACGAATCACGTATTCTTTTACGGTCACGAGATTGCTGGCATCCAGATCTCGCAGCCATAAGCCAAGAGCCGTATCGGCGCCTCCTAATTCAAGCAGTCTGGCGCGTTCCTCCTCGAGCGGCTCCGTGCCGATCAGCTCCATCAATTCCTCTTTACTCAAAGAGCGAGTATCGATGTTTTCGCCATCATCCCCATCCTCGGTGGTGGCTGTACCCTTATTCTTATTCGCTGAAAAAGCCCCGCTCAAATAGAGAGGAAGTGATATCAAGCCAGCACCCATGACCAACCCAACGAGTAGCATTAGAAGCCACTTTCGCGTGTTGGAATAGATCAGGAGACTGGTCGCAACGACCGTGACAAAACCAGCCAATAGCATTCGTGTCTCAACGCTGACCCCATCGAAGGAAGACCCACCTCTTGCCCCGAGATACAAAGCTATAGCAGTGACAAAAAAGGTGAAAGCTGCAAGAACACCAATCAGGATGCGCTGAGGCGGGATGGGCTCGATGAATACAGGCTTGGTGTGGCTTTCAAAATCAGAGGGCACATTCTTGGAGCCCGCTACAGGCAGAGGATTCTGTGACCGCGCCAATCTGCCGAGCAGAGGATCCTTCTTTTCACCAGGGTAAAACTTGCCGGAGTTAGCCATGACCGACTCGTCGATCTCGAAGGCATGTCCACATTGAGCACAGCTGAACTGCTGCCCCTTCATGCCGGCAGACACACGAAATTGTGAGCTGCAGCTCGGGCAGCCAACCAAGATATCATCTTCCTGTGATCCCGCGGACTCCATGCAAGATCAGTTCGTGTAAGTCGGCTTCTTGTGGCGACTGAAATAACCCTCTCCCCAATACATGCTACTGCCGTAGTCTGGCAATGGCCCAGCGTCCGGCGGGAGAGGCATGTTGGCATGTTTGGCGTCTTCCGGTTGAGTGGCGGCGATGGAAACGGGTGTGCCCACTTTGACCAGTCGGTAGAACTTGGGTGCAAGATTCTCGTGCATGCGGATGCAGCCGTGGGTGCATGGGCTATGCTTCACCCATCCGGTATGAAAACCATAGGCTGTTTTGAATTCACACCAATACGGCATCGGAGTGCCTTTCCATTGCCATCCAGCAGGCTTATTACGCAGGTAATCAGAACGCATGGTTTTTCCATCGGTCATGAAACCGTGGGTATTGGCTCGGTATTTCGGAACTTTGGCGGTGATGCGGAAATTCCCCCTAGGTGTTGGAGATGAGGCCTTACCAACCGATACCGGCATGGCGAGAAGCATCTTCTGGCCCTCCATGACATAGACACGCTGGCGATTCAGAGACACCTTCACTCTGACGTTGTTGGGATTGCTGGGAAGCGTGGCCGGGCGGTCATAGGCCTGATAGGCGCGGACACTCGCGCTACCACCGGTCGGCGCACAGGAGAGAGGCAACAGCAATGGAAGGAACAGTAGAGTTTTGAGGAAATATTGCATGATGGTGATACTAGGATGGTGATGTGAACTAATGACTACGCTCCCATGAATCGACTAGGTCGCGGATGAAAACGACTTCGGCCACCTTTTCGGGTATATAGACGGCGCGTGGGCTGTGATAAATGCTGCCGCAGTATCCATAGCGGCTGTAGCCACCGTAACCGATGCCCACACTGGTCGTGTAGGTGGGTTTGCTTCGTGTGTAAACCCAGCGCTCCTTAGAACCTTTCTGGTCTTCTGCTTTGTACACCTTGGAAGGTGTGCCCCAAGCCAGATAAACCGCATCCTTGGACATTCCCTTGGCTACCTGTCCCGAGGCCACCAGCTCTCTGTGCTTGGGGCTGAGCAGTGAATACATGCCGCCATTCTTGGCAATCCGGCCTTGAGGTGATGGCGCAGCACAGGAAGCGACACATAGAACGGTAATGATACAGGCCAGGAGCGCTTTCATCGATTGCCAAACTAGGGAAGTTTTTGCGCTTTCACAACCCCCGGCTTGAAGAAATAGAGCGATGCCAGAATCAGGCTCGCCACCGCGGATTCACGCAGCTCACTCTTCGGTAAATCGCCCCCACTGCCATGTCCGATCTCCTTGATGCTGAAGAACTCGAAGACGCCCTGAAGAAATGCCCTGAATGGGAGCCTCAAGGCAACGCCATTTCCCGAACGGTCGAATTCGAGGAATTCAATGATTCCATCGACTTTGTCCACGATCTCGCCGAGATTGCGGAAAAGGCGCAGCATCACCCAGACATGCTGGTTTCCTACAACAAGGTCACGGTCACACTGACCACACACGACTCGGGAGGTGTCACCGAGCGAGATATCGAACTGGCCCAGCGCGTGGATCATTTGGTCGATTGACCCTACCCTGTGCCTTAACGAGGCAGCATCAGTTCCTCGTCCTTAAATCCGGTGAGCTCACGAAGGCCCTTCATGAGCTTCCTGAGAGTCAGGAAAAGAAACACCAGGATGGGCAGGCCGATGACCGCAAAACCCCATCCCGTGATCTTGCCCACAATGGCATTGAATTCCTCGAGCGCCTTAGTGGATGTCGGGTCAAAATCATGAAAGAACCATTGGGCCAGCCCCAGGTTCATCAGAGAGCTGAGAAAGAATGAAGTGGCAAAAAGGCGGGTCGCACCGAGAAGCACTCGGTCATAGTCGTCCTCGACGCCCTGTTCCTTTACCCGGTTTTCGATCTTATTGATATCGAAGATCGAATCGTTGTAGAGGAATGTGCGAATCATTGGCGTGGCATATCGATGGCTGAACAGCACAGCCACGCCCAGCATCAGCGGAATCAACCCCTCTTTGACGCCGAAAAGGATGCCCGCATTGGGCTTCACCGAACCGTCGTCATTCCAAAGATAAAGGGTTAGGCCGCCAGTCAGCAGCACAGAGACAAAACCGAGTGCTGAAAAGAAGTTGGCGCGACGGGTTTTGATGAGAAACCAAATGCCGTAGCCAATGGGAAGAACTAGGGCAATAATCATCGCCCACAAGGGACCGATATGCCATGGCTTGGGGTCATCCTGAAGGCTGGCATCTTTGCTCAGAAAGCTCAGCGCCAGCACCGGAATGATCACATTGACCATGATATTGGCCAATGGATGCTCGTCCTTGGGGGCAGGCTTGTGAGTCATGAGCTTCCTAAGAAAAAGGCGGCCTCGGAATCACCAAGGCCGCCATGAGTGAATGGTCGGGATCAGACCGTGCCGTGAATGGTCTTGCCCGTGGACTTGAGTTCGTCACAGGCCTGCTTCATGCGATCACAGAGTCCCTGCTCGCCCTTCTTCAGGTAGGAGCGTGGATCGTAGACCTTCTTAATACCAACTTCACCATCGATCTTGAGAACACCTTCGATGTTCTCGCAGATGTGAGTCGTGATGGGTCGGGTGAAGGCATACTGGGTGTCGGTGTCGATGTTCATCTTGATGACACCGTAATCGAGAGTTTCCTGAAGGTCCTCACTGGAGGTGCCGGAGCCACCGTGGAACACGAGATCCATTTCGGCGGCTTCGCCGTGCTTGTCCATGACGGCCTTCTGACCATCACGTAGGATACTGGGCTTCAGCTTCACAGCGCCAGGTTTGTAGGAGCCGTGAACGTTACCGAAGGTGGCGGCAAACATGAAGCGACCGATGGGACTGAGGGTCTCGTAGACCTCCATCATGTCCTCGGGAGTGGTGTAGAGCTTCTCGGCGGGAAGGCCGGAGGTATCGTGACCATCTTCTTCACCACCGACACAGCCGGCTTCAACTTCGAGGATGATGCCGAGCTCGGCACATTCGGCGAGCAGGCCCTTGGAGATCTCGAGGTTCTCCTTCAGGTCGACCACGGAGCCGTCGAACATGTGAGATTGGAAAAGCGGGCCTTTGCCATCGGCGATGCGCTGGCGGGAATACTCCAGAAGCGGCTTAAGAAAGCTGTCGACCTTCTGTGGGTGGCAGTGGTCGGTGTGGAGACCAATGAGCACATCGTATTTCTCAGCAAGCTGGTGACAGGCTTCAGCCAGAATGATCGCGCCAAAGGCGGCATCCTTGACGGCAGTGCCGGAGGCGAACTCACCACCACCGGTGGAAACCTGGATAATTCCGTCTGACTTGGCTTCGGCGAAGGCCTTGAGAGCACCGTTGATGGTGGTCAGCGAAGTGACGTTGATGGCGGGATAGGCATAGCCACCCTTCTGGGCGGCATCCAGCATGGCGGCGTATTGCTCGGGGGTTGCGATTGGCATAGCGCAGCCGCGATACGCTGGAACCGCCCCAAGGACAAGCCGGAATCCTCAAATTCTAGGTAATCTCACCCCTTCTGAGGACTTGCCATTAGTGCTGAGCGGTTCATTTTCATGATGCCTATGGCAAACCCCCAACCCATCGAGTGCAAACCCACGGCCTGGTTTCTCTGCCGCGCAACCATCATCTTCCTGATGTTCGCCGTCTTCACCGTCCTTTTTTACATCGACGGCTCTACGGGATATCGGAAGAAGAATCAGGTCTATTTCCTCCACAACTGCTTTAAGGTTGCCAGCGACACCTTCGCTGAAAAGAACGCCGACCGCAGCCTCAAGGCCGAGACATGGCGCACCTACGCAGCTGATCAGACAGTTACATTCCCAGATCAAGGCATCCTCCCGGCCGGACTCGAGCTGCCCATGAAATGGCCTGAGATTCTGCACAGCTACGAGCGAATGAAATCGCTCCAATGGAAGCAGTTATGGCTCGAATACTCCGAGGCAGAAGAGTTGGACTCCAACCCGCCAGAGAAGGTTTATGACGCCCGCGCCATCCGTGAGCAGTGGATCTTCTTCTGGATTTGCGGCGCTCTGGCTCTGCTGGCCCTGTTTTTCCTGATTCGCACCAGTCGCCGTCGGGTGATCGCAGATGACGAGTGCCTGCTGACTCAAGATGGCCGCCGTGTCCCCTATGCCGATATGCATCGGCTGGATCTCCGCAAATGGGATAACAAGGGCATCGCATTCGTCGATTATGAAGGCTCAGCCGGCAAGGGGCGCGCCCGAATCGACGGTCTGACCTATGGGGGATTCAAAAAGGAGCACGAGCAACCTGCTGAGCGTTTAATGCAGCTTTTGCGCTCAAAATTCTCCGGCGAACTCGTCGAATACACCTCCGTAGAGAACGAGACCGAGGCAGACGCCGATTCCGGCCAAGATGGCAAGCCAGAACCCTGAGAATCGGTTTTTCGCAGACTGTTGCATTTTCGGGGTTGCCAAGGCACCGGGCCAGCCGCTAATCACCATCAACGCCAACACCAAACTATTCATACACATGTCAGATAAAAGCATCGAAGATCGCGTGAAGGACATCATCGTCGACCAGCTCGGCGTCAATGCCGACCAAGTCAACCCGGAAGCCAAATTCGTCGAGGATCTCGGCGCCGACTCCCTGGACACCGTCGAACTCGTGATGGCCTTCGAAGAAGAATTCGATGTCGAAGTGCCCGACGAAGAAGCCGAAAAGCTTCAGTCCGTGGGTGATGTCATCACCTACATCAACAACGCCAAAGGCTGATTCATACAGCGATTTTCAAAGGCGGGCCCCGATTCGGGTGCCCGCCTTTTCTTTTTTACAAGTGACCCAATCAGGGCGATCTTCCATTCAGATCATGGCTCACTCCCCC
>CAZIPY010000331.1:0-6599 GCA_964541125.1 uncultured Luteolibacter sp. | reverse complement strand
TGAGCGCCTCGGGTGAGAACCCGCCGAATACCACCGAGTGCACCGCACCGATGCGGGTGCAGGCGAGCATGGCGTAGGCGGCCTCGGGAATCATCGGCATGTAGATCAACACGCGGTCGCCCTTCTTTACGCCCTTCTGTTCGAGCACGTTGGCGACTTTGCTGACCTCGCGCTTGAGTTGCGCGTAGGTGATGACTTGTTTGTCGCCGGGCTCGCCTTCCCAGATGATGGCGGCCTTGTTGGCGCGGGGGCCGTCGGCGTGAACGTCGACACAGTTTTCGCAGACGTTGAGCTTGCCGCCGACGAACCACTTGGCGTTGGGGGCCTTCCAATCGAGCACCTTGCTCCACTTCTTCTGCCAGCTCAGTTCACCGGCTTCACGCGCCCAGAACTTGGAGGGGGAGTCGATCGACTCCTTGTAGAGTTTCTTGTAGGCCGCCATCGAGGGGATGCGGGCCTTCTTGGAAAACTCCTTGCTGGGTTTGATCGCTGCGGGGGCCGCGGCTTTGGCGTGCTTCTTCTTGGCTTTCTTGGCGCTCATGATGGATGGGTTCGGGAAAGTAACGGGGCCCGAAGCTATCCACCCATTCGGCGTCAGGCACGCCTTTTTTGACCCGGTTTCCCGTCTGTATTTCGCCCAGGTTTGCGACCCGGTTTCTTGCGTGCAGGAGCCGGTGCCTTGCCGAGCATCAGGCTCACCTCCTCCTCGGTCAGATGGGCCCAATGGCCGCACTCCAACTCACCCAGCCAGAGGCCGCCGATGCGAACGCGTAGGAGCCGTTGCACCTGATAGCCCAGCGCCTTGAGCATGACCCGGATCTGACGCTTGGCGCCGTGATCCAGCACGATTTTGAGGCGGCGGGCGGAGATGCGCTCCACTTCCTTGGCTTGCAGCTTGCCCTCCGGGGTGTAGATGCCCTCGGTGAGTTGACCGAGGTGGGGCTTCTCGATGGCCTGGTTAAGGCTCACGAGATATTCTTTTTCGATTTCGCGAGAGGGATGAAGGAGGGCCTGGGAAAGATCGCCGTCGTTGGTGAGGATGAGTAGGCCTTCGGAATCGCGGTCGAGTCGACCAACGTGATGGAGGTCCTGCATGGCCTCCGGCAACAGCTTGTAGATGGTGTCACGTCCGAGTTCGTCCTCACGGGTGCAGACGAGGTCGCGTGGCTTGTGCATGGCGACCACCCGGTGGCGCTTGGCCTGCATGCGTCTGCCATCGACACGAACGTGGTCGTCGGGCCCGACTCGAGTGGCCAATTCGGTGACCGGGGAGCCGTTCATTTCGACCCGCCCTTGGCGGATGATTTCGTCACACTGACGGCGCGAGCCCACACCGCAAGAGGCGAGGAACTTGTTGAGGCGGATACCGTCGGAGGAGGACATGGAGCGAGGGGCAAAAAAAGGCGCGCATCCGGCAGGAAGCGCGCCTTGGGAAAAGGAATTGCGGAAGAAACTCAGTCTTCGTGCTTGGTCTTGGCGAGACCGATGGGGGACTTGTCGTTCTTCCATTCGCCGCGCTCTTGGAGCAGCTTGATGCGCTCGAAGCGCTTAAGGACGGAGCGTTTACCGCCGACTTTGGCGTTGTTCTTGAGGCTGTTGTGCTTGGACATGGCTTCGGAGAGTTGAGGGTGTCGCGGACCTTGGAGGGATGTCGCGGGGGCGGGAAACTAGGAGCCACTGGCGACGCTGGCAATTCGAAAAAGGATGAAAAGGGACGAAAATCGGGGTTTTTGTTGAAAATTGGGGCCGATCCTGCCCAGAAATCCGACTTTTCCTATAATCACAGAGCTCACGCCGTGTCCTGAGTGGTTTTGGCCTGGTTCAACAATTGCTGCTTCAGGCGGCCGATATCGGCAGCAATGTTGTGACGAGTCGCCAATCGCTGCCTGCGAGTGAAGCTGTTGAGAGCCGCGGCACAAATAGAGGATGGGGTGAACGGCCGGATTTTCAGATAGAGTTTTCCGTCCAGTTGGTCCGAAAGCCAATTTAGGGCTTCATCCGTATATGTCATCAACTCCTTAGCAGAGCGGATGCCTTCCGGTTTCATCGCCTTTGGGTCCTCATGGTAATCGATGCCATAATGTTCATTTAGCCAGTCTAAGTGATGGCTGTTTTTTCTCAGGGCTGGTGCCACCAAATCGGGATGGAACCTGAGGTTGTCGCCCTTGAGCTCAAGCAGTTTTTCAATCAGCAAGTTTTCTGCCGTCATGGCATCCATACCCATCTCTGGTGGCCTTTTGACGGACCGATAGCTGTAGAGCAAGGAGATGGCATTGTGAGACAGGCTGATATTTTTCGAGGCTGTTTTCTGTGCTGGAGGTTTGATTCCCAGCTGCTCACAGAAATGGTGAATGACATCGCCTTCAGGAAAAAGCTTTCTATCAAAGGGCCAGATCCGAACATTTTCTCTGCCTAGAAGGCGCTCATACTTTTCAAGGATATCGATGAACTTCGGACCAATACTGGTATCGATTTGTGGGCTGCCTTAATCCGCTGCTGGGCCTCAGATTCTATATGAGATTTTGGTGAGCGTACATAACCGACCGCTTCGATCCGGTCAAAATGTGGCTCGAGGAACTCAATAACATCCTTGAGTCGATCGGGGTCGAATCGGGCCAATGCCTCGGCTGAGATGATGATGGTTTTGTTTGGGTTGTCTTGGATATGGCTTAGGAGCAGATCCCTATAATACTCTTGTTTTTCCAGTAGGTCTTGCTCCGTGTAATTATGGATATTGAATCTATCGATGTTAGGAGCATTTCTGTTGAAGGCATGATGCAGTGCCTTGCCGAAATTCTTTCCGTTGCAGTGAGCGTAATGAAAGCGCTCGTCATCCAGGTGATTGAAGAGGAATTCCTGAATGCTTGAGGAGCCCGTTTTGGTGATTCCGATGTGCAGAATACACCTCTTTGGTTGATGGGTCGTCATTTCGGAGTGTTTCAACTCAAGGATCTAATATTTCATCAAGCAAGAAGAATGCTAAACTGTCACAAACGAATATGAGACGTTTGCAAAGATGCTTTTTGTGAATAGGCGTTATGCTTCAGTGCCTTAAGTTTCGCGGTCTTTGCTGAAGGTGAATTTTCAACCTGCTGTATGGGAGTGGTGTCGGGTAGGTCTGGGAGTAGCTCCGTCAGCCTAATTTTACTCTTTCTGGGCCTGCTTTCTATGAGTAGTCTCGTTCCAAGAGAAGCACATGCCAGTCAGCCCCCTGTATTGGCTTTTGCTTGGAGCTGAACGCATCATTTCCTCCAGCGCATGATTCCCTATTCAAAGGACAGGCCTCTGATTTCTCTCCATATTCCAAAAACTGCGGGCATGGCCCTCGATCTTGTGTTTTGCGAGTGGTTCGGAACTCCACCGGTGAGATGGAAAATCAGGCCTAGACTCAACAGGTACGTTCCCAATGCAGTGAAAGTCTCCCTGCAGACATTGAAGGGTGTTTCATACTGGCGCCATTACTACTGTTTCAGAACAAAAAGGTCATTCCACCCAAAGCTGAACTACAAATACGGGCTGCTCAGAAAAACCAAACCCGAGTTGATTCATGGCCATTTCAATGCACGCTTCGACGGAGGCACCATGCGGGAGTTGTATCCATCAGTGGACCAGTTTTTGTGCTTTCTGCGTGACCCGCTGGAATTGGAGATTTCAGCGTACAATTACGAGTTGAAGCGCCGCCCCGATCAGATTGCATCCAATATAGACGATTGGCTTTCGAACCGTAAAAGTTCAATGCTCAACAACCTCAAACAGAACTTTGGGCAAGATCGAGATTTGGTGGAAGATATGGAAAATCACTTTATCGCTGTGGGTATTGTTGAAGAGTTTCAAAAATCCTTGGAAATGCTGGCTGATATGCTCGACAAGCCCAGAATACGCGCGAAAAAGGTCAACATGTCATCGAGGGATCACAAGCCGAGCAAAGCCGTTGCAGAGGACTTCGTCAGGCGTCACCCCGAGGAGTTCAAGGTGTATCAACACTTCAGGGATCAGCTCTCCAATGTTTGATGAATAATCGGCCAATACTTGTTACGGGCTGTTACCGTGGAGGGACAACGTGGGTGGGCAAATGCCTGTCCCATGCTTCCAATAGCTTTATCGTTAGTGAGCCGCTTGCGGAGTGGAATTACCCGTATTACTCGGGCGGTGGCAGCTTGTTCGATAGATGGATGCAGCACTCGGGTGAAGAATTGCTGGTTCAGCACAAGGATGAGGTCGGGCATGCACTTCGCTTGAGCTTCCGTCCTGGGGACTTTCTCCGGTATTTTCGTCACGGGACATCGATTCGAGAAAAGCTGCGGGTCATGAAGCGATACCTCGAGCATCGGCCTAGGAGAGGTCTCACCCCCATCATCAAGGATCCCATGGCTTTTTTTGATGCGCAATATTTGGCAAAAATCTTCGAGATGAATGTTGTGGTGGTAGCGCGTCACCCGATGGCCTTCTTCTTAAGTTGCAAGCGCATGGGGTGGTATCCTGGGCTCTTCAATAAGATCCTCTCTCAGCCGAAGCTCGTTGAGTCATTCTGCTCCGATTCGTTTTTAGAAGACTGCCGAAAATGTGACGACGGCGATAACCTCCGAAAGACTTTTCTGTTTTGGAGATTGATCCATGAAGTCGCATCGAGTTTTGAGAGCAACCCGTCTTTTACGATGGTTCGGCACGAGGATCTTTGCCTCTCAAGCTCAGAGCAGTATATGGAGCTTTATGAATTCCTCGGCTTGCGTTGGGATAAGGATGTCGAGAGCTCGATCCTGAGCTCAGTCAATGGAGACGAGGATCTGACAATGACGTCCAAGGTCATCCACCCGACAGACCGCAACAGTAGGGATATTGCTTATAAGTGGAAGAAGCATGCGGATCATGAAACGCTATCGGTGTGCCAAGATATGTGCGGCGAAGTTGCACATGCACTTTATCCCGAAAAGGATTGGTGGACCTTGGAGTAGAATCCTGGTCCTGCTCTGAAATCGCCCACAAAAAACTATCAAATTGTCCAATTAGGTGTATGTCTATGACCTAACGAAGTTCAAAGATTTTACGATATGCTCATTCCACGTCAGTTTATCACTCTTGCTTTGTGCTATACGGTGTTGTCTCCCGCTGCTTCCGCCGGAGTAATTACTGTGAACCCAATGGCGCCAACCGATGCTGTCGTCTTCCACACCACAGGCACTGCGGATGCGGTTGTCTTTCGTGCTTCGGACGGGGGGGCTACATTAGACAACCGTGTCATTGCCCAGTCCTTCACGATGCCGGAGACGTCATGGGTCAGCGCAATCGCCGTGCGTTCGGATACGAGCTCTGCTTCGGCCGATAACATCTACCCTGCACTTGGGGGCACGCATGTTATGCAGCTCGCAGTGATGCAGGATACCAATAACAACAATATTGGTGACACCCAAGTCGGTGGGATCTCCACCTTTGATGTTGCTGGGATGACTCTGACCGATACGCACTACGTCACCTTCACCCTAGACGCTCCCATTCTCTTGCTATCCGGCGAAAAGTATTCCTTCGAGCTGGGCTTCACCACCGCCGACGCTGAGAACTCTTTCGGCTTCTCACGTGACGGAACGGATACTTACGCCGGTGGTAGCTTTGCAGCCTACAATGATGTGGCTGGTAGCCCATTTCCTGCAGGCGACACCCATCTGGCTACAGCGGGCCGCGATGTCACCTTCTACATCATTCCCGAGCCATCCAGTCTTGTGATGCTGGGGTTTGGAGGCTTGCTCATAGCTAGACGCCGTCGGCGCTAGCTAAAGGGGATCCATTCAAAACCCCGGGGCGGCGACGGTCGAGTTTTCCCGTTCCTCATCCTGCGTGCGCAGGATACGGTCGGCGATTTCGCGGGTGATTTCGCTCAGCAGCAGCCACAGATGCGAACCCTCTCGGTAGTCAGCAGGGGCGATGTGTTTGACTCTCTCTGCATGACTGGAGAGCTGGTAGCACTTGCGGAAGGAATTACCGCTCTCGTCCTCGGGGTTGTAGACGGCGATGCCGTGCCCACCGTTGCGGTTCATTACGGTGAAGCAGGGAACGTCAGTCGGTCCGTCGCCGACGTAGATCATGTTCTGGAAGGGGATGGGGCGCTGCTCGTGAGGCATGTGGTCGTTCACGTCCTGATCATAGGCGAGCATGCCCTTATTGATGCGGAAGAGGAACTGGGTCTTGGTGGTGTGTGAGATCACGCGCTTGGGAAAGCCGATGCGACCGTCTTCTTCCTCGCTGAACTCACAGCCAAAGATCGCCTTCACGTGCGACTGGAGGCGCGAGCCATCGAGCAGCGCCTTGAGGCCCGAGGAAATGATGTAGTGCTCGACGGTGATGCCGGCCATATCGTGTTCGGGGCCGAGCACCGCAGCGGGAAGGGCATCGAAGAGTTCCGGCAGACCGGGGAAGAAGCTGAGGCCTCCACCCAACTCCATCAGGCGCTCGTTGGTGACGCCGTCCATCTGCAGTTGGTCGAGCAGGCATTTCATGTAGGCCAACTCACCATCCCACTTCTCCTCGGCGACCATGGCGTTGCATTTCTTCCAGAAGGGTTCGGGATCGATGCCGAATTCCGGGAAGAGTACATCATTCTGCATGTA
>CAZIPY010000330.1:0-9859 GCA_964541125.1 uncultured Luteolibacter sp. | reverse complement strand
TAGAGTGGTAGAGTGGTAGAGTGGTAGAGTGGTAGAGTGGTAGAGTGGTAGAGTGGTAGAGTGGTAGAGTGGTAGAGTGGTAGAGTGGTAGAGTTCTCATGGGACGCGAAAACAGTTGTCCCAAGCTCTATCAGATCATCCCGTCATAGGGAAAGCACTATCCTTTCAGATTCAGTCGGGCAGCATAGGCGCCATCACTGTAGTGCTCGAAGGGCAGGATGCGGCGGTCGTTGGCCAGCTCCAGTTCCGGATGACTTTCCAGGAACTCCTTCACCAGGTCGCGGTTCTCGCAGTCCTCGATCGAACAGGTCGAGTAGACGATGCGTCCTCCAGGGCGCAGGCAGGGCAAGGCATTTTCGAGAATGCTGAGCTGAGTGTCGCGGATGGTTTCGATGTCGAGCGGCTTGAGGCGCCAACGAACATCCACCCGGCGGCGAATCACGCCGGTATTCGAGCAGGGCACGTCGAGCAGAATGGCATCAAAGGCCTGATGCCATTCTTGTGGCGCGGGCTGAGTCCAGTCGTGTTGTTCAATCTTGGCATCGCCCATGTGCAGGCGTTCGAGATTGTCCTTCAGGCGCGGCAGGCGTTTTTCGTTGGAGTCGGTGCAGGTGAGCGTGGCAGCGGTGCCCATCGTGGCCGCGATGAGGAAGGCTTTGCCACCCGGTGCCGCGCAGGCATCGAGCACGGCTTCGCCAGTCTTAGGTTCGAGTAGTTCTACGCAGTGGCGGGTGGCTGAGTCTTGGATGTAGATGGATCCGCTGGCGAGCAGCTCGCGCGGAAGGGTGCCTTCCAGTTGATGGAAGCCTTCGGCGCCTTCGATGGGCGTACCTGGTAGCTCGCCATCGATCTCCGGTGCCAGCGGGTTGATGCGGAAGCTGGTGGAGGAGGGTTGGTTGTTCCACTTCAATAATTCCAGCGCGGCTTCCTTGCCGTAGGCGTTTCTCCACCTCTTGAACAACCATTCCGGATGCGAGTGGGCAATGGGCAGGGGGAGGCTGTCGACTTCACTGAGCAACTGCTCACGCATCGAAATTGATCGGCGTAAGACGGCGTTGATCAGACCACGCACGGCGGCTTTGCCGGCCTCCACGGTCTCGTTGACCGCGGCGTGATCGGGCAGTCCCAGAAGAAGAGTTTGGCAGAGTCCGACGCGTAGCACATCGCGGGTCTCGGGGTCGAGGCGCCCCTTGCGCAACTTGCCGATCCAATGGTCGAGCAGACTACGATTGCGCAGCACGCTATAGAGAATGGCCTGGAGCAATTTGCGGTCAGAGCTGTTGAGCTGCCGCCGACTGGCGTGGCGCTCGATCAGGCTCTCCGCGTAGTCCTGGCCTTTTGCCCAGGCCCTGAGGGCGGAGACCGCAGCTTGGCGGACGTGAAAGTTCTTTGCAGGCATGGATGAAATGCAGCTTGTGCAGACTGAAGGAAATCAGCCTTTGGCGCAAGTCAGCACTTCGTCGTCGATGAAGTCCTGGCCGTGGATCAGGTGATCCAGCAGCGGAACACCGCTGAGTTCGGCCAAAACGCCCTTGTTGGTGATCATCGCCGTATCCAGCTCGTCCTCGAGTTGATTGAGCACGATGCCCGTGCAAGTCAGCCCCTTGGCCTTGATCGCTTGCACGGTGAGCAGCGTGTGGTTGATGGCGCCGAGTTGATTGGCGGTCACCAGCAGGACGGGCAGGCCCAGTTCCTTGGCCAGATCCGACATGCTGAGGTGGGCAGAAATGGGAACCTCCCAGCCACCTGCACCCTCGATCAGCACCACTTCGTGCTCGTCGGCCAGCTTGCGGTAGCCGTTCACCAGCTCCTGGAGGTCGATCTCGCGGTTTTCGAGCATGCAGGCCACATGAGGCGCCACGGCGTTCTGCAATTGCACCGGATTGACTAGGTCCACGTCCAGCCCGCCGCTGGCCTCAGCCAGGATCTCGCTGTCTTCCAGCCCACCGCAGGAGATGGGCTTGTAGCCTACGGCATCCACACCCTCCTGACGGAGGCTTTCGAGGATAAGGCGGGTGACGTAGGTCTTGCCGACATCGGTGTTGGTGCCGGTCACGAAGAGGCTCATGGGCAAGTCGTGCCCTCCCTCTCATTCAGCGTCAAGCAGACTGTGATCCTGCAGCCCTTGCCCAAATGGATTTTTTTATGTGGATTCATCTTGGCTGCGCATAAATATGAATTCCGGGATATCCATTTGGATTTCTGCGTTGCTCTTCGGTCACGGATGTTCATCCGCTCCCTCATCCCG
Organism: uncultured Luteolibacter sp.; assembly: GCA_964541125.1. Lineage (GTDB taxonomy): Bacteria > Verrucomicrobiota > Verrucomicrobiia > Verrucomicrobiales > Akkermansiaceae > Luteolibacter. Next base: position 7,611 of record CAZIPY010000330.1, on the reverse strand, counting down.
CCTTGAACTCCAAAAGGCTATCCTCGGCCATTTGGCCAAACTCTCCAGGATCACAGTCTGGCGGGCTTTTTGCTTCCGAAAGGCAGCAACTACCTCCAATCTCGCCCTCCCGTCCCATCATGACCTCCGACTTCCTCGTCATCGGTACCGGCATCGCCGGGCTCAGCTTTGCGCTGGATGCCTGCCGTCACGGCAAGGTCACGGTCATTTCCAAGGGTAAGATCGACCAGTCTAACACGGCCTGGGCTCAGGGCGGCATCGCTTCCGTGCTTCCCGAGGGCATGCGTGACGAGGGAGACGACTTCGAGGCTCACATCGCCGACACCCTCAATGCTGGCGCCGGTCTCTGTCACGAACCCACCGTGCGCGAGATCATCAGCAAGGGTGGGGCAGCTGCCGAACTGCTCATCGAGCGTGGCGTCGAGTTTGATAAGGACGGCGATCAATACGATCTCGGCAAGGAGGGCGGTCACAGCCACCGCCGCATCCTGCACTCCAAGGACACCACCGGCCGCGAAGTGGCCCGCGCCCTCATCGATGCGGTCCACAACGAGCCCAACATTACCGTGCTCGAGGAGCACTTCGCCATCGATCTCATCACCACCTCCAAGCTGGGTGCGGTGGCCGTCGATCGCATTCTTGGAGCTTACGTCTTGGACAAAGCCAGCGGCGAAGTGAAGATCCTGCGCTCCGATCGCGTGATCCTCGCCACCGGAGGTTGTGGTAAGGTCTATCTCTACACCACCAATCCCGACTCCGCGACCGGTGACGGCGTGGCGCTGGGTTGGCGTGCCGGTGCCGCGGTCGCCAATATGGAGTTTGTTCAGTTTCATCCCACCTGTTTCTACAACCCGGGCGCTGAAGGCCCCGAAGCCCGTTCGTTCTTGGTGAGCGAAGCGGTGCGTGGGGAAGGGGGTATCCTCATCAACGCCAAGGGCGAGGACTTCATCAAGGAAGTCGATGAACGAGGTTCGCTTGCACCACGCGACATCGTCGCCCGCGCCATCGACTGGGAGATCAAGCGAACGGGTGCACCCTGCGTCTATCTCGACGTGACTCACAAGCCCGAGGGTTACATGCAGGAACGTTTTCCTTACATCTACAAGACTCTACTCAAGTTCGGTTTGGATTGTGAGAAAGAGCCGATTCCCGTGGTTCCCGCGGCCCACTACCAATGCGGCGGCCTCAAGACCGACATTACCGGCAAGACCAGCATCCGTGGCTTGTTTGCCGTGGGCGAAGTGGCCTGCACGGGCTTGCACGGAGCCAATCGTCTGGCGTCCAATTCCTTGCTGGAGGCGGCAGTCGTTGCCGGCAACGCACTCGAAGAAATGATGCGCCTCTATCCTCCGGGTAAGGAGGTGGGCACGCCTCCCGACATCCCCGAGTGGGAGCACGGTGACACCGCCGAACCCGATGAGCTCGTGGTCATCTATCACAACTGGGATGAGATCCGCCGCTTGATGCAGGATTACGTCTCCATTTCGCGCACTGACAACCGCCTGCGTCGTGCCGGCACACGAATCAAGAACCTCAAGCGTGAGGTGAAGGAGTTCTACTGGGGTCACCGCGTGAACCCCGACATTCTCGAACTGCGCAATCTCGTGAGTGTCGCCAGCCTGATCATCGAATGCGCCCTGCGCCGCAAGGAGTCACGTGGACTGCACTTTACCATGGATCATCCCGAAGCGGATGAGCAGTGCCTTGCCGATACCGTGATTCGGAAATTTTAGTTATGAAATTCTTTGTCGCCTTCATTTTCCTCGCCTGCCTCTGCTTTGCTCAGGATCTGAAGCTGCCGGATCCCTTGCTCACCGCCGACGGAAAGAAGGTGACGGCCGACATGTGGAAGGCCTCGCATCGCGAACATACTCTGGAACAGTTCCGCACCTACGTCTACGGCCGCAATCCGGTGGGTCGCCCCAAGGACCTGGCTTTCAAGGTGGTCGAAACAGACCCTAAGGCCATCGACGGTAAGGCGACTCTCAAGCGGGTGGAGATCAGCTTCAGTGGTTCCGGTGGCAAAATGGCCTTCATGGTGTCGCTCTTCGTGCCCAATGAGGTGAAGAAGCCCGCACCCTGCTTTCTGCTGATCTGCAATCGTGGCTACGAAAACATCGATCACACCCGCGAGGAGAAGAGTCCTTTTTGGCCAGTGGAGCTGGCCATTAAGCGCGGCTACGCCATTGCTGCCTTCCACAACTCAGAGCTCGACCCCGACAAGCACGACAAATGGAAGAATGGCGTGCATGGAATCTTTGACGGAGACAAGCGTCCCAAGGATGCATGGGGGACCATTGCCGCTTGGGCTTGGGGCGCGAGCCGGGTGATGGACTATTTCGAGACCGACAAGGACATCGATGAAACACATGTCGCTGTGCTTGGTCATTCGCGCGGTGGTAAGACTGCCTTGTGGGCTGGAGCTCAGGACGAGCGCTTCGCCCTGACCATCAGCAACAATTCTGGCTGTAGTGGTGCTGCACTTGCTCGCAACAAGAAGGGTGAGAGCATCAAGAAGATCAACGTGCGCTTTCCGCATTGGTTTTGCGAGAACTACGACCAATATAACGACAAGGACGATCAAGTGCCCGTTGATCAGCATCAACTCATCGCTCTGATGGCGCCACGACTGGTCTATATTGCCAGTGCCACCGAGGATAAGTGGGCCGACCCAGAAGGGGAATTCTTGGCCTGTGTACACGCAGGCCCGGTGTATGAGCTGCTTGGGAAAAAGGGTGTTGGAACGATCGAGTTTCCGAAGCCTGATACGCCATTGCAAACCGGTCACATCGGTTACCACCTAAGGACCGGAAAGCACAATTTGGTGGAGTACGACTGGGATCGTTACATGGACTTCACCGATAAGCATTGGCGAAAATGAATCACCCGCATCGTTTCCGACGCGGGTGATCGTCCCTTACAAGGCGGGAATCTTGTCAGCAGACTCCCTGCGTTGAGTCTTAGCGGCCGTTAAGCTGAAACTTGAAGCCGGCACCATCGAAGTTGAGCTTGCCGGCGCGCTCGCGAATTTCTTCGGGAGCAGCGGCCTTGTCCTCATCATTGTTCCAGGGACCTTGCCATTCGATGTTGTTGTCCTTGTCGCGGACAATGAGCTTCTTCTCACCGTTGTTGGTGGACATTTCGACACTGCCTTGGCCGTCCATCATGCGAATGGTGCTGTTGGCGTTCAAATTGATGCCGCCGCCCTTGAGCATTTCCTTTTGCTGCAAGCGGAGTTCTTCCATCTGCTCGCGCATCTGATTCATGTCGCGCTGGATGTTGGGCAGGCCTTCTCCGAGATTGAGATCCTGACCGTTGAACTGAAACTGCAGCATGTTGCCTTCGATCATATCGCGCAGACGTTCGGCCATTTCTTCGTTCATGCCTTCCAAGCCCTGAAGCTGGGCCATGGGTCGGCGGTTCAGTTGTTCAGGCATTTCAGGGCGCTTGCCCAAGGTGACAACCAGATCAGTACCCTTGCCTTCCTGGATGAGGCCGACATTGACTTGATCTCCAGGTTGATGGGCGCGTACGACCTTTCTGAGTTCGTCATGCGAGAGGGCGCTCTTGCCGTCGATGGTGATGATGATGTCATGCTTCTTGATGCCAGCTTGGGCAGCAGGGCCATCGGGCATGACCGAGCGAACCAGAACGCCTTCGCCGTCACGAATGCCAAGATGGGTGGAAAGGAGTTCGGGGATGGGAACGCTAACTAGGCCGAGATAACCGAATTCCTTGGCCTGTACTTCTTCTGCCTTTTCGCCAGCGACAGCAGGAGGAGCAGCTTGGTCGGCGGGTGGTTCGATGCCGAGTGCAAGTGGGCTAACCAGCATGCTGATAGGGAGCATCCAGCGTGAATATTTGGGGATCATCATGTTCATGCCCTGAGAGCGATGAACCCAAAAGTCCTTGTCTAAAATCAGGCGAAAATCGTCTCCGCGTCTGTTTACTGGGACTCGGTGGGCACCAAATAGTACTCCACGCGCGGCTTCTCCACCTCGTAGGTGCTACCGTCCTGCTTGGTCATGCTCACGCGGTCGGTGTAAGTCACCTTGATGACACGGTGAGGCTCCTTGTTCTCACCCCAGATGATGCCTTGATCCTGCGTATGGGTGAGGTTGCGAGTGAATTCGGCCGGTGCGGTGGCGGGAACCACGTTTTCAGGAGGAGTCACGTCGTCGGGAGAATTCTGACCTGCGGTGACGGAGGTCGAGCCGTTCATCGGATCGAGCCACCAGGCACTGATGACGCCAAGTAGAGCGACAGCAGCAGCGGCGGCGGCCCAAGTGGGTGTCTTGCGATGAGTGTGAGCGCGAGGTTGCCTGTCTTGGTTGGCTTCTTTGCTTTGGGGGAAGGGGAGCACGTGCACCTGAGTCGGTGCGGGGATGTCCTGCACTACCGTTTCCAGCGTGTTGAGTAGTGGCTTGCTCAGACCCTCGGGTTGAATGGCGCGAAGCTCGGCTTCGAATTTTACCTCTTCTTCGGTCAGTTTGGTGAGAGTGCCTTCGGCGGCGGACTCCAAACGATCGAGCAAAGCCTCATCGAGCTCCACGGCCTGTTGGTCGTGCAGTTGCTGTTCGAGATCCTGGGTGTCTTTCTTCATCAGACGGTTTCTTAGATCGAGAGGTCGCCTCGGCGGCGGGCGCCAGCGAGACTTTTCTTCAGGGCTTCAAGTCCATAGCGATAGCGAGAGGCCGCTGTGTTTTGAGAAATGTCCAAAGCTTCACCAATTTCGGCGAAAGTCTTCTCCCCCCAGACCTTCATCACGATCACTTCGGCGAATTTGGGAGGCAGTTGCTTGAGTTTGTCCTCGAGCTGGGAGCGGACTTCATCGTCGGAAGAATCGCCCTCGAACCAGGGATGCTGGCCGACGTCATCGGCAGCAGCGGTGATAACCACGTCCTCACGCTTCTTGCGGCGGTCGGTGCGGCGGCTCAGGTCGATGGCGAGACGGCGAATGGCGGTGTAGAGATAGGCCTGCCAGGCGTCGCTGCCCCCGACGAACTCACCTTTGCGGACCTTGTCGACAAGCTTGACCACGGCGTCCTGCAAAATGTCCTCGGCATCTTCATGGCTGCGGGATTGCTGGCGGGCAAAGAGCAGCAGTTTCGGGCCATGCGTCTGCAGCCAGTCCCGCCATTCGGATTGTGCGGGCTGGGCGTTGGAGGCAGCGCTGGATGGGGACGACATGTCGTTCTGCTTGCTCATGGAGCGGTTTCTGAGCGCCGGATTGTCTCAGATTCGGCCTAAAATGGCCAGAAATGCCACGATTTTGCCGAGTTGGGTGGTTTTTTGGTAAAAAAATGTCACATAATGGGGGCTTAGAGCCAACAGGATATGAAAGACATGCCGATGCCAGCTCCATCCACGCCCCCGGAGAAGCCCATGAGCCGTGAGGCTTTTTCGGCGGTGATCCGGGAGCATCACTCCTCCCTGTGCGCGTACGCGCGCGTGATTACGGGTGATGGCAATAAGGCGCGGGAAGTCGTCCAGGATGCTTTTGTGGCTGCCTGGAACAACATCGGCAAATTCGACGTCACTCGCGACATCTCCAGCTGGCTGCGTGGCATCGTCCGCAACAAATGGCGCGAAGTCTGCCGCAAGAATGCCCGTGAAATCAGCATGAGCGAAGAGCAATTGATGATGATCGAACACAGCGTCGTTGCCCTCGATGCCGACCGCCCAGAGGTGTTCGACCGCCTCGCTCATTGCCGGGAGCTGCTTCCTGAGCCCCTAGCCGACAGCATTACGGCCTACTACGATGAGGAGGTGAAGACCGACGAAGCCGCCTCCAGTCTCAATATCAATCCCGCCACCCTGAGAAAGCGTCTGGAGCGCGCCCGCGAGGCCCTCCGCGACTGCCTTCAGGCCAACCCTTCTCCCCTTACATGACGTGATGAACACGGACGATTCCCACAACGAAGAACATTTTGATCACCAGCTCATGGATGCCCTGCTGCGTGAGCAGGCCTACGACCGCCGCGACAAGGCCATCCAAGAAGTCGAGGACGCCATCCTTGCCGACGCGGTGATCCACCCGCTTGACCGTCCCAATGTCGATTGGAGGCGACTTGTGATTTCCGGATCGGTAGCCGCCGCAGTGGTCCTCGGCTTCGGTTATTTCTTGGGCGCGAACCTGCACTCCAGAGGTGGAACCATCGCATCCAAGCCTGAGGAGGATAAGCCGGAGCCCATGCTCATCACCTACAAGATCAGTTACATCTCCGCGGACCGGACGGTAGAGACTGAGCTTCCCCACGAGCTTGTCCACAAGCAGCCAGTCATGGTTGCCGTGCCGGAAAACAGCGACGACGGCCCAAACTCTTCCTTCCCTGAAATGGCGATTTCGCCGCTGTCGCTCGACCTTGCTGAATCCCGTGACGTGGATGATAACCCGCAAGTCATCGCTCCGGCTCCCTGGAGGCTGGTCGATCAGAACTGGCGGACCCCCCTCAGTCAGCCGCTCTCGAGTTTCTCGATGGATGTGGAGAACGCTTCCTATGCCAACATCCGCCACCTCATTCGTCAGGGGCATCCTGTCCCCGAGGACGTGGTCTTGATCGAGGAGTGCATCAACGCCTTCGCCTACGATTATCCGGGCCCGGCTGACGATGAGCCCTTCGCCGTCCATTCGAACATCATGACCTGTCCCTGGAACGACGGTCATATGCTGATCAAGTTGGCCGTCGTGGCACCTGAACTGCAGGAAGATGTCGCTCCCGCAATCGTGGCCAAGAATGCCGGCGTTCAGATCGAGTTCAATCCGCAGCGCGTCGAGTCCTATCGTTTGGTCGGTTACGCCAACCTTCTGCGGGATGAGGAGGACTTGGAAGGGATCCGCGCCAACAGCCGCGACATTCGCTCGGGTCATGTAGTCACCGCCCTTTACGAGGTTATCCCGCTGCGCCCGGTGATGGCCACTCCCAGACCGGGTGAGACTCTCAAATACCAGCGTCCTGCACTTTCAGCTCATGGAACTGCTTCCAAGGACGAGTGGCTGAACCTCAACCTCACTTACAAGCTGCCCGCCGAGGAAAAGATCTCGCTGCAACAGAGTGCGCTCAAGGGCGAACCCACCCTCTGGCATATGTCCGATGTGGACTCCCGTTTCGCCTCAACGGTGGCTCTCTTCGGCATGAAGTTGCGCGGCATGGACGGTCTTGAGGGCATCACGTGGGATCATGTGCTCGCCATGGCCGAGTATGGAATCTCGAAGCAGCCCAACGAGGATCGCGCCGAATTCATCGAGCTGGTCAAGGCGCTTAAGTCCCAGCCTTAAGCGGGGCGCTCAAGTCCCAGCCTTAATCGGCGGGTTGCAGCAGTGAGGCCGCCATTGCACGGACCTGATCGCCGCCTCCTCCGAGCATGCGCACGAGTTCCTGAATGCGGGTTTCGCCCTGCACCGCATGAAGGCGTGAGCGGGTGCGGCCCTGGATGACCTCCTTTTCGACCACGAAGTGCATCGCAGCCGTTGCAGCCACTTGTGGGAAATGGGTGATGGCGACCACCTGATGTCTCATGCCCAAAGCGGCCATCTTGCGACCCACGGCAACGGCGATTTCACCACCGACGTTGGCATCGATTTCATCGAAGACCATCAGTGGGGTGTCA
>CAZIPY010000329.1:0-31996 GCA_964541125.1 uncultured Luteolibacter sp. | reverse complement strand
ACCTTGCTGGTGCCGATTTCGAGTCCGACGTGAATCTTGGAGCGTCTTGCCATGATGGATGAAAAGAACGGTGGGGTAAAAAATCAGTTGTTGGAGCGTGGGGTGACCAGCACCGGGATCGCGCGCGGTGGCGGCCGTTGTCCGCGGACAGTAATGGGAACGTTGAAGCGGGGAATCAAGTTGATGGTGTCGATGGCGTAGCCTTTTTGGGCAGCGTGATCGAGGGCTACCCGCAGTTTTTCGATCTGAGCGGGATGATCGCGCAGCCCGAAGGTCGCTGAGGTGCCCTCTCGGGTGACCAAACGCAGCGACCACTCATTGGCCTGACGGATGGATTCGATCCTTGAGGGAGATTCGGGGTCTGAGCCCCGGGACGCCTCCAGAAGCTTTACGCAGCGGCTGAGTTCAGGGTGCTTGAGTTCCCGATTCGCAACCAGGGGGTTCTCCTCATCCTCTTTCAGCAGTATGATGGGTAGCATCTTAGCCTCCTCGAGTTGGCGTTTGGGGCATGGGTAGACGTGACTTTTGGCATCGATGAGCAGTCCACTGGCTTGGCGAACTCGGGAGAGGTCGGTGCCAGTGGTGGCGACCCAGGCGCGGGGCTCGCGGCTTTCGATGCGCACGACCAGAGTGCCGGGAAGATGTCGCTCCACCTCGGCGGAGATCACTGCGGGCATGGCCTCGAGTCGGTCGCGCGTGTCACTGACGTCAACTTCGAAGAGGCTGGTCTCTACGGTTAGATCGATGCCCGCCATTTCGATCAATCCGGCCTCATCGATGACTGGGTTGGTATTGAGGTCGATGACCTGCAGGCGGAAATCGGGGTTGTGATGGAAGGTGTGCTGAATGCCACGCCAGATGCCCCATCCGATGCCGCCCAGTACGGCAAGCAGCAGTGCTAAGCGAAGGAAGCCGCCAAGCATCTTAGTGAAGCCGTGCCAGGCAATGCGCGGGGACATCACGCGAACCTCAAGCACGCTGGGCTGCTTGCGGCGGCGGGTCTTACTGGTCTTGCGTCTCATGGGCTTGGCTGGGTTCGCTTTCAGGCACGGAGGGCGAGGGAGGCTTCGGCAATAGTGCGGCAGAGTTCAGGAAAGGGAATTCCGGCGGCGGCAGCCGACTTGGGCAGCAGGCTAGTCTCCGTCATTCCGGGAATGGTGTTAGCTTCTAGCACATACGGCTGTTTTTTGGAATCCAGTAGTACGTCGACGCGCGAGTAGACTTCAATTGCCAAGGCTCGGTGGGCTGCTAGCGCGGCTTCCTGTACGGCAGTGGTCGTTGCTTCATCCAGTTCGGCCGGGCAGACATACTGACTGCCCTGTCCGCCAGACAACCAGGGATACTTACTACGCATATCGTAGACCCCTTCGGGCGGAATGATGTGGACGATGGGATAGGCCTTGTCGTCGATGACGGCGACGGTGAGCTCCATGCCTTCGACAAACTCTTCGATCAGCACGTCGTCGCCGTAGTTGGAGGCATCGCTGAGGGCGGCATCGAGCTCATCGGGGCTCTTTACGATGTGCACGCCCACGCTCGAGCCTTCGCGTGGAGGTTTGACTACCAGCGGAACTTCGATGGTTGGTTTTTGCTCGGCAGAAAGGTCCAGGACTTCAGCCCGTGGAGTGGGGACCCCAGCCTGCTCAAACACGGCCTTGGCAAGGTTCTTGTCAAAGGCGGTGCGGCTGCTGCCCACGCCCGCGCCCGTGTAGGGGATGCCCAAACTTTCGAGGTAGGCCTGAAGGTCTCCATCCTCGCCGAAGGTGCCGTGGATGACATTGAAAGCGAGGCCTGTGCCTTCCGGCAGTTGTGGCTCTGTGTCGGTGACATCCACCTCCACGGCATCGAGGCCCAGGCCCTGCAGGGCGCCGAGCACTGCCCGACCCGAGGCCAGCGAGACCTCGCGTTCGTTGCCGGGGCCGCCCATGAGGACGGCGATTTTGGTAGATTTCAGCATTTAAAATTGGGGTGTGTCTTCGCCGAGGATTTTGATTTCGGTGTCGAGTTCGATGCCGCGCTCCTCACGAGCGCGTTCGCGGATTTTCTCGATGAGATCGAGGACATCGGTAGCGGTGGCGCCACCCTGGTTGACCACGAAGTTACCATGGGTATCTGAGACGGCGGCAGTGCCGACGGTCTCGCCCTTGAGGCCCAGTTCATCGATGAGTTTACCAGCAGGGATGGTTTCGTGATTCTTGAAGGTGCAACCTGCCGAAGCTTGGATGGGCTGAGAGCTCTTGCGTTTGTCACGCGATTCTTGCCAGCGCTCTTGGATGTTTTCCTGACTGTCCGCCTTGCCCTTGAAGACCGCCTGCAGGGCGAAGTTGCGGCGTAGCTCACTGACATCGCGATAATGAGCCTCGATTTCATCGCGCTCTCGTGTGCGAATCACGCCGTCCTCATCGAGGAAGGTGACACGCACCACTTGATCGAAGGTCTCGATGCCCATGGCGCCCGCGTTCATGCGCAGTGCACCACCGACGTTGCCGGGAATGCCCTCCATCCATTCGAAGCCGCCGATACCATTGGCGCCCGCAAAGCTAGCGAGTTTTTTGAGTCTGACACCTGCTCCGGCAGTGATCTCGCCCTTGCCGTCGATGGCGACTTCGGTGAAGGCGCCACCGGTGGGATGAATTACGGCACCACGAATGCCGCCGTCGCGTACCAAGAGATTGGAACCACGACCAACAACGCGAACTGGAATGCCGCGCTCACGGCAGTAGTTCACGGCAAAGGCCATGCCATAAAAGCTGTGAGGTTCGATCCAGAATTGGGCCGGGCCGCCGACACGCATGGTGCTGTGACGCTGCATCGGTTCGTAGAGCTTGCCGTCGATTTCCTCTCCAGGCATCAGGCCCTTGATCTCCTCAAGGATCTTGAGGTCGCGGGCGATCTTGGTGCCCGCCTCGTGGACGTTGCCCGCGCCAAGGGTGATCAACAGGTCGCCTGGCTTGAGGGAGTTACCGACCACATGATGGGCGATGCCAAGGTCGGGGAGGAACGCGCCGGGAACGTCGCCGTGACGAGCCATGGCATCGACCACAGTCTGGCCGCTGACGCCATCAATGGGCAATTCGGATGCCGGATAGACATCGGTGACATAGACTTGATCAGCGCCCTGCAGCACGGCGCCGAAATCTTCCGCCAGCAATTGAGTGCGGCTAAAGCGGTGGGGCTGGAACAGGACCACGATGCGTTCCGGCTTGAGGGAGCGGGCGGTTTGCAGAGTGGCTGCGATCTCGCTGGGGTGATGGCCGTAATCATCGATAATGCGATGCTTGGCCGAAAGGTACTTGCTCTCGAAGCGGCGCTTGGCTCCGGCGAAGGTAGAAAGGGCACGGGCGATGGCGGCAAACTCGGCGCCACTGATGTCAGCGAGGGCGATGGCGGCCAGCGCATTGAGCACGTTGTGGCGCCCGGGAATGCCGAGTTCAATGTCACCGAGAATCTCTTCACCTCTCTTGACGGTGAATGCCGAACTGCCACGCAGGTCGCGCACGTCGTCAGCCGTGTAGTCAGCGTCTTCCCAGCCGTAAGAAATGGCATTGTCGCGCGACTCACAGAGTTCACGTGCTACTTCGTCCTCAGCGCAGTAGATCAACTTGCCCTTGGTCTGGTTGGCAAGGGTGGTGAAGACTTCCTTGATGTGCTCGAGGTCGCGGTAGTGGTCGAGGTGCTCGGCCTCGACGTTGAGCACGATGGAATGCTCGGGGTGGTAGAGGGCGAGTGTGCCGTCGCTTTCGTCGCCTTCGGCGATCATCAAGTCGCCATCGGTCGACCAATGAGCGTTGGAACCGAGGATGGGAATCTCAGCACCAACATAGTGGCTTGGCTTGAGGTCGGCTTCGCGCAGCAGGTGGGCGGCCATCGACGATGTGGTGGTCTTGCCGTGGGTGCCCGAAATGATCACTCCCTTGCGAGTATGGAGGATGGCGCCAAGGCATTGGGCGCGGAGATAAATGGGGATGCCAGCTTCCTTGGCAGCCTTGTAGGCGGGGTTCTCCGGACGGATGGCGGAGGACACCACCACCACATCGCAGCCTTCGACGGCTTCTGCGGTATGGGGCGAGGAGAAGATCAAGCCGAGCCCCTGCATGCGGTCGGTCTCCTTGGTGGTCACCCGGTCAGATCCGCTGACCTTGTGCCCCATCCCCAATAACAATAGCGCGAGGCCGCTCATGCCCGAGCCCGCCACCCCGATCAGGTGGATGCGCTGGGGTTCGTCAGAGACGAGGCGTTGTTGGAGTTTTTCCATGCTAGCTGGCGAGAGTGTGTTCAATGGCTTCGCAGACGCGTTCGGCAGCGTTTGGAATGGCGAGAGAGCGGGCGGCTTTCACCATGGATTCGCGCTCGGCGGAGTCTTCGAGAATGGAGGCGATTAGGTCTGCCATCGTTGCTCCTGTCAGTTGATCTTCGCTGGCCATGCGTGCGGCACCGGCGTCGGCGAAGACTTCCGCGTTGCGTGCCTGATGGTCGTCGGCGGCGTGTGGGTAGGGCACGAGCACAGAGGGCAGACCTGCTGCGGAGATCTCGGTGAGGCTCGAAGCGCCGGAGCGGGTGACGATGAGGTCGGCACAACCGTAGGCCTCAGGCATGCGATCGCAGAAGCCGAGGACTTGATGGTGGCTTCGTCCTTCAGCCGCCGCGGCAATCCGCTCAAAGTCCAGGTTGCCGGCGACATGCAACATTTGAGCGCCGTCAGGTAGGCGAGTCGCAGCTTCGGCGCAGATATCGTTGAGTCGCTTGGCACCCTGTGAGCCGCCGGTCACCAACACGATGGGTTTGGCGGGATCGAGGCCGAAGTGTTTGGCGGAGTCTTCTCGTGAAGGCAGGTTCAGCATCTCAGGCCGAACAGGGGTGCCGGTGATCTCGGTTGGGCTTTTGGTGAAGAAGCGGGTGGCAGCCTCGAAGCCGAGAAAGACTTTCGAACACCAGCGGCTAGTCAGCACGTTGGCACGTCCGGGTCGGGCGTTGGAGTCATGGACAAAGGTCTTCAGTCCCAAGCGATGGCCAGCAAAGACGGGCGGCAGGGAAGTGAAGCCGCCCATGCCGATCACAGCGTCGGTTTTTGACTCCCTAAGGATGGCCTTGCAGCGCTTGATCGATTTCCAGGTCTTCCACAGGAAGGGCACCATCCGTGGCGAGAGAGTGGGGGGCTTGGCTACGGCCGGCAGGCTCTCGAACTCGAGATGGCCGTATTTGGCCGAGGCATCCGCATCGACCTGTTTTTGGGAGATCAGGAGCTTGGCCTTGTGCCCCTTGGCGAGCAGCGCCTCAGCCACCGCGATGCCCGGGAAGAGGTGGCCGCCGGTGCCGCCGCAGGCGATGAGGATGTTCAGGGCTGAAGAGTCGGATTGAGGCACTGGCGAGTGAGGGCGTGGCGTGTGTACGAAGCGTCAGAGCCGTCGAACCCGCTTTGCAAAAACGGTTTCGCGGCCCTAGGCAGGGTTTTTACGCATTTCTTAACTATCAGGCAATGCTGAAAAGGGCCGAAACGCCCTATTTTTACAGGTATTCTGTTACTCAAAATGGCTCGCCCGATGGATGGCCTGATCGAGCTCTTCGATCTGCCGGTTCCGCTCCTCGTCAGACCAATCCAGACGTTCCTGCATGCGCGCGGTCACGGCATCACGCACTCCGTCAATGGAGTGGATGTCAAAGAACAGTCGTCCGGTGCGTCGTTCAAAGAAGTCGAGCAAGGTGAAGACGGCTTCGTGGTCGAGGGTGAAGTCGAGTTCGCTGAGAGCCAGGCGCTCCTGAGGGGTGCCTTGCCGCGTGCAGTAGCGCGCGACGATCACATCACTCTGGTGGCCATAGTTGTGAGCGAGATAGGCGGCCATGCGCTTGAGTGAGGGATCGAGCTCCTCGAGGGTGTGAGCGAGGCTCTCGATGTAGGTCTCGACCTCCTTCTGGTTCTCGAACACACCCCCGGTGAGTAGGGTTCTGTGGGTTGAGCAGCGCCGCAGTTTGCTTCCGCCTTTGTTGCGGATTCGCTCTTCCACTCGGTCAACGATGCGCTCAGCCATCTTGCGATATCCTGTCAATTTGCCGCCAGCGATGGAAAGCAGTCCGGATTCACTCTCAAAAATCTCGTCCTTGCGCGAAACCTCTGAAGCTGACTTGCCGGGTTCGGCGATCAGCGGTCTGAGTCCCGCCCAGCTCGATTCCACATCGGCGAGCTCAAGCTTCGCATCCGGGAAGAGGTGGTTCACGCCATTCAGGAGATACTCCACATCTGTGAGATCGGTGCGGACATCGTCCAGATCGCCGTCGTAGTCAGTGTCGGTGGTGCCGATGTAGACGGCTCGATCCCGTGGGATGGCGAAGATCATGCGTCCATCCGGCACGTCGAAGTAGAGGGTGTGATCGATGGGAAAGCGCTCTCTCCGTACCACGATGTGCACGCCTTTCGTGGGTCGTAAGGTTTTGCCTTCCAGTGACTTGTCGATGTCTCTCAGCTGGTCCACCCAGGGGCCGGCGGCATTGATGATGTGGGGTGCGCGCAGTCGGTGTCTCTCACCGGTCAGTATGTCACGCCAGACGACGCCACGAGCCTTGCCATCGCTAACGATGAACTCCTCTACCTCGGCATAGTTGATGACGTCGGCATCGTGTTGGTCGGCAGTCTTGAGCACCTCCATGGTCAAACGTGCATCGTCCGTGCGGTATTCGGCATAGATGCCACCGCCTCGAAGCAGGTCTTTGCGGATGAGCGGTTCAAGTTCGAGTGTTTGGGACTTGCTGAGCATCCTACGTCTGTCCTCCTTCTCCACGCCCGCGAGGATGTCGTAGACTTTGAGGCCGATGGAGGTCATCAGTGGCCCGTAGGTGCCGCCCTTGATCAGCGGCAGGATCATCTTCTCATTGATCACTAGGTGGGGAGCGAGTTGATGGACGATGGCGCGCTCGCGCCCAACCTCGTGCACCAGTCCGAATTCGAACTGCTTGAGGTAACGCAGTCCGCCGTGCACCAGTTTGGTCGATTTGCTACTAGTGCCCGATGCAAAGTCGTCTTTTTCGAGCAGGACGGTCTTGAGTCCGCGCAGCGTGGCGTCGAGGGCGATGCCTGCTCCGGTGATGCCGCCGCCAATGACGATCAATTCATAGTGCTCGACCTCGGTTCGATGGACGAGGTTGTGGCGATTGGCGGAGGCGAGAGAGTTCATCGTTCCATCATGGCTTCAGTCCCGGGCCCAGTTGAGGGTGCGCTCGACTGCCTTCTTCCAGGTCTTGTAGAGTTGCTCGCGCTTGGTTTCATCAATCTGAGGGCTGAACTCCACGTCAGTTTTGCGTACCGATTTCAAGTCGTCGGCCTGCCAAACACCGGCCTTGAGGCCTGCCAGATAAGCGGCGCCGAGAGCGGTGGATTCGGTGATCACCGGCCGGTCCACCAGCTTGCCGAGAATGTCGGCCTGGAACTGCATGAGGTACGCGTTGTTGGTAGCGCCGCCGTCCACGTTGAGGCGGGTCATGGTGATGCCTGAATCCCGCTCCATGGCCTCGAGGACATCGCGGCTCTGAAAGGCGATGGATTGAAGGGCGGCCTTGATGATGTGGTTTTTGCCAGTGTCTCGGGTGAGCCCGAAGATGGCGCCACGCGAGTAGGGGTCCCAGTAGGGAGTGCCCAAGCCAACAAAGGAGGGGACGAGCACCACCTCGTCGCTGTCGACCTCTCGCGCACAGGCTTCCGAGTCTGCGGCGTGGTCGATGAACTCTAGGGCGTCGCGTAGCCATTGCACCGCGGCGCCACCAATGAAGACACTGCCTTCCAGTGCATAGGCGGGTGAACCATCGAGACTGCAGGCCATGGTGGTGAGCAGGCCGTTTTGAGAGGGTTTCGACTCCGCGCCCAGATGCATCAACATGAAGCAGCCGGTGCCATAGGTGTTCTTGGCCTCGCCCGGTTTAAAGCAGGCCTGACCAAAGAGGGCGGCCTGCTGATCGCCAGCCACACCGAGGATGGGAATGCCATCGTAAGTTCCGAAATCCGAACTCGAAGGCAGCACCTCAGGCAGCATGGAAGAGGGGATGCCGAGTTCGGCGAGTAGTTCATCATCCCACTTCAGCTCACGAATGTTGTAGAGCATGGTTCGGGAGGCATTGGTGTAGTCGGTGACGTGGCGCCGGCCTTCTGTCATGCGCCAGATTAGAAAGCAGTCGATGGTGCCGAAGCGCAGCTTGCCTGCATCCGCCAGTTCGCGAGCACCTTCGATGTTCTCCAGAATCCAGCAGATCTTGGTGCCTGAAAAATAGGAGTCGATGACCAGTCCGGTCTTGTCGCGCACGGCATCATCCAGCCCTTTCGTCTTGAGTTCTTCGCAGTAGTCGGCCGTGCGTTTGTCCTGCCAGACGATGGCGTTGTGAACGGCTTCACCTGTCTCTGCGTTCCAGACCACCGTGGTCTCACGCTGGTTGGTGATGCCGATGGCATCGATGCCTCCCACCTTCACGCCGGTCGACTCGAGCAGGGCATCCAGCACCTGCATCTGCGACGACCAGATTTCCTCTGGATCGTGTTCGACCCAGCCCGATTGGGGAAAGATCTGGGTAAACTCCTTCTGTTCGACACCGACGATCTCCCCTTTTTCGTTGAAGAGAATCGCGCGCGAACTGGTCGTGCCTTGGTCGAGTGCAACGATGTGAGCCATGCACCATTCAGCTTCAGCCGTAATCCATGGCAGGAAAAGCAAATTCAGGTGACATGATGCTCATCCGAATTTAGTAGTTGGAATACGCATCCCACCCCATGGACGGCTATTCACGCCGCGCCTTCATCCGCACCAGCCTACCGGGTTTTCTCGGTGTCACGCTGGCGCTGCCTTCGATTACTGCGTTCGCCACGCGGGCAGCGGCCTTTGAGGGCCGCGTGGCCGCGGATGCGCCCATTCACTGGGATGCTTTCCTCGAGGCCATCGCCAAGGAAGCGGCCAAACAACATCTCGATCACTGGGATGAGCCCGCTTATGTGGCGAAGATGGCCGTGTTGGCTGATCGGCTCGACCTTAAGGACGAGCGCTTGGCTCAGGCCTTCGAGAAAGCCAAGAAAGGGGTGGGCAACGGCCGTATTGATTTCGACACCCTCGAGAAGAACGAGGACTTCCAGGTTTCCTTTCTGCAGTTCGAGAAGGGGGAGAAGATCCACTATCACGATCATCCTGACATGACCGGTGTGCTGCTCTGCGCCACTGGTGATATCGATGTCTGGAACTACGACGAGCTGGAGGAAGAGCCCGAGCCCGGTCACATCCTCCTGCGCGAAACCGAGGAGGCCCGGTTGGTGAAGGGCAATGTTTCCACGCTGACTTCAAAAGTGAGTAACATCCACCGTCTCAAGGCACGCGAGCTAACTCAATTGGTCGACATCTTCACCCCGCCATATAACAGGGATCGCTCTAAGCGCTCGCGTTGGTTCGACGTGGATGACGAGCCCTACAAAGGTGAGGGGAAAGACTTCCTCGCCAAGGTGCGTTAGTGTCTGACATGAAGCGAATCCTCCTGCTGTTTTTGCTTCCGTTCTATCTAGTGGCGGAAGAGGTCAAGCGCCCCAACGTCCTCTTCATCGCGGTCGACGACCTCAATCACTGGGTTGGCCATCTGGAGCGCAACCCGCAGGCTCGTACGCCCAACATCGATCGTCTGGCCAAGATGGGCATGTCCTTTCGCAGCTCTTACTGCGCAGTGCCCGCCTGCGAGCCATCACGTCTCGCGCTGATGGGGGGGCGTCGGCCGTGGACCACCGGCAGTTACATGAACGGTGATAACTGGAGGAAGTTCCAGAAACCGGGTGAAGGTCTCTCCGCTCAGTTTCTCAAGGCCGGCTATCACGTGGCGGGTGCCGGCAAGATTTACCACCGCCTTGGTGTGGGTCATGCCGAGGAATGGAGCGAATACATGTCCACCGAGGGACTGCATGCCTGTGGTCCCGAAGTGAAGAAGTTCGATGGCTACTTTCATCCCCACAAACACGACCTCAAGGATGAGGATATCTTTGACTGGCATTCCACCAGTTACATCGTCGAACGCCTCAAGCAGAAGCACGACAAGCCCTTCTTCCTCGCCTGCGGTCTCTATAAGCCGCACCTCGCTTTTGTGGCGCCCAAGAAATACTACGAGCAGTTCCCCTTGGAGGACATCCAGTTGCCGCCCCATCGAGAAGACGACCACGATGACATTCCGGCCGCCGGCAAGAAAATGAAAATGGGTGGCGATCACGCTAAGATGCTCAAGAACGACACCTGGAAGTTGGCCATTCAGTCTTACCTCGCCACCTGCGCCTACACCGACATGAACGTTGGCCGCCTGCTCGATGCCTTGGAGGCCGGTCCCAACAAGGACAACACCATCATTGTGCTGTGGAGCGACCATGGCTGGTCACTCGGAGAAAAACAACATTGGCGCAAGTTCGCCCTGTGGGAAGAACCGACTCGCACGGTGCTCATCTGGTCAGTGCCAGGTATGACCAAGGGCGGCCAATTTTGTGACCGCACTGTCGACCACATGAACATCTACCCGACGCTCTGTGATCTCGTCGGCCTGCCCAAGCCCAAGCACTTGGATGGCTTCAGCATGGTGTCGCTCCTCAAGGATCCGAAGGCGGAGTGGGAACACCCCGCCATCACGACCTACGGCTTTGAGAATCATGCCGTGCGGAAGGATCACTGGCGCCTCATCCAATACAAGGACGGCTCACATGAGCTCTACGACCACCGCAAAGATCCCTACGAGTACACCAATCTCGCCAAGGACACGAAGCATGCGGAGGTCATTGCTCAGCTGAAGGCGCACCTGCCCAAAAACGCCAAGCCACACGATAAGCCTGGCCACAAGTAGCAGGCTTACTTCGCAAAGACGATGCAGATTGGCCCGGGCACGTTGACTGGGCTGCGGGGAATGAAGGTGAGCTCGCCGGTCTCCTCATCCACCGAAAACACCGAAAGGCTGTTAGAGTGGGCGCCGGCGGCGATCAGCCACTTGGCATCGGGAGTGAGGTTGATGTTGCGCGGCCAAGAGCCACGGATGGGTTCGACTTCCACCACGGCCGTCTTGCCGGTTTCCGAATCGCAGCTGAGCACAGTCACTGAGTCGTTGCCGCGGTTGCCGGTGTAGAGGAACTTGCCGTTGGGGTGGGTGAGGATTTCAGAACAGGAGTTGAAATTCTCCTTAGCCTTCACCGCTTCAGTGAGAGTAGGGGTGGTGCCGACTTTCTTGGTGGTGCCATTGGCAGTGTCGTAGGCGAAGGTGGTGACGGACAAGGTCAGCTCATCGAGTAGGTGGATGAACTTGCCATTGGTCGAAAAGCGCATGTGGCGCGGGCCACCTCCTGGTACGGTCTTCGCGCGGCCATGTTCGGTCAGTTTTCCTTCAGGGGTAGTCTTGTAGATGACGATGTCATCGAGGCCTAGATCGGGGATGAAGGCGAATTTGCCATCGGGTGAGAAGCCGGCCCAGTGGGGGTGGGGGCTTTGCTGGCGCTTAGCCACCACTCCGGACCCTCCCTCGTGCTCGACGAGTTGTGAACGTGCGCCGACCTTGCCGTCAGCGAGGATGGGGAAGGAGGCCACCGAACCACCCCCATACTGGGCGGTGAGCAGGAACTTGCCGTTGGGATGCACGGCGATGTGTGCCGCGCCGCCATCACCAATGGGTTCATGATTGAGGAGGGTGAGCTTGCCGCCATCGACGGCATAGGCACTCACCGAATCGATCTTGTCCTGCTTGCCGATGGCATAGAGAAACTCGCTGTCCGGACTGAGTGCGAGAAAGCCGGGGTCTGTGATTTCAGCGGCCAGCTCAGGCTTGGTAAGTTGACCCTTTTCGGTGTCGAAGGTGCATTGATAGATGCCTTTGGATTCCTTTGAACGGGTGCCTAGAAAGACCTGAAGCATCTCGGCATGGGCGAGTCCGGCGGCAGAGAGGATGGCGAGACAGGAGAGGAGGCATTTCATGATGGCATGAGGGTTGTGCAGATACAGAAATCGGCAAGGAGATTTCCTCGCTAACAAGCGATTTTGGAATGAATTCCAGTGCCGGGACGACCGCCTCAAACGTGCTGCTGCTTCTTGATGCCCATATGGGCCATCTGGCCAAGGACATCCTTGAAGCTCACCTCTTTTTCGCTCGCTTTGCCTTTTAGGAGGGTGGCCTCGGTCTCCTTGAACTTTTCCAGCCAGGCTTGACCGTTTGCCAGCATGGCTTCCGCCCGCTCGATTCCCTTCTCCCATGGCTTTATTTTTTCGGATTTGTGGCCACGGGGGAATGTGCCGTTGTAGGTCAAGTAGGCCTTGCGCCTTCTCCGGATCTCAGAGGGATTCTGATGTTCGAGCGTCATCGCCTTGGTGTGGGCCAGAAATGAGAGGTTGAGCTGGTGATTGCGGAAAAGGAAGTCGCCCAGCACCAGAAATCCGTCGGCGAAGGTTTGATCGTTTTTCACCATGATTGCCTCGCGGTGGTTGCTCAGGTCGGCTTTGTTGCCGTTGCGGGTGGCGCCATAGGCTTTCAGGTTCAGATCACTATATTTCCAGCCGAGGAAGTTGCGCGATGGATTCTCCACGAGTTCGAACATGCTTCTCCAGTGAAGTGCCCTCAGATACCAGTCTCCAAGACCCATGTGGCCTTCCTTTTTGATGGCGAGCGCCTTCGCGATGTACTCGACCGCTTTTTCGAAGTCGCCCTGTTTCTTCGCCGTGACTCCGATGTTTGACAGGGTTTCGTAGCGCTTCGGATTCAACTTGAGTGCCTTCTCCAGATAGACTTTGGCGGCCACAAAATCCTTCAGCCGGACATAGGCGACGGCCATGTCGTTGTAGCTTACGATGTCCTGTTTGCCCTCCTTCTTGAGTCTCTCAAGCCTCTTTTTGTAATAGGCGTCGCCATGGTGGGGGAATTGTCCGGTGATTAGATCGAAGATGGTCGATTGGCTGTGCAGTTCGTCCCTCAAGGTGTCTGTGTCCCAGAGGCAGGCACTCAACCTTGGCGAGGCAAGGGCGGAGCATCCAAGTAGAGCAATAAAATGACGGCGGGAGCGGGGATTCATGGTGGCTGAAGTTGGGTTGGATCAATGCCGCCTGCGCCGCGCCATAACCAGCAGTCCGCCGACGCTAAGCAACATGAGCGATCCGGGTTCCGGAATCACGGTGACATCCACGGTCAGCAGGAAAGGATTGGGCCGGTCTTCGTCATCAAAGCGTAAGAAGCTCTGAGTGTTGGCGCCCGTTCCGGTGAGTAGCAGGTTGAGGGTGCCGTCACCGGCCAGTTGATTGGAAACTGCTGTGCGGAATTGGGCAGTATCACCATAGACAATGGTCAACCCAGAGCTCGTGTTTGCTGCGACGAGGGTTGAAAGCAGCGTGCCCTGAGTGCCGCCCGCCATGGTGTCGCCAGTTCCGGCTGCGCCATCGCCGTCCGGGTCGTTGTAGGTGGCGTCGGCTTCGATGAACTCAAAACCATAGTCATAGACATTGAGGGTGACGTTGGTGCCCTGGCCCGGATCACCAGTGCGGGTGGTTCCAGTGAGGGTCACGCTGTTGATCACTAGATTGCCGGCAGGTCCCAAAGCTTGGACCGCAGATAGGTCAAAGCGGAGCAGGCCATTGAGTTCCTGAGTAAGCGTGCCGTTGCGGCCAACGATGATCTCATTGTCGGTGTCACCATCGTTCTTGGAGGTTACTCCGCCCGTGTCGCTGCGGATGTAGGTGTCATCGAGCACTCCGATTTGCAGGATGACGGCGGAAGCGGAGGCGCAGAGTGCTGCTGCGGATGCCGCGATGCAGCAAAGTAACCTCACTGGGGTTGCAGGGTGAATCGGTCTCATTGCTTTTGAAATTCTTTGAATGGCAGGATCCGCGAAGGGTTCTGGCATTCTAGTCTGAAACACGGAGAGGGTTCAAAGGCGAAATGCCGGTAGACTCCTTTTCCCTTCCACTCGGACGGAACCGCTCTATCCTCCCCGAACGCTGGAAAAGCAGCTTCCCTGAATTGTCCCCTATCCATTCATGAAACGTCTCCCGCTTCTTGCCCTCGCCGCCCTGACCTGCCACTCACCTGGTCTGATCTCCACGGCCTCCGCCCAGGCCATGGCCACGCCCGATGTCTCCAAGGAGAGCATGGGTCCACGCCAGGACAACCCATTCTACAGCCGCGAGCCTTTCTTTGCCTTCCGCCCCGCTCACAACCGCGGAGGCTCAATCAATCGCTTCGGTCCCGTGGGCATCGGCATCGATCTGGGTCAGCCCGCCTTCACCATGAAGGTCCGCAACGTCGAAGCGGGTTCGCCCGCCGAGAAGACCGGCAAGATCAAGAAGGGTCAGATCATCGACAGCATCAACGGCCAGAAGCTTGCCAAGATCGATCCGCGCATTCAACTCGGCGACATCATCTACAAGGCGGAAGCCACCGACGGCAAGGTGACCCTCGTTGTCCGCGACAAAGCCGATGCTCCCGCTCAGACGGTTGTGGTGAATATTCCCGTGCTCGGCCCTTACAGCTCCACCTGGCCGCTCAACTGCAAGAAGTCCGACAAGATCGTCAGCGACCTTGCCGATTACCTGCGTCAGAAGGAGACCATCGGGATGAGTCATGGTGCCGGTCCTTCACTCCTGTTCATGGTCTCCACCGGTGAAGAGAAAGATCTCGCAGTCGCCCGCAAGTGGGTCGATCACTTCCACAAGGAGTACAAGGACAAGAAGGAGATCGGCGCTCAGAACTGGACTGTCGGTTACATGGGCATCGCCCTCTGCGAGTACTACCTTCGCACCGGTGACATCAAGGCCATCCACATCATCGAGCTGCTCGCCGACAAGGCGCGTTGGGACATGTACAACGATGGCTGGGCCCACGGCACCTACGGTGGCAATCGTGACCGCAAGACTGCATCCATGGCTTTCCCTTACATGGGCGGTGGACACATCAACGCCTGTGGTGTCCACGTTGCAACCTTCCTGTTGATGGCCAGAGAGTGTGGCGCCAAGGTGGACGAACACACGCTGCAGCGTTCCCTCGGTCACTTCTTCCGTTACTCTTGTCGTGGCAACGTGCCCTATGGCGATCAGGTCTGTGAACAGAGCTTCGTCGACAACGGCAAGACGGGAGGCCTCGCCTTTACCATGGCGGCTGCCGAATCGCTGAGCCGTAGCGGTCCCGACTCCAACTTCGCCAAAGTCCGCGACAACTCAGCGGTGAAAGGTTTCTACTCCACCTCCTGGATGAACATTGGTCACACCGGTGGTGGTGTGGGCGAAATCTGGCGCTCGGCCTCCATGGGCATGATGGCCGAGAGGTCGCCCAAGAAGTATCGCGAGTTCATGGACAACCGCCGTTGGTTCTACGAACTGTCCCGCCGCTTTGATGGCTCGATTGGCGTCATTGGTGGCGGCAGCCGCTACGATCGACACGACTCCTGGGGTGTGATGATGGGGTTGAGCTACACCATGCCACGTAAGACCTTGCGTTTGTCCGGTGCTCCCTACACCAAATACTCCAAGCAGTATGACTTGCCACAGCGTCCCTGGGGCAACGCAGCGGACGATGCCTTCTATTCCAACACCCCCGCAGCACTGCCCAATGGCAAGGTGCCTGATATCAGTGGCGAAACCTTCGTTACTCATTCCTCGCGGGCCATCTTCGCACAGATGGCGCCCAAGGATGTGGAAGATAGCCTGCTTATCCAATATGCCCACCACCCGGATCACGGCATCCGGCGCGGCGCAGCGAGCTTCATCAATGCCCACCAGCGCTATCACCTGATTCCCGGCTTGCTGAAGTCCAAGGATCCACGCGTGCGTCACGCCGGCACCATGGTGATGTATTGCACCTTCAAGCGCCGTCCGATGAAGGGTGAGGATATCAGTCTCGAAGTGGCGGGCATGCTCAACAAGATGATTGAGGACAAGAACGAGTCCGTGTGGGTGCAGATCAATGCGATGAAGGCCTTGGCGCTGACCAAACCGGAATGGATCGTACCGATCGTCGATCGCCTGCTCGAACTGGCGCAGGTCGAATGCTGGTGGACTGCTGAAGCCGCCATGGCGCCTCTGGCCCGGATTGCGATGGACCCAAAGCTCGCCCCCAAAATTCTGCCGGTGGTCGCCGATGTGATGACTGGCGACACCCACATCTCGCGCTCGCGCTCTTGTGGTAAGGTGTTCGCTTCCCTCAAGGGTGCGGCTCCTGAGGTGCAGGAGCTGGCGGTGAAGTCACTGGCCAGCGCATACGCCAACTTCCCGCCGCACGACAAACTGCTCGGCCCCGACCGCATCCGAATGGATGGCGCCGCGGGCTACATGCTCTATCTCATTGGTGGCGATGCCGCCCAGTTCCCCGGTGGAGCGGATGCCATCTTCGCCGCTGCCAAGAAGCGCTATCCGGATGCGCTTCTTCCGCACAGCAGCCTGTTTTCTGGCAAGAAGGGCAATGACCTCAGCAAGGAGCTGAGCGACGCCATTGAGAAGTTCAAGAAGACGGGCGAGAAGCCAACGCGTTGGTAGAACGTGCCACATGTCTTGGTCATCGGCGGCGGTCCCGCAGGACTGCGCGCAGCTGAAGTGGCTTCCGCTGCAGGAGCCGAGGTGACCCTGTGTGACCAGAAGCGTTCGGTTGGGCGGAAGTTCTTGGTAGCCGGCAAGGGTGGCTTGAATCTGACCCATTCCGAGGATCTGGAGGTGTTCGCCAGACGTTATTCCGGCCCTGATCAACCGGATGTATTCTGGCCGGAGACGCTGGCGCTATTCGACAATAAGGCGATTCGAGCGTGGGCAGCTAAGCTCGATGTTGGGACCTTTGTGCAGAAGTCCGGAAGGGTGTATCCCAAGGCCCTAAAAGCCGCGCCTCTCTTACGTCGATGGGTCGAACGTCTGCGTGCTCAAGACGTGGAGCTCCGGATGAGTCATCGACTGATCCGGCTCGAGAGTGGAGAGGCTGTGTTCGATTCGCTGGAGGGCGAAGTGGTCATTCAGGCGGATGCCATCATTCTCGCCATGGGTGGTGGATCGTGGCCGGACACTGGCTCCGATGGCGCTTGGGTGGAGGTGTTGGAGAAATCTGGCGTCATGGTCTCGCCTTTAGCACCTGCCAACTGTGGCTGGGAAGTCGACTGGCCGATCGAGTTGGCGAACCGCATCGAAGGCCAAGCCATCAAAAATCTCGTCGCCTCCGTTGAGGGTCAAACGGCTCCCGGCGAACTCATGCTCACCCACTACGGCATAGAAGGTGGGCCCATCTATGCACTCGGACCGGCTTTGCGGGCGATGGACGAACCCGCCATCACCATCGATTTTAAGCCGACCTTTACCGTGGAAAAACTGGTCGCCAAGATGGAGTCGGCGAAGCGGAACTTCCTCGCCGAGTCGGAGCAACGTTGGAAACTGAACGAGCCCATGCGCTTGATTCTGGAGCACTTCCACGGACCCTTTGAATCGGCCGACGCCTTAGCCAAGCATGCCAAGGCGTGTCGCATTCCACTCACTCGTCCTCGGCCGATCGAGGAAGCCATCTCTTCATCGGGAGGAGTGACATGGAATGGTATCGATGAGCACTTGATGCTACGTGGTCTGCCCGGTGTATTCGTGGCTGGCGAAATGATGGATTGGGAGGCACCAACCGGCGGCTACCTGCTGCAGGGCTGTTTTGCCACTGGCACCCGTGCGGCGCAGACGGCTCTGGCATGGTTCAAGAACGGCCTTCAATGAAGGCTTGCTCCTGCAAGGTCACAGCGCACGGGCCTTTTCCTCCAGAACTGAGCGCAGAAAGTGCCAGGCTGCATCGTTGTTTTTCTCATAGGCTCCCTTAGCCAATCCTTGCTGCACCAGCTTAAGCCCTTCCATTTTGGTGCGCTCTCCGGAATGGGGCAGGATCGTCAGAGGTGTATCCATGAGCAGGGCCATGACTCCCGGATGATATCGGGTGGTGTAAACCGAGGAGGCTGCTTCAACCAAGGCCAGCAGTTCTTCAACCCGCTCACAGCTGATGTGGGGAACCTGGGCGAACTTGTTGCTGGAAAACTGCATCATTTCGCGGTCTACAGGCAGGTCGGTGGTCGCGATCACCACATCGTTCTCAAAAGACGCCAGTTTGGCATCTTCGTCTGTCCATAATTCAAGGTTGCCGGATTCACTGTTCTCCCGGAGGACTACCTGTGAAGCGTGTTCCCCCTTCCGGTAGGCACGTGGGAAGATCAGGTTGAATCCTTTTGGAAGTTCATCGTCAAACTTCCGGCGGCAAGATGCGATGAGTTCCTGGTCCAGATAGGGGAGGCTGGAGAATCCGATGTCGGCTGACATGAAGACCGGTGTATCCTCTCTGTTCCAAGCTTTCAATTTTGAGAAGAATCCACCGGACTGCATCGTCCTCTTTGCGAGGTCTTCGGATATCGGTTCTCGCGCTACAATGCCGCGGATGAATTTACGGCTTTCATGGAGTAGTCTGCTTGCGTTCTCACCCGCCAGAGAGACTCCAAATAGAATGAGCTCATCGGAGCATGCGGCGGCTTCCACCAGCGTGTGCCGGAGCACATTCGGCCCGGGAGCAATGATCACGAGGTCATATCTGGACGTCGGCATCCGGTCATGGATGGAGCGGACAAATGAGTCCGAGAGATAAGGCTCTCCTTTGATCTGTGGTGCGCTGACCTCTTCCGCGGCACAGATTTCATGGGTGAATGCACTCAGTTCTGCATCCACTGTCCCGACGCCCCATTCCTTCAGTTTGTGGAACAATGGAGCGGTTTCCAGTTCGTCTCCGAGATTTCCGTAGGCGTGAACCCGGGCCACCAGTACCCGAAGTGCGCCCAGATCGACTTGACCCTCGGATGAGGGTTCCTCGTTTGTCATTGCTCTCGTCATTCATGTGGCAGCGTCCATGAAGCCAAGCTGCTCGTGGAAATTAACTTTCGGCCGATGGCATTGTCGACGAGATTGTGGAAAGGCGGATTCCGATATCACCCGCTTCGACAATGCGACTTTGGCGGTCAACTTGATGAAGTGGGCGGGCAGGCTCGACTGAGACTACTTTCGCTCCCAACTGTCGCCTAACTCCAGGCGTTTGTTGGGAGCGTCGCTATGAAGCCATGCTTTGGCTTTCGCGTCTCCATCAAGGTGGGTGTCCCAGAAGGCGGTGCTGAGGGCGACAATCGCCTTGTGGTGATTTGCGTTGCGGTGCTTGGTGCCGAGGATGGTGCGGTCTGAAAAGGCCATGTGCTGGGCGTCCTTCAGTACGAGCTGGTATTTGTTCCCGGTCGGCGGCAGGGCTTGATAGACCTTCAGGCGATCTTCGGGTTTGACGTCGGGTTTGACCGCACTGGTGTCCTGGGTTCCCGTCATCAGCATCCACGGCAACTGGATGTGGCCGAAGGCCTCCTTATCCTTGTCGTCCCTCGCAGAACTTGGGCTGAGCATGAGGGCCGCTTTGATGCGCTTGTCGGTGTATTTTTCGCCCAAGCGTCCATACTTTTGGCCAGACATGGCCTGCGAGGTGATGGCTCCAAATGAATGGCCGCCGATGCCCATTTTGTTCAGGTCGAGGCGACCCGAAAGCAGGTGTCCTTTGTCGGAATTCCATCGGGTGATCTGATCAATCACTGCGGGCACATCTTTGGTGCGATCGGTGAAGCTCTGAAAGCTTGCGGCCTGTTTCAAAGCTCTGAACCGTTGGGCTTTGGGTGCATCCTTAATGACGCTGATGTCGCTGCCGATATGCTGCATCGCCACGACGGCATAGCCCCGCGCTGCCCAATGGTTGCCGAGATAGGCGCCCACTTCACGCGATCCTCCCAGACCGTGACTGAGCAGGATCACCGGAGCGTTCTTTTGAGTCGGCAGGTAGACCTTCAGTGGCACCTTGCGGCCCTCGTACTCCATCTCGAGTAGTTGCGTCTCCACCTTGCCGGTGGCCAAGGATGGATTGTAGGCCTTCGACTCCCTGGCGGGGAGGGGGGCTGAAAGCACGGCCGCCGACAGAAGTGTTGCGGCAAGTGCGGTGAGTTTCCCGTGAAGGCTCATATCCATTAAACTCAGAAGAGGAAGAGAAGTTGCAGCAATTGGTACCACTCAGTGGAAACTTGCGATGTCGCCGAGGGGCTTCTTGGTGATCACTGGTACCTTGCAGTCTTTCGTGGGGTATCCCACAACCAGCAGCAGGAAGGGTTTCTCGGAACTCGGGCGCTCCAGAATTTCGGTGAGGAACTTCATCGGGCTCGGGGTGTGGGTGAGGGTGGCCAAGCCGGCGTGATGGAGGGCTGTGATGAGAAAACCGGTGGCGATACCAACCGACTCCTTTGGGTAGTAGGTCTTCACCATTTCACCTTCTTCGTTTTCCACTTGGTTCTTCTGGAAGATGACGATGAGTGCGGGCGCGGTTTCGAGAAAGGGCTTCTGGTCATCGGTGCCGAGGTGGGAGAGCGCATCTAGCCATTCCTGGGGGGCTCGCCCGCCATAAAACTCCCGCTCTTCGGCTTCTGCCGCTTCGCGGATGCGTGACTTAACTTCCGGATCGCGGACCACAGCGAAGTGCCACGGTTGTTGGTTGGCGCCGCTGGGCGCACGGCCGGCCGCCTCAATGCAGGCTTCGACCACGCCCTCCGGAATGGCTTGGTCTGAGAAATCGCGAACAGTGCGGCGCCGCATCATGATGTCACGAAAATCCGTCGCGTTTTCACGCATTGCGACTCCGGCCATGCGGGTGAAGGAAAGGGGTTCCTCTTGTTCCATGAACCTTTGTCGCGATCCACCCGAGGTTCCAGCAAGCAAATTTGCAATCCTCTTTCACTTTATCGACTTGATGGCCAAGGTTGGTGCTGAGCTTTGCTCTTCCGCAACCATGCAACCACGGGTATTTTTCAAATCGTCTGCATCGCATGTCTGTTTCGAAATTCTCCATCATCACGCCTCTCTACAACAAGGGGGCTTATTTCTCCGAGACGGCAGATTCCGTCCTCGGCCAGGAGTTCGGAGATTGGGAATGGATTATTGTCGATGACGGCTCGACGGATGAAGGTGTCGGCATCGCGTCGGATCTCGCTGCATCCGACGACCGGATTCACTGCATCCGTCAGCAGAATCAAGGTCCGTGCACGGCAAGAAATGCCGGGATCGCAAAGGCTTCTGGAGAATGGCTGATCTTTCTCGATGCCGACGACCTGCTGGTGCCCGACTGTCTGCAGCTCTGGAGCCAATCCATTACCGAGACCGATGCTCCCATCCAAGTTGGAGGGTGGCATGAAGTCGACCCGGAGAATTGCGAGATCATCGAGACCCATTTACCGCCAGGAATCGAATCTTCACCCGGGCAGGGAATGGATCTGATTCGCAATCTCTCGATTGCTCATACGCCCTGGCCGGTTACCGCGGCCATCGTGAAGCGCGAGATTCTGAAGGAGCCTTTCCTGTGGGATGAGGCCATGAATCGCCTGTTGACCGAAGATACGGTATTCTGGTGGAAGCTGGTGCTCGGCCATGAGGTGATCACCCGCCGGCATGCAGTATTCCGCTATCGACGTGGCACCGAAGAGTGCAGGGACCAGTTCGAAGATGTCGGTAAGTGGTCCAAGGGACTGTTTCATGCCCTCGAGGCAAACCTCGCGTTCCTTGCCGAAAGCGGTGCCAAGGCGAACAAACAGCAGATCGCCAACCTCGCCAGAGTGCTTGGTTCATTTGGTGCAAGAGCTGAAGGCGAGGACGAACACGATGTGGCCGCTGCGGCCTATCGCCTTTCTGACCGGCTACTCAGAAGTCACCTCCAACTGTCGCTCCCGATACTGATGCGTGCCTTGCCGGGAACCCGCCTGTTCGAAAAGCTCCGCCGTTCCAACTGAATTGGATCCGTCCGAATGCAATCGTGGAGCCCAACCGCTCCACTATTGCGGGTCATTTCAAAATCCCATACACCGGGCCAGCGAACGGAAACTCCACCATCCATGTCAGTCTCTCTTGTCTCCACGGTTTTCAATGATGTCTCAGGCATCAGAAAATTTCTGGATGCCATGAGGAAGCAAACCACGGTTCCTGATGAAATCGTGATCACCGATGCCGGGTCCACCGATGGCGCATGGGAGGCGCTCGAAGAGGCGAAGCGCGAGTTTCCTATTCCGGTGAAGATTCTACAGGAGGAGCGCTGCAATGTGGCGAGAGGCCGGAATCTTGCGATTGAGGCGGCATCCGGTGAGATCATCGTCTCCACCGACATCGGTTGTAGTTGGGAGGCCGGTTGGATTGAGCGTCTGGTCCAGCCCATGCTCAACGACTCCGAAGTCGAACTGGTGATTGGAAGCTGGGCGGTGAACGCCGATTTGAACGGTCTCTGGAGTGAGGTGGAGTGGGCGCTGAAGGGGGATCAGAAGATGATCGCTTCCGAGACCAGTTACAGTTCCTCGAGGACGATTGCTTACCGGAAAGTGGTTTGGAAGAGGCTCGGTAAATATCCGGAAGACCTCAGTTTCGCGGGTGACGATGCCTTGTTCCACTACCTCATCGAAGCTGCCGAGGTGAAGCGTGTGGGAGTGTCCGATGTTGACTGCCATTGGCATCGTCATGGCTCACTGCAGGCCTTCATCAAGGAGCAGCAGCGGTACGGCTACGGTGATGGGGAAGCAGGCCTTCGTCTCAAGGACTATGTCTACACCGGCACGCGCATCGGTTTCGAGCTTACAGGTATTCCGCTTGCTCTTGTCTTCATGCTCGTCTTTGAAGAATCGGTGGGGATGATCTCCGCAGGTCTTTTGTTGGCCCTCGTGTTCGCTTCCGTTGCCATCCGTGTGATCAAATTGCTGCCGGCATCACGGACACTGTCGACCAAAGATATCAGTTTCCCTCTCTCCCGCATTGTATACTTTGTTTATGCCTGCAAAATCCACTGGCTGATCAGTTATACGAAAGGATGGATCCGCGGAATCAAGCACTGCCGCTCCGCGCGTCAGCGACTTCAACAGATGAGTCCCGAATCCTACCAACAATCTTGAACAAGTATCATGCTGTATTCCGTCATCACCACCATTCAGCCTCCCACCGATTGCGTCCGCCAGTTGGTTGGCAGGTTGTCGGAAATCGATGGCCGTCTGATCGTGGCCGGTGATTCCAAGGGTCCAGAACACTTCGAATCGCAGGATGCCGCTAACTGGCCTGTGGAATTCCTCTCTTTGGAAGATCAGAATTCCGGTGGTTACCAAATAGCCCAAGACCTGCCCACCGGGCACTATGCGAGAAAGAACATCGCCTATTTGCATGCCATCCGGAATGGAGCGGAATGCATCTATGAAACCGACGATGACAATGCTCCGCTGGATGGGTGGAGAGAGCGAAGCGAACACATCGACGACCTCGAGTTGGTCGAGGCGTCATCGTCCCGATGGATCAATGTCTACCGCTACTTTTCCGATGAATTGATTTGGCCCCGTGGCCTGCCGCTGACCCGGATCCGGGACGAAGTGCCGTCACCTGTCCCTTCAAAAGCAGGTCTG
Organism: uncultured Luteolibacter sp.; assembly: GCA_964541125.1. Taxonomy (GTDB): domain Bacteria; phylum Verrucomicrobiota; class Verrucomicrobiia; order Verrucomicrobiales; family Akkermansiaceae; genus Luteolibacter. The sequence goes on along the minus strand of CAZIPY010000329.1, from coordinate 8,556 downwards.
CGAGCTCCCGTGCAGCAGGGACTGGTTAACAATGCTCCGGACGTGGATGCCATCTGGAGACTGGCAATGGATCGGCCGTTCGACTTCGACAATAAGCCCGGCATTTATCTTGGGCCTGGCAACTGGTGTCCCTTCAATACCCAAAGCACCTGGTGGTGGCCGCTGGCATATCCACTCCTCTACATTCCCAGTTACTGCAGCTTCAGGATGTGCGACATCTGGAAGAGTTTTATCGCACAACGCTGTTTGTGGGCGATGGATCTGGGGATCGCCTTTCATGCACCTGAAGTCTATCAGGATCGCAACGTTCACGATCTGCAGCGGGACTTCGATGACGAGGTTCCCGGCTACACCCAGAATCACACCATCTGTGATTCCCTGATGGAGCTCGACCTGCCTAGCGGGGAGGGGGATGTCGCGGCCAACCTGCTCACCTGCTATGAAAAGCTGGTTGAGACGGGAGTCTTTCCTGCCAAAGAACTGAAGCTGGTCGAAGCTTGGGTCGGAGACCTTAGTCAGTGACTTCAGTAGGGGGTGGGTTGTCTTCGGTTCGCGACGAACGCCTAGAGACTGCTTTCCAAATCGTCGCTGCCAAGGTGATTAGGGCGACAAGTGGCAATACGAATGCATAGTTCGATTCGAAAGTGTCGAGGGTTGCCCAGGTGGCGAAGGACCAGAGCAGCGGAATGGGCAAGAGAAGCAAGGACCAGAGGGGGCGAGCAGCCAATAAGATGGCGCCAAAGCAGAGGCAGATTGTGGGGTCCGGAGCCATGCCGAAGATTTCCGCTCCTTGCCAGCCCCATTCTCCTCCCTTAGTGAGCAAGGGATAGCCGATCAGGGCGAAGGCTGAGATTGAGATTCCGGTGATGGCGTGGACCGTGGGCCGGAATGATTCGGTCGAGGACTGGAGGAATCCCCAGACCAAAAGGAGTAGAATCTGGATCAGGAAGGCCCAGCCGAATACCGTTCCAATGGGGCTGAGTTCGGCGAAATACTTAAAGTGGAATGTGAGGGCGCTGCAGGCCAAAGGAATGGCCATCGCCACGGCTACAGCACTGGGTTTCCCCTTGTAGCCGAATGCCAGAATCACAACGCCCACAACCAGCATGGCGATGTGAGTGGGCCAGACCGCTTCGAACTGGCGTACGAAGAAGCGGAAATACACTTCATCACTGAAGGAGATGAAGTCGCGGATCGAATAGCTGGTGAGAGCGGAGATTGGCATCATGCCTTCTCCACGTACTGAATCATGCGCTGACGCATCCCCTCATCCGGCATGCGGCCCAGGCGGGCGGCCATGTTCTCCTTCATGTGCTCGACCTTACTGGTGGCGGGGATGGCGCAGGTCAGGGCTGGGTGTGAGACAACGAACTTGAGCAGAAACTCCGCCCATGTCTTGCAGTCGATTTCAGAGGCCCACTTCGGCAGTGGGGTCTTTTTCTTCTGCAGTCCCTTGATGAGATCGCCACCATCATAGGGTCGGTTGGCGATCACCGCGATGCCCCTGTCCTGAGCGACGGGCAGCAGTCTTTTCTCTACGCTGCGGTGGGTCAGATTGTAGGTGAGCTGAACAAAGTCGAATTGCTCCTTCTTAAGGATGTTTTCGAGCTCCTCGTGACGGCGTCCATGGGAGGTGGTGATGCCGATATACCGGATCTTACCCTCTTCCTTCATCTTGCGTAGGGTCGCCAGATGCTCCTTCCACGAGAGGAGGTTGTGGATCTGTATGAGGTCAAAGCTATTGGTGCCCCACAGCTTCATGGATTCAGCCGACTGTTTGCGTGTGGCGCTCCCATCCTTGATCCAGACCTTCTCGGCCGAAAAGAGGGTTTTTTGGTCGCCAAGTTTCTTCAGCGCATGGCCGACCACGGCGCGCGCGGAGCCATACATGGGTGAGCAGTCGACCATGCCACCGCCTTGAGCAAAGAATGCCTTGAGCACTTCAGTGCGCTTGTCGCGCAGGAAGTTATCACTACCCACATTGAAGGTCTGCCAGGTGCCCATGCCAATGGGAGGAATCTTCTCATCGGAGGAGGGGATGGTCTTGAGCAGGCCAGCGCCCTCTTCAGCGCAAATCCTTGTGGGTAAGGTGCTGGCGACGGCACCGGTGCCGATGAGTTTGAGTGAGCGTCTGCGTGAGATCTTCAAAACGATGAGTTCCTAATTAGGATGGAGTCTAATCGCCGCGACCCTGAAAAGCAAACGGTCGCTTCCTCAGGCAATGATGTCCTTCACCACGTGGCCGTGGACGTCGGTGAGGCGGAAGTCGCGGCCGGAGTAGCGGTAGGTCAGCTTCTCGTGATCGAAGCCGAGTAGATGGAGGATGGTCGCGTGTAGATCATGGACATGGACGCGATCCTCGATGGCCTTGAAGCCGAATTCGTCGGTGGCGCCGTGAATGTGACCACCTTTCACGCCGCCACCAGCCATCCACACCGTGAAACCATAATGGTTGTGGTCGCGACCCTTCATCACGCCCTTGTTGGAGCCTTCCTTGGGCATCTCCACCACGGGTGTGCGGCCGAACTCGCCACCCCATAGGACGAGGGTGTCTTCGAGCATGCCGCGTTGTTTGAGATCGGTGAGGAAGGCGGCGATGCCTTGATCGCATTGCTTGGCCAGACGGCGGTGGGCTTCGATGTCATCGTGGCTGTCCCAGGGTTGGCCGTTGCCGTGCCAGAGTTGGATGAAGCGCACGCCGCGCTCGAGCAACCTTCTTGCCATCAAACATTGGCGGGCATGTGGTCCAGGGCCGTACATGTCGAGGATGTGCTTGGGTTCCTTGCTGACGTCGAATGCATCGGTGGCCTCGGTCTGCATGCGGTAGGCGAGTTCAAAGCTTTTGATGCGCGACTCCAGCTGCGGGTCGTGATTGGCGCTTTCGAGATGCTCGCGGTTCATTTCGCGCAAGAGCTCGAGCTGTCTGAGTTGCCGCTTGGGATCGCCGTGCGGGCTGCGGATGTTCTCGATCAGTTTCTTGAGATCCTTAATCGAGGAGTCGATGTAGGTGCCTTGATGCGAGCCCGGCAGGAAGGCCGACTGCCAGTTCTGAGCGCGCTTGATGGGCATGCCCTTGGGGCACATCGAGATGTAGGCGGGCAGGTTTTGGTTTTCGCTGCCCAGGCCGTAGCTGATCCACGAACCCATGGAGGGGCGTGCCAACAGACCCTCACCGCAGTTCATCAGCATGAGGGAAGGTTCGTGATTGGGCACGTTGGCGTGCATCGAGCGGATCACGCAGAGCTCATCGGCATGTTGCGCGGTCTTCTCGAACAGTTCACTGACCTCGAGGCCGCATTCACCGTAGCGCTTGAACGTGAAGGGCGTGCGCAGCGCAGCGCCGGTGGGGCGTTCGGTCTTGATGTCCTCCAAGGGAAGCATCTTGCCGTGCATGTCCTGCAGGATGGGCTTGCGGTCGAAGGTGTCCACCTGCGACGGCCCGCCGTTCATGAAGAGGTGCACCACGCGCTTGGCCTTGGGGGCATGGTGGGTGAGGCCACTGAGCCCACCCGATGCGCCGAGTGCGCGGTCGCCAAGTAACGGACCCATCGCTAGCGCACCCATGCCCATGCCGCAGCGCTTGAGGAAGTCGCGGCGGTCGAGCAGGAGGTCTCGGGCGGTGAGTTCGTGGTGGCCCATCTTGGGTGGTGGGTGGGGTGAGAGAGTTTAGGTGGTGGGTGGGTCAGATCAGGATGAAGTTAGTCGAGGAAGTTGAATTCGTTCGAGGCCCAGATCATCTGCACGGCGTCGGCCCAGGCGTCGTCCGATGGCTTGTCGCCGAGCCATTTGGTGAGGGTGGACTGTTCGCTCTGGGTGGGTTCGCGTAAGAGTAAGCGTTGGTACAACCAGTCGATGCGCTGCTTTGTGCCTCCTTTCTTGAACTCTGGTTTCTGAATCACTTGCTTGGCCTGGCGCAGGGCGAGTGGACCGTTCAGGAACCAAAGGGCCTGTTGAGGTACCGTCGTCTCAAGTCGCTTGGGTGCGTGGTGATCGGGGTGGGGGAGATCGAAGTTGGTGAATTGACCGGGCAACTCAAAGCGGTCGATGAAGGCGTAGATGGTGCGGCGCTTGTCGGCTTCGGGTTTCTCGAGTTCCTCCGAGCGGCCGCCAGTGGTGCTGAGATTGAGCGATCCCGCAGTGAATAGCAGCCGGTCACGCATGGCCTCGAAGGACAGGCGTTGGCGGTTCCAGCGCCAGTAAGTAGTATTGCCTTCGTCGCGATTGACGTTGGCGGCTACGGTGTCGGGCTTGAGGCGGAAGGCTTCGGAGGTCAGCAGCAGGTGATGCAGCTTCTTAAGCGATTGATCGTTCTCCACAAACCAGACGGCGAGCCAGTCGAGCAACTCTTGCTGCTTGGGTGCGGCCGTTTGAGGACCGAAGTCGCCGGGGTTGACCAGCGGAGCGCCGAAGTGCCAGGCCCAGACTCGGTTGACGATGGTACGAGCGGTGAGTGGGTTGGTGGGGTCGGCGACTTTCTTCGCCATCTGCAGCCGCGGGCTCTCCTCCTTGTGGTATTCACCGCCGCCCAGCACTTCCAGCCAGTGGCGCTCAAAGGGCTCGCTCTTCTGGCTCGGGTCGCCACGTTTGTATTTGCGGGCCGGCATGTAGTTATCACGCTCCTTCACCACCATCGCGCGTGGTGGCCCGCCGGGATGGCTGGACTCCAGCTTGGCGCGCTTGGCTTCGATCTCGCGGTTCTTCTGCCCGTCCTTTTGGGTGAAGAACTGCTGCACGCGACCTTCATCGTAACTCAGAGGGCAGAGCTTCCGCTTGGCCTGATTGGCAAGCTGTCCCTTGCCGCTTTGCATGGCGGCGTGCCATTCCTTGGCGAGGGCATCGCAGAGCGCCTTTTGGTTGGCGTTTGGTTTGCCCATCTCGGCATACCACTGAGCGAGGCGGGGTGCGGTATTGTCACCCACGGCTGACACGGCGAGAAACTTCTTCCACTGCAAGGTGGCTTTGCCTCGCAGCTTGTACATCTTAAAGCTGTCGGTCTGACAGCGGCCGAGCTCCCAATTTTGTGTGTGGGCCAGCCAGCCGAGGTGGAGGTAACCGGCCAGTGTCTTCGGCTCGCGCACTTGCTTGACGATGGCGTGGCGGAACTGGTGGTTCTCGTGATCGATCTTCTTCATCTCCGCCAGAAACTGCTCGTGAGCCTTGGCATTGGCAGGCATGCCGATCACCGGACCACGAGGATTGGCGGTGGCGTTCTCGACGATGGAGAAGAAGGAGTAATAATCACCCATCGAGATCGGATCCGTCTTGTGCTTGTGACAGCGCGCACAGGAAACCGTGCTGCTCATGAAGCCGCGGGTGATCACATCAACGCGGTCATCCATCATCACTTCGCGTCGGCCGCGTGGACCCACGGTGAGGAAGCCGAGCGCGGCAAGATCGGGGTGGTCGGGCTTGTCGACTACTTGATCGGCGGCAATTTGCAAGGTGATGAACTCGTGCCAGGGGATGTCGCGGTTGAAGGAGTCCACCAGCCACTCGCGGTAGGTCCAGGCGAAGGGGAAGCGGTTGTCCTTCTGAAAGTTGTAGCCGAACGTATCCGCATAACGGGCCACGTCCATCCAGTGGCGTGCCCAGCGCTCGCCATAGGCCGGACTCGCCATCCATTCATCGAGTAGCCTGGGCCACTGCTTCGGATCGGCCTCAAGACGTTCAATTTGCTCCATGGTGGGAGGTAGACCGGTGAGTGAGAACGAAGCCCGTATCGCCCACTGCCGAGGATCGGCCATGCCATTGGCCTTCGTGCCTTCAGTCTTGCGCTGTTTTTGGAGCAGGGCATCGACCGGATGCTGGTTCATCGCCACTTCGGCAGCGACGGGAGTGTTGTAGGCCCAATGATCCTCGGCCTGCACGGCCATTACCGTGAGCCCTACCATTGCAACGGTCAGAATCGAGCGCATCGAAGCGGATACTATCGCAAGTTGTCCCATCTTTCTAAAAGAAACCTGCCCACTTTCTGGTCCAATAAAATTGGATTTTTCATGTCCAATTCTGAGTCCTCACGTGGACCTGAGGTGGAAATCGCTATAATTTCGGCTGATATGCAAACTGCTGACCCTTCTGAAAACTTCACCCGGCTCCTTCTGGAGAGCGAGCCGGTGATGATGCGCTCCATCCTGGTGATGGTGCCCAATCGCAGTGACGCCCGGGACATTTTGCAGGAAACCGCCGTGGCCCTGTGGAGGCAATTCGAGTCCTATGATCCCGAGAAACCTTTCCTCAACTGGGCGATGGGTTTTGCCCGCATCGAGACCCGACGCTTCCTCAGCCGCGAGTCTCGCCGGGCCCAGCTCAGCGAGAAGGCCGTGGAGGTGCTGGAGCAGGAGATGGAGAGAGATTCGGAAGGGGAGTCCGGCTGGGCTGCTGCCATCGAGAAGCATCTCTCCACCTGCATGCAGAAGCTGGGCGCCAAGCAGCGCCAGTTGATCCACGGCTATTATCACGAAGGCCGAAGCCCGAAGTGGCTGGCAGAACATGGCGGGCGGAGTGTGGAAGCCGTCTACAAGGCCATCCAACGCGGTCGCCAGGATTTGCACGCCTGCATTCATACCCAAACCCGAAAGGAGCTCGCATGAACCCCTCCGACTCAGACCAAGTCCTCATCCAAAAGCACCTCGATGGCACCACCACCGAGGACGAGGCCCAACAGCTTTCCGACCGCATCATCGAAGACCCAAACTTCCGGATGTTGTATCTCGAAGCCACGCAACTCCACGGCGCCTTGGCGGATGAAACCTTGATGTTTTCCAGTGAGCCTGAAGAAGAAACATCAAATGTCGTTGAAGACCGGGTTCCCGCTCGTGCGCGAATGATTGGCTCCAGCCAAATTGCCGCTGCTCTCATCGGGGGACTGATGCTGGGCCTCCTGGGCATGGGTATGGTCAAAGCCTTCAACACGCCTGAGAGCGTGGAACGCATCGTTGGGCTGTCTCACGGTGATTTTGAGAGCCTAGAAATTGGTATGCTGCCCTCTGAATTTCCAACCGGCTTCGGATACTGGAGCGGAGATCCAGCCGAAGTGCTGGAGCTTGAAGACGGCAATCGCTGGCTGCATTTCGTGGAGACGGGCAACGTGAAGGGCAATCCACGTGGGCGCGCCGTGGCCTGCAATGTCTTCCAGTTGGTCGACCTTACCGTGCTGCATAAACAGCATGGCGCCTCCAGCACAGGCGCCCAACAGACTTTGCAGTTGACCGCAACCATCAAGCGCGAAGCTGCCGAGAACGATGAAGATTTGCGGAGAGCCGGGGTCCGCCTCTCGATTCAACTGTTTGATGTCGCCCCGGAATCCATCGGTGAGAATTGGCCGGTGGTGTTGGATGAGGCACTCGCCGTGGGCAACAAAGGGCTCCGAATCAAGCCCGGGCGCACGCGCGAACTCACGGCCTCCTGCCTCTTGGATCCCGAGGCCACCGTGGCGCTGATTTCACTGAATGTCCGTCCCGACGCTGAGGGCCGAGGCCCATTTCCGCTGGGGGGGTTCTTTGCGGATGATGTCCAGCTCACCTTGATCGAGCAACCCAAGTTGCCGGTGCGCGTCGAAGCCTCGCTTGCTGGCCGTTAAGACACTGCTTCTTTTCTTATGATCCGAACATCACTCACATCCATCAGTCTTGGCTTGGTCCTGCTCACTCATGCGGTGCAGGCCGAGGATGAAGCACCTGCTTTCAAATCCGAGCTCTTCGAGAAGGGCGAGCTGGTCTACTCCGACACCTTCGATGGCAAGTACGATGCCAAGCGTTGGGGCAGCAAGGCCGGCAAGGAGATCAAGGACGGCCATCTCATCGTCTCGCCCAAGTTCAAGAACAAGGAAGAGGCGATGGAGAAGCTCAAGCGCGACCATCATCTGGGCTTGGAGCCAGTGGCGCACATCAACGGCATTCCGGATCAATTCGTCTGCCGCATGCGCTACCAGTTCGACTTGCCCAAACTCAACGGCGGTCGCCCCGTCTTCCAGATCGGCCACCACATGATCACCATCAACATGCTCGAAGGTGGCGGTCACCGCGTCAAACTGCCCGACGGCCCGAACTTCCCCGAACCCAAGTCCGGCATGAAGCCCAGCGAATGGATCGATCTGGTGATCGAATACAAGAAGGGAACCATCCGCCTGGAGGTCAACGGCAAGAGCAAGACCTACACCCACGAGAAAGTCACCACCCTCAACCCCAAGGACAAGCACGGCACGAGATTCACCTTCAAGGGCGGTGACGATTGCCGTATCCTCTTCGATTCCGTCCAGCTTTGGGACTGCGCCGAATAATCTCTCCCTATCCACATGAACCCCTCACTCAATCGCAGACGTTTTCTTCGCGGCACCGGCTCATTGATCGCCCTGCCGGCTCTGGAGTCCCTCGGCTTCACCCGCTTTGCCTCCGCGGCCACCACCAAGTCCGGTGTGCCACCCAAGCGCATGGTCTTCCTCGGCTTCGGTTTTGGCGTGACCAAGGAAAGCTGGTTCCCGGATCTGGCACAGACCGGAGCGGGCTACAAACTCACCCAGGGCCTTTCCCCTCTGGCTCGCCACAAGAAGGACTTCAC
>CAZIPY010000328.1:0-3247 GCA_964541125.1 uncultured Luteolibacter sp. | reverse complement strand
ATCAATCCTCCACTTGCCGTTGCCGCGTTTGCTGTCTGGCTTCCAGCCCTTCAACTCTCCCTGATCGATCAGCCGATAGATCGACTCACGGTCTTTGAATCCAAGCAGCTTGCAGGCGCGCTGCACATCCACTTCCTGACCCGTGCACATGCGCTTCGGCCGCACGGTGATGGAGCCGTCCTGGTTAACGCTCTGCTCGCTCTCGAATAGAATGAGTTGTTTAGTGGATTCCCCAGCCATGCAGGCATTCTAGCAGGGGACTTTAAAGCTCTTCGTTTGGGAATCGCTCCTGCTTATCCGGCGGCTCTGTGCTGAATGAGATCTTCGCTGCTTCTAGATCCGCCTCATAAGAGACAGTGGCGCAGCGCTCAGTAGGGTATCTGACGTCCTTGCATGCCCCGCGATCTACGTAGCCATCAAAGGATGTCTCAATAGATCCCACGATGTGAGCGGGGCTTCGAGATTCGATACTGATTTCATTCACGATCAAACTACCCGCATAGGACTCCCGGAACTCATTGCAGAAACCGCCGAACAACTGCCCTTCTTCGGCCTCCTCAAGATGAATCAGTAGACTTTTGATCGAATCCCGAACGACCTCGTCATCGGATTCCTTCAGGACCTCCAAGTCGTTATCCAAGATGTCTGCTTCGACTTTCTCAGTCACTTTGTGCTCTCATTTGAAACTCCGAGCAAGACCCGGAACTGCTTGCGAATATCCCTCATCGCATCATTGATCTGCGAGTCCCATGATTTGATTGCGCTTTCCAGTTTGGCCAAAATCTCTGATTGGTCCTGATCCTTCTTGAATTGAGAAATTGTGTAATCGTAAGTCGCGCTACCAAAGATGCTTTCGAGCCCTTCTATGAGGCGACAAAGGTCTTCGGAAAAGTAGATGACATTGCGTTTAAAATACTCCCTAAATTCTGTTCGCTTTTGCCTAAACTCCTCTAGAAGTCCTGCCACATCAGGATTTCGTTTCGTCTTAGTTCCAAGGTAGATTCTCGCCTTAACCTGACGCAGGCGATGATCGAGGGTGTAGAGTTTCTCATAAAGCTCGCCTATCAACATGGCCTGCTTCTCATGCAACCTCGAAAAGCGCACCTGACTCTTGTCACGTAGCATTTGCAATTCAGAGGCATTGGCGTCTCTGATTACTTGAAGCTTGTGAGCCTCTTCCGCCAGGATGCGCTTAGCCCAAACTTTTCCAAGCCAACTTGATAGGGCAAATATGATCACTGCCCCGCCACCTAATGAAGTCAGCAGTGCTCCAGCCAGCCGCATGTAATCTTCAAAGCTCATTATTCAATTCCATTAGCCTTTGCTTGAGCTCTGCCAATTTCTCCTCCTCTTCACGAAGGTCATTGTATAGATCACGCAGTTCCTCCTGTTTGATGGCAATTTCATTTGCTGTGGTAGCAAGTTCGATACTCCGCTTCTTAAGCTCTATGGATTCCTTGCAGCGTGCGATCCGATTTTCAGCGAATTCGATGCTCTCTGGAATTCGCTCGCGTTCAAACCGCAGCTTGGCTTCCTCAAGTTCGAGCTGCCGCCTCTCTTCCTCGCTGGGTTTTTTCTCGCAGCCCGCGATCAAGGCTACGTGAAAGACTAACAGGATTTTGAATATGTAAGTTCTCATCGTGTCTATTGGTTGAATTACTTCCTCCAGATCTGCGTCCACCTGCCCCATACTGGGTAGATCCATGAGAATTCATCGACGTGGTGCTTGGTTGCGTCATAACGAGGATTGAGCGGCACCAGCGAGATTGTATCTCCAGCCACTTCATATTGACGGAAGATCACACCGCCGTCCCTGAACTTAGCCACCACAAAGCAACCGCTGTAGGCGGCTTCAGATGGCTGCACAACGATCATATCTCTGGGTGTGAATGATAAGCCTCGCTCGGCAACCATGGAGTCGCCTTCAAGCTCCATGGCAAAGGCATGCGGATCTCGGCTCTCAGTTGGCACCTTATACTGCCAATCGCCCTGCAGTTCCTCGTAGGCTTCAGCCTGCCCAGCGTGGGCCCATCCGTAGACAGGAATCATTCTGCAGGCGTTGCCATACTGGCTGACCTCTTCCTTAACTGGCTGACTGTTCTGAGCTGGAGGCATGCCTACCCGCTCCAAATCCTCCTGAATGGCAAAAAGCAAACCCAGTGAGCTTTTTTCATCTACAGGCTTCTCTCCCCGCTCGATCATGCCCACATACTTTCCTGAAACGCCTAGTATGTTTCCAAGTTGAGCCTGTGTTAGACCATTACGTTCCCTTAGTTCAGTGAAGCGGTTGGGAAAAATATTTGGCATAAGGTAACTTTTTTGTTGTATGGGTCCCGGATGTCTACTAAGTTTACTTCCGTCAACAATGTTGACCCTATCGCCATGGCAAGGAAACACAAGAAATTTTCCATCTGGGTAAAAAAGAAGCTCATTGAGTTGGGTGTCACGGTGACGGAGTTGGCCTCACTCATCGGATACCCAAGACCAACTGTCTCTGCAGCCATCAACGGCTCAACCCGCTTTCCACACGTCACCGCAGCAATCGCAACTTACCTGAACCATGACCCAAAAACAGATGGCCCTCTCCCAACTCGCCCGGCTCGCCCTGAACAGCGTCTCAGAATCACCACCGCATAAGAGAGCATCGACCTGCCTTTTGGTGGCCGAAGCTCTGGATGGGGAATGTGGCGATCTCGCCCAACTCGCAAAGGCCACAGCTCACAAATTTCAGGATTTTGCCGAAACCGAAAACGACCTCTTGAACCAGCTCAACAACTGATCTGCCCATGCTGACAGAACACACAGAAGCCAAGATCGATCACGGTCTCGCCAAGCTGGCGAAGGACCAGCTTGAAGGCAATGCCCCGCCACCTGGACAGGTGACGCAGAAGGACATCGCCGAACGCAGCGGCGTGAGTGAGGCCACGATCTCAAACATGGAACGCATGGCTATGGCAAAGCTACAGGCCGCTCTCCTTGCCGACCCAGAAGTCAAACAACTCGTCACCAAAAACGCCTAACTACCCATCATCATGATTCCTGAACCCATCCTCCTCTTCTTTGCCGCGATGTTTCTCATCGCAATTGGCTTCGGCCTCGGCGCGATGGTCTTCCGCCGCAGCGCAATCCGCATCGAGCGCAAAGCTTGGTCTGAAGCTGCCGAGTTCCACTCCTACCTGCAGAAGGTCAACCGCCTCTAATCCCATCACACCCATCACCCATGTCCATACCCTCTACCGTAGATCAA
>CAZIPY010000327.1:0-7365 GCA_964541125.1 uncultured Luteolibacter sp. | reverse complement strand
AGTGGTAACCTCCGTTGATGGAGTATTCGATTTCTGCCTTGGCAGTGCCAGCCACGAGGGCGGAGGCAGCGGCCAGGGCGCCAATGGTTTTGCAGTAGTTTTGCATTATTATTGTGTTGGTTTCGGTTGCTGCGTCCGTGGCTGTCGCCATCGGTGGCGCAGGCAGGAACGAATTGGGGAAAGCATCCGGTGTGCCAAAGGCTAGCCAGAAATTACTTTCGTGACGGTGATGATTCACGTCTCTAAAGTATTGTCCAGAGCTAATTTTGGCAGCGAATAGACTCTCGCCGGCACTGGCTTAGTGGTGTCTGGCGGGCTTGGCAAGGGGGAAAGCACATTTTTTTCCTGATATTATCTTGGATGGAGAATGGCGGGTGAGGGCTCAAAATGGGCCATTTTGAAACTTGGCACGCCGTTTGCTTCCCGACGGTCTGCCGAGGCTCAGACCACCCGGATCAGGGCCTTCGCAACACCAACCAACCGACAACCCTATCATCATGACCAGTCGATATCTAAAGAAATGGCAGGCCCTCATGGCTGCAATTGCTGCTTGTGCGGCATTCACCATGGCCACTCCTGCTCACGCCCAAGACGAGGAGCCCGCAGCTCCTGCCGCTGCAGCAGCCCCCGCTGCTGATACTGAAGAAGCAGCTGACGAAGCTGAGGACGAAGGCCCCGCTGCCGGATCCATTGAAGAATACCAAGCTCTCGTTGAGGGCTACAACGCCACCGACGACGACGGCAACACCGTCCACATCGAAGGCGCTTTCGATTTCTTCGCCCTCTCGATGCTGTGGACCTGTATCGCAGCCGCGCTGGTCTTCATCATGCACCTTGGCTTCGCCACTCTCGAGGCCGGCCTGACCCAGAAGAAGAACACGGTCAACATCCTGTTCAAGAACGTCTGGATCATTTCCATCGGTCTCCTGACCTACGCTTTCGTCGGTTTCAACACTCACTACCCCGTTGACAGCTGGCAGATTGAGAACTTCCTGGGCATCAACGGCCCTATCGGTGACCTCAACGAAGGCAACAACAAGACCTGGGCCTACGGTGGTCTCGCTCTTGCCATGACCGGTTACGGTGACTTCATCTTCCAGGCCATGTTCGCCGCTACTGCTGCCACCATCGTCTCTGGTGCGGTTGCCGAGCGCATCAAGCTTCCCAGCTTCATGCTCTTCTCCCTCATCCTCGTGGCATTCGGCTACACCATCGCCGGTTCCTGGCACTGGGGTGGCGGTTTCCTCGCTGATATGGAAGTTGCCTTCAAGGACTTCGCCGGTTCGACCGTGGTGCACGGCTTCGGCGGTGCTGCCGCACTCGCCTGTGTGATCATCCTTGGACCCCGCAAGGGCAAATACACCGCTGACGGTGTGAAGCCCATCCTGCCTTCCAACCTTCCCCTCGCCGCCATCGGTGTCTTCCTGCTGTTCTTCGGCTGGTTCGGCTTCAACGGTGGTTCGGTTCTGTCCGCTGATCCCGGTCCTCTTGGTCTGGTGTTCACCACCACTGCTCTGGCTGCTGCCGCCGGTGGTGTGACCTCCATCGTGACTTCCTGGATCGTTCTCAAGAAGCCCGACCTTTCCATGGCCCTCAACGGCCTCCTCGCTGGCCTGGTCTCCATCACCGCTGCTGCTGACGTGGTCAGTGTCATGGGTGCCATCACTGCCGGTGCTATCGGTGGTGTGATCGTGGTCTTCTCCATCCTGTTCTTCGACAAGATCAAGATCGACGACCCCGTCGGTGCCATCTCCGTTCACGGAACCTGCGGCATCTGGGGCACCCTCGCTGTCTGGGTCTTCGGTGATAAGGAAGAGTTCAGCCTCGTTTCCCAGATCATCGGTGTGGCTTCCGTCTACGCCTTCGCCTTCATCTTCTCCTTCATCTTCTTCTACATCATCAAGCTGATCATGGGAGTTCGCGTCAGCGAAGAAGAAGAAGCAGAGGGTCTCGACGTTGCCGAGCACGGTTCCCCAGCTTACAACGATTAATCCCTCTAGTCCTCGATAGGACTCGATTCACGACGGGCGGACCTGCAAGGGTCCGCCCGTTTTCGTTTGCAGGTGTGGTTCCAATGGGGTCCCCTGTGCATGTGAACCGCACGCACTTCCGCATCCTGCTGGTGGCCCTGCTTCTGATTTCAGGCGGAATCGCTGCCTGGTCCTGGTCGCGGCCCTACGATTGGGGTGCCGATGCGAAGGCCGGATGCCGCATTGCCGGATGCCAGGTGGTGAGGGATCACGCCAACTATTGGGTAAATCTGAAGCTCAAGGTGAATGAAGATTGGGAGCATGATCTTGAAATCCCGGTCAAGCTGCTGACTGCTGCTGGGCGTGAACTAGATGCCGCTGACACCACACTCGTCGGTGATGAAACAAAGGATGTGCGCGAAATCTGGCTCAAGTTCTGGTCTGAGAAGGAAGATTTGAACGGGCCACTTCGGCTGAAGATCAATCAAGGGGAGTTGTCCGTGCGCAAAGGCAGTGGTATTCCGAAGTTAGGGGCCGATGGCAGCCGCTACTTCGTGACCCACAACTGGTAATCCTGAGACGAATCATCGACCCATGTCCTGGCTGCTCATCGATAACTCCAATACTCGGACCAAGCTCACGCTTGGTGACGCCGAGAAGCTGGATGAATGGCGCGCGATCATCGCTACGCCCGAATTGTCTCCCGACTCTCTGGATGAAGCCCTGTCCGGATTGGATTATGATGCGGTGATCATCTGCTCGGTGGTGCCGGTGAAGCGCGAGATGATGAAACAGTATTTCGAGGGCAAGACAGTGCACCTCATCGACCAGCACAGCCCGATCGGCATGGCAATCGACTATCCTGATCCGACCGCCATCGGGGCCGACCGCCTCGCTAATGCCGCCGGGGTCTATGAGCACCACGGTGCTCCGGTGATTGTAGTCGATTTCGGAACCGCTGTGACCTTCGACGTGATCTCCGATCAACCCGCCTACTGTGGTGGGGTCATTGCGCCAGGCCTAGGGGCGATGAGCGGCTACCTGCCGCAGAAAACGGCCCTGCTCGAATCCATCGAGCTGGAGGAACCGGCGGCAGCCATCGGTAAAAGCACCGAGCAAGCCATGTTGTCTGGTGCCGTTTACGGTTACCGGGGCCTCGTGCGTGAGATCATCGCCAAGGTGAAGCACGAGCTGAGCGGAGAGCCCAAGGTGGTAGCCACGGGCGGTGATGCCCAGTTGATTGCCAACGGGGTGGAGGAAATCGATGAGGTTGACCGCAACCTGACCCTTGAGGGGCTGCGCCTGATTGCGGCCCGGGTGATGGCGGATTGAACCTGCTTGGCTTGCAATTCGGTTGCATTTCACCGGATCCGCCGTAGGCATGAGGTCATGAACCCACCCATGTCCTTTGATCGTCGCCGTTTTTTCAAGCTGGGCAGTCTCGCTGCTGGTGCTGCCATAATGCCTTCGTGGGCATCGGCTCAAGGTGTGCCGCCCACCCGCCCAAGAAACCCATCCACGCCCTACGTGGCTGAGCTGCCCAAGCTGGACTATGCCTACGATGCCTTGGCTCCCCACATCGATGCCAAGACCATGGAGATCCATCATTCCAAGCATCACGCCGGCTACGCCAAGAAGCTCAATGCGGCGCTCACTGCTGGCAAATTGGAAGTTGGTAAGCTTGAAGAGCTGCTGATCATGCTTCGCAACGTCAAGGATCCCGGTCTGCAGACTGCACTTCGCAACAACGGAGGCGGTCACTGGAATCACGACCTTTTCTGGAAGTTGATGGCCCCCGCCGGCAAGGGCGGCAAGCCCTCCGTTAAACTCGGCCAAGCCATCCAGACCGCCTTCGGCTCGATAGACGACTTCAAGGCTGCCTTCGGTAAGGCTGCCACCACCCGTTTCGGCTCCGGCTGGGCCTGGCTGATGGTTTCCGGCGGCCAGCTCAAGATCACCAGCACGCCCAATCAGGACAATCCGCTGATGGTGGGTTTGGTTCAGGATCTTGGCACGCCCATCCTGGCCCTCGATGTTTGGGAGCACGCCTACTACCTCAACTACCAGACTCGTCGCGGTGACTACATCGGTGCCTTCTGGAACGTCGTGAACTGGGAAGAAGTCTCCAAGCGCTACGAGAAGCTTGTTGGATGAAGCTGCACTTGCTCAGGCAGGAGCAGCTTCTGCCCATCGATATCTACGAGGCTTGGGAGTTCTTTTCCTCGCCTCACAATCTCGATGCGATCACGCCCGATGACTTGGGCTTCAAGATTACGAGCCCCGATCTTGGGGCCATGCATGAAGGGCAAATCATCACCTACAAGGTGAAGATTGCGCCGCTGATCTGGGTGGATTGGGTGACTGAAATCAAGGCGGTACAGGACCGGGTGTCCTTCATCGATGAACAACGTTTCGGCCCCTACGCCTTCTGGCATCACCGACATTATTTCGAAGAAGTCGAAGGCGGGGTGAAGATGACCGACGAGGTCAACTACGGCCTGCCCTTTGGGCCTTTCGGGGCGATCGCGCATGCGGTGTTTGTGCGCCGCAAACTCGAGTGGATCTTTGGGCAGAGGCGTGTGCTGCTTGAGGAGCGATTTGGCCGTTTGTGAGTCTGAGAACTGCGGGCTTTTTATGAGTAGGGAGGGACGGAGGAGAGGGAGATTGGGGAGGATGTGAGGCAGGTGAGTCCATGTGACTTGAGGGCATTATTACCACTGAGGCATAGAGGGCACAGAGTTCACAGAGATTGATTTTGTTGTGTGCTAACTTGTTGTTCGTTAGTCTCTCAAGCATACGAGCAATCTTAATAAGATTCGCTCAATAAGACTGTTGGGCTGATAAAAATGAAGATGATTCCCATTATACCGATCTTGGTGATCGCGCTGCTCAATCAGTTGAAGGCAGACGAGGAAAAGAAGGTAGAAATCGTTGGTGTTGAAATTTCCATGTCCGTTGAAATCTATGGCGGGGGATCTTGCTATCTTGGGAAAGATGGATCGATTGTTCTGCAAGTCGTCGCGCCTGACAGGAAAAAGGGCCATGGAATGATCGAGAAAAGATATGTCATGGAGGATGAATTGAAGCTCAGGTGGAGCTCTCTCAATAAGAAGGTAGATATTGCGGAAGTGCTAAAAACGGAGAGGAAAACGGACGTGGGAATTGTGGGTGATTCGAAGTATATCTTGCGTGTTTATTACTCGGACGGAAGCAGTATGCAAAGATGGTCATTCTCAGATGATCCAATCGCAAGTATGTGGCTTCTGATGGCAGATGGTGCTTGGGAAAATGCTTATACCCATATCCCACTTCTCACACCCTACGAACGGAAGAACTTTGGAAACCTTCGCAGGTATCTGCAAAAGGCCCAACAAGACGCGGTAGAATGAACTCGCTACGCTCGTCCTCTACGCTATAACGTTAATCCATAAAACCAGCAGAACCCCAGCTCTGTGAACTCAGAGCCCTCTGTGTCTCTGTGGTAAACTTCTCCGATCCCTCCTCAGTGACCTCCGTTTCCTCCGTCCCTCCGTGGTAAAAGAAAAGCCGACCTCCTAGCCGGCATCATACTGCCAATAATGACAACTTCCCCAGCGGCTCCCCCTACCGGATCGCATCAATCAGCGGCTTCGTAAACGCACCAACCGCTTCTGCAGGACTCTCCGGATTCAGTTCCACCTGCTTCACGATCGCCGAACCGACGATGATGCCATCCGCGGCAGCAGCCACCATCTGAGCCTGTTCGGGCGTGGTGATGCCGAAGCCGACACAGACTGGAGTGTCGGTGTGCTGTTTGATGCTAGCGACCAACTCTGGAATGGTGTCCGAGGGGGCGCCGTGAGCGCCGGTCACACCAGTGCGGGAAAGGGCGTAGATGAAGCCGTCCGCGCTCTCGGCCAAGAGTTTGACGCGCTCGGGTGGAGTGGTCGGGGCGATCAGGCGGATGGGCTTGAGGCCGCTGGACTTGGCGAGGTCGGCGTTTTGCGCGGCTTCATCGGGTGGAAGGTCGAGCAGCAGAATGCCATCGGCTCCGGCTTCGGCAGCGTCCGTATGGAACTTCTCAAAGCCGTAGTTGAAGATGGGATTGAGGTAGGTGAAGAGAACGATGGGCGTCTCGTGGGTCTTGCGGAACTCACGAATGAGATCCAGTGACTTGGCTGTCGTCATGCCGGCCTTGAGGGCTCGGTCGGCGGCCATCTGGTTGACGATGCCATCGGCGAGCGGGTCGGAGAAGGGCATGCCGAGTTCGATGATGTCGCTTCCGGCGTCCGCCAAAGCACGGACTATCTCCAGGGAGCGATCCGCGTCGGGATCTCCGGCGGTGACATAGGCGACAAAGGCTTTCTTCCCCTCGGCTTGGAGGCGGGTGAAGGTGTCGTCGATACGATTACTCATGGGCTGCAGGGTTCTCGGCCAGAATTGGAGGAATGAACAGGACGAATATCACCGGGGCGGGCGGATGTGCCTCAGTTTTTTCCGGGCAGCTCCCGAAAATGGCCGATCTCGACCTGCTTCGCGGCGGCCGGGATTTCGAACAGCGCTTCCTCTTGAACTCCGACGAGGAGGTCGGTGAGTTCGAGTCGGAAGGTCCCGGCCATTGGCTTGCTGTCCTTGCCGTATTTGGAGTTCGGGTTGTAGGTGTTGGTCCATTGCAGCCGGATCGGGAGGAGGTGGGCGAGATTGCAGAACCCGAGCGTTTCTCCGGCCCCGGTGTGGCCATGGGAAGGTGTCTTGCCGGTCATGATGCCGTAGTAGGAGTTCTTTTTGGCAGCGCCTTCTTTCTTCACCGAGGGGGGTGAGAGGAGCGTCTTCAGGGCCGCGTGAAGGGTGGGGGCATCGACCGCGGAGAAGAGCATGGCCGGCTTTTGAAAGCGATTCCCTCCCCGGTCGAACCCGGACCGATCCTCCGGGGGTGTCCAGCTGATGAGCCGGCATGGCCACTCGGGATGCGTGGACGGCCGGGCGGAAGTAATCTTGTCGCGGAGTTGTTCCCAATGGCTCAGGTCGGATCCCTTCGGAGGAGCGGGCAGCAGGTAGCCGTCGTCGAGGTGCCCGATGTAGTCCCGATTGTTGTCCCAGTGGACGTGGAAGGTATTGGACTGGATGTCACCGATGATGGTTCGGGTCGGCTTGATGAAGGGGAGCTCCAACCGGAAGCGGGTCCCTTGGAGGAAGATGCGGACCTCATAGCTGATGTCCTCGCCCCGGGTGAGCAGGTAGTCCAGACGGGCGTTCTGCAGGGTGACCTCCTGGCCGTTGATGCCTTTCCAAAGGAGGACCCGGGCCTGGTCGGGAGGAGAGAGTTCAGCGAGTGGAATGGAGTGCCCTTTGGTCCCGGTCTTGATGGTGATCTGGGTGTCGTCGAGGGTCACCAGGCGGACCGACCGCAGCCCCA
>CAZIPY010000326.1:0-2132 GCA_964541125.1 uncultured Luteolibacter sp. | reverse complement strand
GTTCAGGTGATCTTCCAGACCATTGAGAATCTACACGCCTCGATCAATGGTCCCTGTGGTGATTGGTACTTTACGGGGGATTACCCGACTCCGGGTGGTTATGCCACGGTCAACGCCGCCTACATTCGTTGGTATGACGGGTTGGTAGGGCGCAGCTACGATTTGCCGTTGTAGGTAGGGGCGAATGTGGACTCGGGGTGGGCCTTCCGGTGTCAGGCCGCGCTACGGGTCTTGGGGGCCTTGATCATCGCTTCGGATAGCTTTGACGTGCTCGTGGAATTCGACGTGTTCTGGATACAGTTTGATGCCGCGTTGAAGCGTCTCGATCGCTTTCTCGGCCATCTTGTGTCTTCGGTAGACCTCGGCGAGCTTGTGGATGGCGAGAATCCGGTTTTCGTGATTGCCGTGTTCAAGGACCGACAGCAAGTGGCGTCGCGCTTCAGCCCAGTCGTCCTTCGTGGAAGCATATATGTTGGCTAATTCAAGGGACGCTGATTGGTGGAAGAGGCTCTTTGCGGAGTTTAGTGAGATGACTTGTTGAAGTGCTTCAATGGCCTCATCGATCTCGCCGGTTTGTCGGAGTGCCATTCCTTTAACCAAGTGGGCTGGACTGTACCAAGGGCCTTCTGATGCTGCGACTCCGGCCAGGAATGCTGCTTCCTCGAATCGCTGATCATTGAGTAGTTCGCGTGCGGCGAGTGCCTTGGTGCTGAATTGGTAGGGGCGTGTCTCAGTCACGCGCAGGTAGAGCTCAAGGGGCTCCTTCCATACCGCTGCCTGGAGTCCGAAAAAGGGGATTAGGAAGGCTCGCGAGAGCACGAGTCCTCCGGCCAGTATCAGAAACAAAGGGCGTCGCATTGAGCTGCCATCGCGTTGTTTTGACAAGCTGTGTTGAAGAATCCAATGAAGCATGGAAACGAAAGCGAGAGTCAGGCCCATGCTGGGAATAATCAGATAGTAGTCCTCGATCGGTCCGGCAGCGATCGGGATGACGTTGGAAGAGGGGAAACCGGTCAGGAAGAACCAGAAGATGCCCAAGGAGACCAAAGGCATGGGTTTCCTGAGGAACCAGGCTCCGGTCAGTAGGCCAAGCATGAGGATCCAAGCGATGGAGATCTCAAGTGAGCTCGCCGAGAGGCCCCAGAGGTAGCAGCTTGCGAATTCGATTCGCCCCAGGGGGGCAATCCACATGAGGAGATGCTGCTGGGTGAACCATCCTGCCGAAGCCGTTAGCTGCCAAGGTTCAATGTCGGGATCAAAGCCGACGTTCCGGCTGTGAACCTCCATGCTTGCTCCAACCGCAAAGCGGATCGAGAGAAAGGCAATGGTGACGACGGTGTAGAGTGCGTATGGGCCCATGCGCTCCTTCAATGGCCGCTTCTCGAGCCAAATTTCATCGATCAGGAAGGCGAGGCCCACTCCAACTACGGCCGTTTCGTAGCTCGATTGAGCCAAGAACATGAGCAGGACCGCAGATGCATGGTGCCAGTTCAAGCGTTTGCTGCTGCGGCAGGCGCGGATATGCAGAAGCAGGAATCCCACGATGAAAGTGACGCACATGCTGATGTTGAGGCAACGCATCCAGACGGCGAGGCAGCTTTGTGTGGGCGTGAGTCCCCAAATCGTGGTGCCGATCAGTGCGCCGAGATCGGAGCGGAGCAGGGTCCTCAGGAAGGCGAAGACCGCGAGAATCGAAAGAAGGAAGAATGTGAGGATGAGCCCGTGCCATGTCGTGAGATTAATGTCCTCCTGCTGCCCGAAGCCGTAGAAGATGGCGTTCTTGACGGGGCGGAAGAGTCCGAATGCATCGGCTTGGAAGATGTCGAGCCAGCCTTTGAATTGGGCGGCGTGCCGAAACCCGTCTTCATCATCCAGAAGAATCGGGGCCGACATCGCGGGCCAAGCCATCACGGCGGCAATTCCGATGATGGCAGTCAGCCAGATGGGCCACGAATGAATGACTTCGTGCTTTGAGTCGGAAGAGAGGGAGAGCATCGCTGCTTACAGATTGGTTTTGTGGAAGATGGCGCGAGGAAGGTGGCGAATCAGATTCATGACGATCCACCACCATGAGGGGAGGTAGGCGATCGCTTTGCCCTTCCGGATTGCCTTCCAGGCAAGGGCCCCGACTT
>CAZIPY010000325.1:0-5630 GCA_964541125.1 uncultured Luteolibacter sp. | reverse complement strand
GTGCAGACCAGATGATAAGGAGCGCCGCCCGACGAGGATGCATACAGCCATCCCATATCGGTATGCTTCCAGTGCGGTTCAATCACCAACCACAGATCAACATCGCCCTTCTTATGTGAGCTCACCGCATAATCCGTAAGGTACAAAGATTTTCTTTCCGTGGCTACGCAGCTGCAGAGCACTGGGAGGATGAGCAGGGCGGCAAGGAGGGGTTTGAATTGCATGACGGATCACCTTGGGTCGTGGATTCGCTGCCGCCCAGCTGAATTATCCGGAATAAAGGGCCGGGCTCGCGTGTCACACTGTTCCATGATGGCCAAATTCCACACCAACCTGCTTGCCGCTTTTGTCATGACCGCCAGCGCTCTGTCATCCGTGGCCGAGAAGGAAACAACCCTCGCGCAAAAACTCGAAGCGCAGCGCGCCGCATCAAAAGCGGATGCCGCCACCCGCGCCCAGATGAAGAAAGCCATCCAGGAGCTTGCCGCGAGCAAGATCACCGAGACGGCACTCAAGAAGGGACAGAAGATGCCAGATTTCACCCTGCCGCTGGTATCCAGCAAAGAGCGCTTCACGCTCAGCAAGGCCTTGAAGAAGGGCCCGGTGGTGCTGGTCTACTACCGCGGCGACTGGTGTCCCTATTGCAACTTGCAGCTCGCCGAGTATCAGCAGCAGCTCAAGGGCTTTGCCGCAGCTAAGGCAACGGTTGTCGCCGTGTCTCCACAGACCGCCGAGAACAGCAAATACGCAAAGGAAGATAATCCCTTCGAGTTCGACGTTCTGGTCGACCCCAACAACGGCTTAGCTCGCAAGCTTGGCATCGTCTTTGAGCTTCCGGACTATCTGCAAAAGATCTACGGCCAGTTCGGCATCGATCTGCATGTGCAAAATGGTTCCAAGAAGATGGAGCTCCCCTTGGCCGCGACCTACATCATCCAGCCAGACGGCATCATTGCATACAGCTATCTTGAAGCCGACTACACCAAGCGTGCAGAACCCAAAGAGGTGCTCGCTGAGGTGAAGAAGTTGAAGTAGCTCAGCGCAGAGAAGTGAGCCGAGCTCACTCCCCGAGCATCTTGAGATTCGCTTCGGCGAAGGCTTTGCCCATCAGGCCGAAAGTCTTGGCGCAGCCGAGGTAGTGGTAGCCAGCGTTGGAGGCGCCACGCTTCCAGGTGGCTTCTTCCTTTTCGCTGATCAACTCGGCGCGGAACTCCTCAAGATATTTCTTTTGCGCAGCGGCATCCATCGAACCGTCTGCATTGGGGGTGTTCTTGTTTTTCACGCGGAGCAGGTGAGCCATCTGCTTCACCTTGGCGCGTTTTTTGTCGATGGCATCGAGCTCGTCGGACCAGAAGGGAGCGGTTTCCACCGCCATCACGTTGCCCTTGAACTCCGGCAGTGCTGCCGGTGCAGCCATGGCCTTGCGGAAGGCTTGAACGCCCTCGTTGGCTTCCATGCCGCCCACGCCAAGCACGCCGATCACAAACGGCATCTTGGGAGCCTTGAGGTCCTTGCGCACATCGCGGATGAAGCAAGCCATCAGGCGTGAGTACTCGCTGTAGTCCTTCACTCGGCTTTGGCGGTTCTCGGGATCGGCGAGTGGGTAGGTACTGCTGTCGACCAGATCGTTGAAGCCTTGGAACCAGACGAAGCCGGCCAGCTCAAAACCAGTAGCGGGATCGTAGTCGGGCACCACGCGCTTGGCATCGGCGAGCACATTCTTTACGTGTTCGATCATGTAGCCATAGAAGCGACCGCATTCTTCAGCCTTGGCCTTCTTCTCGGCTTCCACGTCCTTCTCCTTCTTCTTCATGTTCTCGATCTGAGCGTCGCTGAACTTGTAGGGGCCGGCGCTGGGCGGACGGTATTGGGTGTTGAGGCTGCGGCCACCCCAGGCCGTCTTGATGATGAGCACCGGCTCATCGAAATGCTTGTCCATGAACAGTCCGAAGGTGAATTCCGGGCCGATCTTGCCGCCATCTTTGGCGTAGTTGGAACCGCGTGCACCGTAGCCGCTAGTCAGCTTGCCGTGGGCTTCGCCATTGTTGTTGCCGGTGTAGTGACCGGTATAGAGGGAGATCCATGCGTTGTCGGCAGTGGTGGGATTGCCATCGGCACCGCGCATCATCTTGAGCAGGGGGGCGGTGGCGGGATCGTCGCCGACATAGTCGAATGTTTCGATGCGCGCGTGGCCTTCCATGTTGGATTGGCCGGCGAGGATGAAGACCTTGAGCTTCTTTCCAGCAGCGTTGGCAGTCAGCGGCAGTAGCAGGGCCGAGGCGAAGGTGATAGCGAGGAGGCGAGGGATGGCTTTCATGATGGTCGAGGATTATGCTTGGGGTCCGTTGGCCGACAACCCATCTGCTGCCAGCGAGCTGTGCAGAAAATGGATCGGCTGAACGTTGAAGGAGGACTACGCCAAGCCTCCAGATGGCATAACAACCCAAAGCCCAAATGTGATCAGGCCCCTATAACCGAGTTTAAGATAGCGGCCTTTCTCTGCGGACCATCCTTCGCCAAATCTCCTGCGGGCAAATTGGAGTGCAAGCGCCGGAGTATCGATCGTGTTTCTGGCTTACAACATCCCGTCCGCTTTGCAATGGCCGCGGGCTGGGCAGGCATGCAAGATGCCATCATGAATCGTCAACACTTGGTCCTCGATCTCAGTAAACTCGTCATCGCCGCTGCATGGGCAGACGGCAAGATGTGCAACGATGAGAAGAACGCGCTTAAGGATTTGCTCTTCCATCTTGATGAAGTCAGCGGTGAGGACTGGGCCATTCTGAGCATGTACATGGAAAGCCCGGTGAGCGAAGCTGAGCGCGAGGTGCTGTTGGAGCGCGTGATTGGCGCTCTGCGTTCCGGCTCGGACAAGGAGTTTGCCCTGCAGACTTTGGAGCACCTCTTCCAGAGTGATGGCGGCATGTGTGCCGATGAGGAGAAGTTGATGGAGGAACTCAAGGGGGCGATCAGCGGGGCGAGTACTCATGTCTTTGCCGGCTTCGGCCGCGCCCTCAAGGGCACTCTGGGCAAGCGAAGCAAGGCCGTGGCCGATTCCGTGCTGCGCGAATCCGCCTCCGAGGACTACATCAAGAACACCCTCTACTATGATCTCCAGCGCAAGCAGGAAGCTACTGGCGCCAAGCTTAGTAAAAGTGAAGACGAGCTCCGCAAGCTGTGTCTGGCAACTGGCCTTTTGGCGCGTGTCGCGCACGTCGACAATGAGATCGATGCCGACGAGCAGAAAGCCATCAAGGCCATCCTCGCCGAGGATTGGGGCCTCAAGCGTGAAGAGGCCGGACTGCTCACCGAGCTCGCCTGTGACCGCACCTCACTCGGCCTCGACTACTTTCGTCTGACCAACGGCTATTTCGAAAACACCGAGATTAAGGAGCGCCGCAACTTCCTCGTCACGCTCTTCAAGGTGGCCAACTCCTCCAACAAAACCGACGTCGAAGAGATGGAGGAGATCCGCAAGATCGCCACCAGCCTCAAGCTGCACCACTCCGACTTCATCGCCGCCAAGATGACCATTTCCAGCGAGGATCGTGGCGGCAGGTGAAGTCTGTCGGAGGAGGTTGAGCTCATCATGAAAAGAGCCATGCGGAGATGGCTCCACATGGCTCGTGTTTCACGCCGCATGTTTGGCGATCGCTTTCATTTTCGGCGTCCTCTTGGTCGCCTTCTTGGTTGCCGGCGACTGTTTCTGCTCTCGGCAACCGATGACACTGGCCGCGGCCAGCGCACCGAGCGCTCCGCAACTGATCCAAAGCAGAACCGGAGAATGCTCGAAGAGCATCAGGCCGGTGGCCGGGCCCACCATGATCGCGGCACTCCAGGACACTCCGAGAATGCCCATGTAGCGGCCTCGCATTTCGTCGGGCGCAAGACCTGCAATGAAACTGTGATTCACCGGCAGGGCGATCATCTCACCCAGCGTGAACAGAATCATCACCACCACCAGCAAGGTCATCGATGCGCCCAAGCTGGCAAGCGCGAGGCTCAAGCCCACCGTGAGGTAGCCCACTGCAATCACGCGGGGCGCATGGAAGCGCCGTGTGATCGAGGTCAGCGGCAACTCAAAGAGCACAATCATCAGGCCGTTGAGAGCCATCAGAAGACCGAACGCCTTCTCACTGTGGCCGCCGACTTGAGTCATGTGCAGGCCAAAGCTGCTGCTCATTTGCCAGAAGATCATGGCAATGCAGAACGAAGCGAATACCGCACGCAGGTAGGCGGTGTTGGCGCGCATCGAACGCAGTGCCGGACTCCAACCGGCATTGGCTGTGGAGGCTTTCCTGCCCGGAGGCATGGCGATCATCACCATCAGGCCAAGCAAGAGTGTGGAGGCCGCATCAATGATGAAGAGCCACAGGAAGGAATGCTCGGCGAGCACACCTGCTGTCATCATGCCCAGCGCAAAACCGAGGTTCACAGCCAGCCGCTGACAACCGAAGGCGCGCACCCGCAAGTCTGCGGGCACCAAATCGGCAAGCAGAGCGCTTGCGGCCGGGAAGTACATCATACTGGTCAGACCGACTGCTCCACTCAGCGCCACGATCCACACTGAGCCATGCGCTTGCGATAGGCACAGCATGGAAACCGCTGCGCCAACGCAGGAGAACAGAATGGTGGGTTTGCGGCCAACGCGGTCCGCACACCAGCCACCGCCGAGGTTGGCCAGCAGGCCACCCAAGCCGTAGGTGGTGAGGCTCGCGCCGATGACCCAGGCATCATAGCCCTCACGCTTTAAGTACAGCGCAAGGAACGGGATCACAAAGTGCCCGAATCGGTTGATCAAGGTGCCACTGAACAGAATCCAGTAACACCGCGGCAGCCTCCCGAGTTCAGCCAGGAGGCTCTCATGTCTGTCGTTGTTGGTTTTCATGGTTTCATGGGGAAAGGGCTTGGGCGGATCGACGACCCACCCGGAAACAAAAAAGCCCCGCACACCGGAGAGGTGGCGGGGCTGTCAAAAAGAGAATTCTATGAATGAAAATCTAGTGCTCAGCAGGCCCGCCTAGGCCCTTGAAAAGAAGAGTGGTTTCAGTACGGACGGCCATTGCGCCACAGGCATCATTCCACTGGTCCACGCTCTTAATAGAGAGCGGAAGGCAGTAAATAGAATAGCGGTGCGAATGCATGAGCGGGTGGGGTTTGTAACAGAGCGTTTCCCTTTGCCAAGCTGTGAGTTCAAAAAGATCTCAGATGAAGAGGGCTTCCCTCTCTTATTGCTCTAACTCTGCGGCAGCACGCTCCACCAGTTTGATAGCTTCATCCTTCAAGTCGGCATCTGGGATGGTCTTGGCCATTTCAGCCGCCTTTTCGGCCGTCATGGCTCTGAAGGGTGGCATCTGCAAGTAGCCGCCATCGTATGCATGCCGCGAAGCCGAGGACTTGATCAGTCCATAGAGCATGTTCGACTTCGCCTTTTCGTTTTCCAAGAGGAGGATCTCTTTGCTGAGTTTGTCGGGGTCGACCTTGTCGCGGAACAATAGACCACGCACCATCGAATCCACTGCCGACTGTTGCAGCTCGGCTTCATCGAAGGTGGCAATCCAAGCGAAGACTGGCTTCGCATCCAGCTTCGTCTTGTTCAGCCAGGTGGAGGCAATGTGGCGGATTGCTAA
>CAZIPY010000324.1:0-4090 GCA_964541125.1 uncultured Luteolibacter sp. | reverse complement strand
CCCTTCTCGATAGCATCGGTGTCAGCTTCCTTGGTCACCGTGCCGTCAGGATTGGTCACGGTAGTGCACGACGGAAGTCCACCCATCAGGACTCCCGCCGCACACATCGCGAGCAGCAACCGCGCTGCGGACCCATTTCCTCTTCCGAAGAGTTTGCCAGCTCCAGTGATGAGCAGGCGTGCGACTGCAGCAGCAACAGCGCCTAGGATCACGGATGAAGGCTCAACGAGGGCGGCACCAGCTGCGTTTACAGCTTCTGCATCGGCAGCGTTGATAATGTTCTTATCGGCCAGGAACCCGCCCATGAAGGCGAGGCCGGTGATGAAGTGTCGGATTTGGGAAATGAAGTGTTCTTTCATGGTCTTGGACGGTTAGCCTTCTCGGCTGAGGTCCGCACCATGGCACAAGTGTTCCGTTTTGGTTTTTCACCGCCGGTCACGACCGGCCACCGCCCGCTACTTTCACTCCATTTTCCTCACCGGACACCGACCAAAGTGGCTCTACGCCGCCAGCATCTGTCATTGGCGATTTACAGCACTTGTTTACCCGCATGAGCGGCAAGACGTAGCATTTTATCCACCTTGTGCTTCAGCCGCACTTGGCTTGCATGCGGGCTTTGTAATCCAAAACGCTCTGCAGATCAATCCTCCACTTGCCGTTGCCGCGTTTGCTGTCTGGCTTCCAGCCCTTCAACTCTCTCTGATCGATCAGCCGATAGATCGACTCACGGTCTTTGAATCCAAGCAGCTTGCAGGCGCGCTGCACATCCACTTCCTGACCCGTGCACATCCGCTTCGGCCGCACAGTAATAGAGCCGTCCTGGTTAACGCTCTGCTCGCTCTCGAATAGAATGAGTTGCTTAGTGGATTCCCCAGCCATGCAGGCATTGTAGCATGGGGGGTGTTTTTTACTTAATCCACATGAACCCCAAGCAGCTTCTTAAAGTCTGCCCGTATTTCCTCGATCTGACTTTCGATATCCTCTCTGCGGGCTTCCAGATCACCCCATTGGTCTTCAATGAACTGCTTGTCGATGAGCCATGGCTTCTCTGGTCCCCTGTAGTATATGAATGTCGCACCATTGCAGGTATCCAGTAGATGTTGGATCTTGGCGCATAACTCTTCGTCGAGATATAGAGTGTTCGCTTTGTAGGCAGTTAACAGCCCCACGATCCTTTTGCTGTAGTTATCTAATGCTGCTTGGATAACTTTCTGTATAAAGTCCGCCTCAGGCGCATCAACAGACAAGATCATCTTAATCGAAAAAGAGAAGCTCCCAGCTCCCTCACGAAGATCACACAAATTTTCATGGAGCAGTTGAATGATTTCTTTCTGCTCCTTGTGCAGACTGGCGTATTGAATCTGAAACTGATCACGCAGCAACTGCAGCTTGTGGGTTTCGGTCGCCAAGATCTTTTGCGCCCAATATTTTCCCAGCCAACTAGAGAGCGCCACTACAACCACTCCACCTCCGCCCAAGGAGGCCAGTAAAGCCCCTGCGAGCTTCATGTATTCCTCAAAGTTCATTACTCCAATCCAAGCATCTTAGCGCCAACTTTGATGGCCAATGCCTGGACTGTCGCAAGAGCCACTGACCCTCCATACTCTGCCATCTTTTCCTTTGTTTCATTCCAGACCCCATCATGACGAATAGAATCTATGAAGTCATGACCAGGCATGGTCAGGCCATGAATTGCAATTAGAGGTTGCCGGATCGTGCCGTCCATCTGCCCGTCAACATACCCGGCGTCGAGCAACATCTTCAAATGCCCTACCACTTCAGCGCCGGTGTGTTTCTCATCATCATAGGCGATCTGTTGAGTGAGTTCACCTGCGGGCTGCTCCTCAATAAAAAGCAGCAGGTCTCGTATAAGGTCCATGTCTCGTTTCATAATTTGGTCAATCTTTACTAGTTGCTTTCGACACCACACCCCTAAGAAAGGCGCAGCCACCGGTGTCTTTTGAGAAGGGAGGCCAAGGCCAGCCGAAGTCGGATAGCTGCACCCAAATCGGATCAGTTTTTTCGGCGATCATATTCTTCGCTCCGCCCAAAACCCTCCAACGTTCCTTCAATTTCTCATCTTCAGTCACGAGTTCATAACTCGGCTCGTTTTCCAGCCCCTCTG
This sequence comes from uncultured Luteolibacter sp., assembly GCA_964541125.1. Lineage (GTDB taxonomy): Bacteria > Verrucomicrobiota > Verrucomicrobiia > Verrucomicrobiales > Akkermansiaceae > Luteolibacter. Next base: position 1,965 of record CAZIPY010000324.1, on the reverse strand, counting down.
AGGTGAGGTCGATTTTACGACGTGCAGCTCCTTGTGAAAGCCTAGTCGAAACATTGAACACCCTCTTCAGCGCAGGAAAACTCTTGAGGTTGTGAATGGAGCGCCGGTCGACACCCTGCGGCCTTGAGTATCCAAGCGCCCATAACAACTCGCGCATCTGCTCCGCAAATAGGCCATCACTCATAAAGCGCTCACCCTCCCATTTTTCACCCATCAAATGACTAGCAATTCGCGCAGCACTCTCTTTCCTAAGCGGCTCTCCGATTTTGTCATCGTTTGGCACATCGAGCGCATCAAACACTTGCTCCGAGTTCTCTTTGAACCAAGCAGCCGCACCTTTCATCTTGAAGTTGATTTCGAAGGCCATCACTTCCTCCAAACTTGAGTCCACCTACCCCACACAGGGTAGATCCATGAGAAGTCACCGACTTCATGTTCTGTAGGGTTGTAGCGAGTATTAAGAGGCACCAAGGTGATGGTCTTTCCAGACACCTCGAAGCGCCTGAAGATCACTCCATCATCTGCATACCTAGCGACGACCAGGCAGCCACTGTAGGGAGCCTCAGATGGCTGAACCACAATCATGTCGCCCTCGCTAAACTTGGGCTCCATGGAGTCGCCTTCCAACTGCACGGCGAACGCTTGGGGATCTCGGCTCTCAGTTGGCACCTTGTATTGCCAGTCGCCTGCCATTTCCTCGTATGCCTCAGCTTCTCCAGCATGAGCCCATCCATAGACGGGAATCATCCGGCATGCATTTCCATACTGAGTAGTTGGCTCCTTCACGGTTGGTGCATTTGACTCGGAGGAAACCAATCCAGCATTCAGCAACTCTTCCATCATACTGGTGATTGTAAGAACGGAATCGCTCGGAGTGCGCTTTCCCGCTTCGAGCTGATGAATATAACTCATGCTGAGACCCATTTTATCAGCCATTTGGGACTGTGTGAGCCCTAGGGATTTTCTGAGAGCGAGTAGTCGAGGGGGGAAATCGTTCACTGAGTAAATTTATGGGTTGACCAAATTCGCACTGTGTGAGAATTTGTGTGCAGATGCAACGCACGACTGATAACACCAAGCGCACACGCGCACAAGAGGAATTCGCACTGCGTGTGAAAGTCGCTCTTTTGAAACGCGGACTCAGCATGAGCGACCTTGCCCACAAACTTGGCGTAGCAAGGAACACCGTTTCCCTCGCCGTGAATCGCGGCCTCTACGCGCCTACCCGCCGCCGCATCGAACAGTTCCTCAAGATCTGACCCATCCCAATTCATGGATACCAAAACCGCCCAAGAAAAACTCATCCGATTTGGCGTCGCCAGCATCGAGAGCACTCAAACCTCACCTGCGGAGCGAATTGCTCTTCTTGAGGCAGCCGCCGACCTGCTGCCCGAGGCCTCCGACTTATCCCACCAATGCTCAGTAACCGCCGCCTGCATCAAGCAGGCAGAGGAAGCCCAACTCAGCCTCTTCAACGCAGCACGCTCCTAATCATACCCATGCTCAGACCACTTACAGAAGCCAAGATCGACTACGCCCTTGCAGTGTTGGCGGTAGATCAAGTCGAGGGAGAAGCGCCACCACCAGGCGAGGTCTCGATGGCTGAAATGATCGAACGCTGCGGAGTCAGCAAATCGGCATACCAAAAGTATGAGCGCATGGCGCTGGCGAAGTTTCAAGCCCGTCTGATGGCAGACCCTGAAGTGAAAGCCCTGCTCAAAGAAAGAGCCAACCCTAACCACCCATCATCATGATTCCTGAACCCATCTTCCTCTTCTTCGCCGCGATGTTTCTCATCGCAGTTGGCTTCGGCCTCGGCGCGTGGGTCTTCCGCCGCAGCGCAATCCGCATCGAGCGCAAAGCTTGGTCTGAAGCTGCCGAGTTCCACTCCTACCTGCAGAAGGTCAACCGCCTCTAATCCCATCACACCCATCACCCATGTCCATACCCTCTACCGTAGATCAA
>CAZIPY010000323.1:0-17492 GCA_964541125.1 uncultured Luteolibacter sp. | reverse complement strand
AAAGATGTGGAAATTCAACGTGCCTGAGTTTCAAGGCCGTCGCTGGGCATGGGTCGACCCCAAGAAGGACATGGAGGCCGCAATCCTCGCCATCCGGTCCGGCCAGACTTCGCTACGCAAGGTCGTGTCCGAAGGAGGAGGCGAAATCCACGAAGTTCTCAAGTCGATCAAGGCCGACACAGACCTTGCAGAAAGCCTCGGCGTGATCCTGCCCGAGCTGATTGACCCTCCGAAGTCCCCTGCCGTGGTGGCTGAGATTGACAACAACGACTGATCCAATGAAGCCGAATCGAAAGAATCCATTTCTTCGCAAACGCGACGAAGAGCCGAAGGGGGATACCTTCTTTCGGAGCTTCGAGCTTGAGCGTGGTGGCATCGATGAAAAGGCGCGCACTGTCTCGGTTTCTTTCTCATCCGAGACCCCCGTTGAGCGCTGGTTCGGCTCCGAAGTCCTAGACCACAGCCCAGGCGCAGCGCGTATGGGCAGGCTCAACAACGGCGGCGCATTGCTGGTCGACCATAACCGTAGCGACCAAATCGGCGTGGTGGAGTCGGCCAAGATCGACAAGGACAAGCGAGGCCGTGCCGTTGTGCGCTTTGGCAAAAGCGCCCGAGCCGAAGAGATTTTCCAAGATGTAGTGGATGGAATCCGCCGATTGGTTTCGGTCGGATACCGAATTCACAAAAGGGAAACCGAAACGAAACCCGGCGGCGTGGAAGTCGAGCGGGTGACCGATTGGGAACCCTATGAGATCAGCATCGTCTCCATCCCTGCCGATGATTCCGTGGGAGTCGGTCGGGGTGCAAATGATCCCGCGCATTCCAATAACTCCAATTCTTCCAATACCATGAATCGTGAACAAATGATCGCCGCCCTTCGTGCCGCGAATATCGAATTTCAGGACAGCATGAGTGATGACCAGCTTCGTGCTCTGCTTCCTTCCTCGCAGCCTGCCGCTACCGCGCCCGCTGCTACTGCCCCAGCTCCTACCGCCCAGCGTTCCGAGCCTTCCACCCAGCCCAGCGCACCCGCCGTTACTCATGTCCGCGAACCCGCACCTAACCCCAACTCTGGCGAAACGGTGCAGCGTGCCATCGAGAATGAGCGCGTTCGGGTTGCCAACATCACCGCCATTGCCGACCAAGCTCGCAGCCAAGGCATCAGCGTCGACGACAATGCCGCCGTTCGTGACGGCATGAGTGCTGAGGAATTCCGCGGCCAGGTCTACAATAGCCTGATTGAGCGCCAAGGCAGCTTCACTCCAGCCGCTCCTAGCCAGACCGAGTCCCGCGACCTTGATCGCTTCTCCATGGCTCGCGGCATCCAAGCCGTGATCTCTGGCCGCCCCCTCGAAGGAGTGGAACGCGAGATGCACGAAGAGGCCCAGCGCGAAGCTCAAAACTTCGGCATCGGTCTCTCCGGCCAATTCAGCGTTCCGATGGTTGCATTGCAACACGGACGCCGCGACATGACTGCCACTGGCGGTTCCGGTGGCGACCAGGGCGGCAACACCATCCTGACCACCCATGGCCCATTCATCGAGCTGCTTTACAACAAGCTGGTTCTCCGCGGTCTTGGCACTCAGTTCCTGACCAACCTGCAAGGCAACTTCTCCCTGCCCAAGCTTCTCACCGGCACCGCTCCTGCGAAGGCCACCGAGAATGCTGCTCTCGGAGAATCCAGCCCCACCACTGGTCTGGTAGACTTCAATCCGAAACGCGCTGGTCGCTTTGTGGAGTACTCCAAGCAACTGCTTGCTCAGTCTCCCCTCGCCTGGGAAGCCATCCTGCGCTCTGACCTTACCAGTGCTCTTGCCGTGCTGATGGAAACCGCTGCCATCAATGGCGGTGGCTCCGATGAGCCCACCGGCATCCTTAGCACCGCTGGCATCGGCAGCGTTGCTGGTGGCACTGACGGCCTGGCTCTGACTCGCGCCAATGCGATCAAGCTCAAGACTGCTGTCGCCACCTCCAACGCCGACAACGGTTCGCTTGGATTCCTGACTAATGCCGAAGTTCGCGGCAAAGCACAGGAAACCGCGATTGATGCAGGTTCCGGTCGTTTCCTCTGGAAAGAGGACCGCGACGATTCCTTCATGGGCTACAAGGCTGGCGTCACCCAGTCGGTACCGAGCAACCTTACCAAAGGCAGCTCCGGTGCAGTGTGCTCCGCGATGGTCTTCGGCAACTTCGCCGATTCGATCCTCGCGCAGTGGGGCGGCATCGACTTCACGGTGAACCCTTACATCAAGGACACCGAAGGTCTCATCCGCATCACTGCCGACTGCTTCTACGACTTCGGCGTTCGCCGTGCTCAGAGCTTCGCAGCAATTCAGGATCTTCTTACTGACTGATCCTGATTGGTTGATCGACGAGGAGGCGGCGTGATGGTTTCGCCGCCTCCTCAAACCACCAAACCATCACATCAACTACCACCAAACCACCTATCATCATGAAAAATCTGAAAATCCTCCAGGCGTGTTCCATCGAGGGTAAGCACTACGACAAAGGCTCAACTGCCAAGAACGTGGATACCCGCACTGCTGCCGAACTGGTCCACATCGGACGCGCTGTTGAAATCAACAATGCTCCCAAGGATGCCGTTGAATCCCGTGATCCTGAAGTGGAGAATCGTGATCCTGAAGTGGAGACCAAGGAGTCCGAAGCCAAGGAGCCCGCTCCCGAGGCCAAAGATCCCGATGAAAAAAAGGCCCCTGAAGGCAAGGGCAAGTCCAAGAAGTAATCATGGACGCGGCCACCGCAGCCGATTTAGCCGAGGCCTTCCTGGAACACAGGGAGGCCTTTGGCGTGCCTATCACCATCGACGGCGAGAACATCACCGCGATTGTGAACGAGTCGCCCTATGGGCGTGAACTGGTCGAGGGAGGATTCGCCGAGGATGGCGACATTGAATTCAAGATCCTACTTTCTGACCTTGAGAACACCCCGGAAATCAAAACGCCTGTCACCTACAAGAGCCGGTCATTCCGAGTCCAGAAACCAGCTATTCAGCCAGGATCGCTGATAGGTGAATTTATTGCACGCCCGACGAGGCGTTAAAGATCCTCAAGAATCGCCATCAGGGGAGCGGAGTCTTGCTTGAGAGCTTCGCGCTGATCTTCGTCCATGTTCGGGACAGTCTTACGAAGGCAGGTCAGCAACCGCGTGATGTGCGGGACGTAGTTGTCATGGCCGGCATGGGAACCACGCGAGGAAATCTCTTCATCGGAGACGAGGCGGGGCTCATCGCCTGCCATTCGAATAGAGAGGGCCAAACGCTTCACAGTAGGCTTGTTCTTAGATTCGGAATCTAAGAGTGAAATCCATTCTTCCCTTTTTACGGGAGGCAGCGGAGCAAGGAGACGGTGATGCCCGAAGGAAAGGCCCTCGCGCCTATCAGCAATAGGAATCTTCCGGCACACGCTCGCGTATTGGCTCAACGTTTGCCTGTCCAGTCCTGTGGCTGCAACAGCATGGTTGAATACTTCGGTTGGAATTCGGCTAGGCGTGGAAGGGTCGAATTCCTCACCCTCCATAAGTAGCTGACGGCCCCACTTGCGCTCACCATAGACGAGCCAGTCACCGATGCACCATGCCGCTGTCTGTAGTGCAGTCCCAAAACTCGCTGCAATCGCCTCCCACTCTTCAAAACTCAAATCATTGTCTAGGTCCAATCCGGTTGGAGTAGCGCGAATGTATGGTGGCAGCGGGGCAGTAGAGATTTCCATGACATCCCCGCAAACGTCAAAATCCGTAATCATCTGATGTCCAATTTGAGTTCGGGCTGGCAATCGACTATTGAGGCTGATTTTGCCAAGTTTTCTTGAGCCCAAATCGGCCTGAGATTTGAGAAATGGCAAAGTGCTATTATCTCATCTTCTGAGCTAGCACTAGACAACGGAACGATATGGTCGATGTGCCACAGCTCACGATTGTTCCAATTCATGCCCTTTACGAACTGCTTTTCGATGTGGCGCTTCAGAGTCAGATTATCACACCCAAGGATCTCTGCGGTACTGGACTCCTTCGAATAGCCTCTGCTGCTTAGAGCCTGATGAATCCTAGCTCTAAGTCTGGCTTTAGTGGCAAAAATGGGGCACTTTTCCCGCTTTTCCTTTTGCCATTGATTCCGGTAGTCCTTCCGATTCGCATAGCTGTTACGCTCCTTGTATTCTTCGCTCCTTTCGTAGCGATAACCCTTAACCTTATCTTGGTTTTCAGCCCTCCATTTAGCGTTCGTGGCAAGCTTCCTTTCCCGGTTTCTAGCATACCAAAGGCGGTCGTATGCCCGTTTCTCTTCGGGGGTCTTTCTCATGCGCTGATGTTTTGACGAACTCTTGCGGCTCTGCATTTGCGCCTCGTCTTCTCGGGCCTCATTGCCCGGACGGGCGGTATTCCAAAGGCGTCGCAAAGCTCCACGCATCGCTTGCTTACCGCGGCTCTGGTGCAGAGATGACGCTTGGCGATGTCGGACATGCTCGACCCATCGTAGCCAATGCCTGTGACCAGCGCGAGGCATTCGATGCCAAGAGCTGGGTGGGTATCAGCAAGCATAAATCCGACAAGCCTACGAGCCATGACCAGCGCGGCAGGATCAGCGGTCCTAGGGCGCTCGTCCTCGTCCTCTTCTCGAGGATCGTAAGTTGGAACCCTGCTGCCGTTTTCCCATCCTCTTGTGCTCATAATTCGAAGGTTTTGGTCTCTGTGTTTTTGCCAGTCATCAGGCGTGTATGACCCCAATTAGAAAGGTCAAATTTTGACTGCGCCATGGGTACACAATGGCACCACGCGTTCGAGGAATCAATAACAAATCCATCCCTCAACCAACCGAAAGCGGGGAGATGGATCGATACGGCGTGGATATGATCACGCGCGTGGAAATGGTGCCGGCTGCTCTATTCCCATCGAAGATCCGGCCAGAGGGAAGTGTTCACCCACGATTTACCTCCATGGCCCTCTCCAAGCGAAGTTTTGGGCAATCCCATGCGGGAACCTTTTACCGTATGACCTACCTTTATGAGGGGTTTTTGGTCTCTCTCCCCAATCCCACCTACGAGCTAAACGGAGCTGTTAGTGAGGACCCGATCCAACTACACAAGGACTTCGTCACCACACTTGCGGGCACCCCTTCCGCGCCTCTAAATGGAGCGATTTTCGTTGATCCAGAGACCGGGCAACCAACGACCAATGACACTATTGGAGTGTTCGACCGTTTTGGCCCCGGAGATCTTGCGGGCGTCGAGGCCTACCGTGTCCCAAGTGCTGTCTGGACAGAAATTACTTTCTCAACGTCCAGGCCCAGCGATTTGGGCGACTTAGGCAAAATTGATTCACCCTCAGGTCCGAACCCAGCATTTGGGGAGGGTAGGAACTGGATGTATGTTGGCGCGACGTATCGGAAGCGTGGTCACATCTATGAGATTCGCAAGAGCTGGGAGCTGAGCGGACGCGGTGGCTTCAAACCATTGATCTACTGAGCATGTTCGATAACTTCAAAGGCGCGCTCAGTTCGCGCAAATGGAACGAATTTCTTGCCGCATTGGAGTCCAGGCTTCAAATGCGCGGGGGTAAAGGTGTTCTGGCCAAGTATGGACCCAATGGCTTCGTAGTATCGGCATCCGGCAAAGGAGGCACCAGCTCCGCTCCGCCGGCCTGCGCTCTTGGTCAGATTTACAACCCCAATGATGGATTTTCCTCCAAGGCTGTGCGCGGTGGCGCCGTGGCAATTGGAGATAAGAATCTGAATATCCCGTATTACGATCTCGATGGCGTCGGGAATGGCCAATGGCTGCTAGAGGTTTCCATTTCGGGGGTTTCGTTCAATACGGATGATGATGATTCCCTGATGCTTCCTGGCATCGAGACGGCCACAGGCTCGCCAACGTGGAACGCAATCGTTTACACGGGCGCACAGGATTACACGGATACGACCAATCCAACCACCCCAACAGGCACGGGAACGGCAATCTTACCCATCGGCCTTCTGACGGTGACCAGCGGACAGGCCTACTTTTCTCCAACTGGTTGCGGCAGCTTTTTGGTGACTCAGTGCGGCGGGGTAATGACTTACGCTAGATCTTCAGACTGATGGAAATCGAAACGATCAACGACTTCGAGCAGGTGGCCGGGTGTTGCTGTCTGGAAGGTCTGATCTGCCCGGTGCCTACGGCTGAAACTGAGATAGCGCATGGCGTGGGCGAGGTGTATCCCCATTCAACGGATGCCACGACCTATTACAGCAAGTTGAGACGCGCATGGGGTGGCGGAGGAGAGCAGTTGTGGGAGGCGGTGCCTAAGCATGCTTCTCAGGTGGGGCCGGTGGCCGGGTATAATCCAGCAAACACCAACACGCCTGATTTCGAAATTGAATATACTTCCTCTCCCCCATTCACTGGCGGCTTCACCGATACCAAAGAAGACCCGATCACGGTTGCAGATGCGCGATCGGCGTCGAAGTCTGCAATATTTGCGGGGCTCGATTGGTCAGATATGGGCGTTCTTGAGTCTGGGTATCCGACCGGAGATCGATCTCCTGAGCATGCGTATTTTGAGCCAGATCCGGCAGCCGCAGGCTTGGCGGCCAGACTGGATCTCCACAACTTCAAGTTCTCACGCTTTCGGTGGATCGTGCCAAACACCTTTGAAGGGGCGTATTTTAAGATCACCTGGGACGTGCTGGAGGAGCCAGATGGCTGGGACGATCCAAGCCCTACGGTTTCTCGTTCGTTTTACCTGGAGAATCAAACATGGGAATTCACGGGTCCAGGTGATGTAGGCGACCCGGATTCTTGGAAATCACCTTGGGTAGAGATCCCGCCACCAGATGTGGGCGGCACACGGCGCGTGGTAAATATCCGGTATGAGTGCGTCAGATCGACCAAGCTGGGAACACTCCCGCCAGGAGTGACCGGAGAGGCCATTGACGCCGATGAGCTCTGATAATCCAAAGCCGATTCGACGCGTCTCTTCGCGCAAATACCGCGGACTCGGGGATGTGGTCAAAGTGGTAGCTAAGCCGGTCGCGAAAGCAGTAGGCATCACAGACTGCCCAGGGTGTGGGAAACGACAAGAATGGCTCAATCAGAAGGTTCCTTTCACACAAAATCCTTAAAATGCCCCGCATTGACTGCCCATCGTTCCTATGCTGGACATCCAGGTCGACACTCTGAGGCTTCAATCGGCTATGGTGATGTTCTCCAAAGCCAGCAAGAAGGACATCCGCAAGGTAGTGGAGCAGCAGGCCGGCATTCTCGTCGGCCACATGATCGCAATCACCCCGCCGGGAAAGGGCAAGGGACAGGATTTCTCAGACTCTGGCGGCATCGCTCTGACCGCAAAAAAACAAGGTGAAGCCAAGGTGGAATCAGATATTCGCAAGATCTTCCCTACTTCCAAAAAGAAGGAAGGAGTGCTTTGGGGAATGATTGAGGCCGGCCACGAATGGAGGATCGGAAATGATCACAAAATGAAGCTGAGAGAGGTGGCGACGAGCACAGCCGACTTGGCTCGGATTCACAAGATCGCACGGAACCCACGCACGGGGCGAACTCGCAAACTCAGGGGAATCAATGGAGCTGTGACTCGGCGAGGACTCTTGACGGCCTATGTTCGCAGTCAGAAAAAGAAAGTCGGCGAACTCAATGCCGGATGGCTATCTGCTGCCCGCCAACTCAAAACTGCCAAGCGCCAGACGCCCGCATGGATCACGCGCCACGGCAACAAACCAGGTGGCGTGAACATTTCCAAAGGCACTGGGAGGGTCGGCATTCGGATCTTCAACTCTCAGCATTGGTTTCCAGGGGACATGGAGGCACGCGCAAGGCTGGCCGTCACCCGGCGCCAGCGAGGCCTCATCAAGGCCACTCAAGCGATTCTCGAGCGCAATGCCGCGAAGGCTCAGGCCCAAATGTGAGGAGTTTGACAGCATGAAATCAACATGCTCGTGATCGTTGATGTTGATTTCCTGCAATTGGCGCGGGCTGAGAACGATTCCGCACTTGTAGACACAATCGAGCAGAAGCGCGGAGACGCAGCCTCGATGGAGATCGTTTTCGTCCGCTCAGGCGCCAGAGTCGAGCACCCCGCCGGCACAGTGGTTAAATTCGCGGCCAAGGAAGAGGGAAAATACGACTCCACTGTTGTCGTTTTTGAGGACGGATTTGTCCTTACCGACAGCGGAAGCTCCCCATATTACCTTGGTTCGCCCAGCTTCAACACAGTGCCCCTGGACGCACTCCTTAACAAGGATGCTGATGAGACTAACGATAAGGCCTATGTGGACCTGATTGGAGAGATCTCATGGGGAATCCCTGCAAATAACACACCGACTTCCACGAAGACCTTCAAGGTGCGCGTACACAACGACGTGATTCGGGATGACGAAGGATCACCAGAGGAGCAGCCAGACCCAGAGGCTTACATCGATGCGAGGACGATCCGAAAGGACAAGGTTGACGTGGCCACCGCAGGAGAAGCGCAGCAGCACTTTGAGAATGCCACGGTGCCAAGTTACGCCACCAAGGCCGCCGCAAATGCAGACATCGCAGAGATGGGAATCATTTTTTGGAACCAAGCAACCAACCGACTAGAGGCAACCGATGACATTTCATAAGATCATTACTTTCGCAGCCCTGGCCTTGAGTGCTCTGCCCGCATGGGCGGAGTTTACCGGCACCGAGGGGCAAAACATTGATACTGCCGGAGAGCGTCAGGCATTCCGCGAGGCGCTTGAGCTGTGGACGGATGATAGCCCGCTTTTTGGGGGGTTGGACATTGCTGGAGATGCAACCATTCAAGATCACCTGCTTGTCACTGGTGGCGGCTCAGAAATCCGCACCGGGGACGAGTCCACGGGCAATTATGCGGGTCTTTGGTTCTCTGATGTTGGTGCTACGATTAACCCTAATTTCTCCAATTACACATTCCTCAAGGATAACGACAGATTGAGGATCAATGCCCTTTCAGGCGACACGATTGATCTTCAGGTTGCGCAAGTTACCCGCGCCTCGGTTATCACAAGCGGCATTGAAATCGCCTCGGGTAATTCGCTGAGCTTCGCTGCTAACTCCGGCACCTACGACGGCGACAACATGACGGGAGACGTTGATTTCACCGGGCAAATCTCAGCCACAGCGCAAGCCGCCTCGTCAGATAATGCAATTATGACGCGGGCGCTCGTTGATGCATGGCTGATGGATTCCATCGGCGTAGCTTGGCCTATCAGCATCCACAATAATCTATTGAAGGCGACCAGCGGAACGGGATCAGCGGCGACCATTGATGAAGGGGGAATCACCGTGACCTCTGGAACCTCAACCAGCGGATACGGATCAGTGACGCTGATTACGCGGTATCATACCTCCGTCCGTGATTCTCAATTCGGGCGCGAGCTGGCGGCTTCTGCATGTCTCCATATTAACAAATCCAGCGCGGCAGACCGAGAAGCGGGTATTCGGTTTATCTTTGGAAATTCAACGGTCGCTGCTTGGGATGCTGATGGATTGAACGATCACGGGTTCGGAGTGGAAATTGGCACAGATGGAACTAATCACCGAATACGCGCCATTGCGCACGATGGAACCACCTTCACAGCTGGCAGTTGGGTAAACTTCGCCACGGGATCTCTTTGGACGCAGAAGCGAATGATCAAAATTCACTCGGATGGATCGGGCAATATCACAGCTACCATCTCTGGCACTCATGGAGATACTTCAACGGTTTACACAGCAACGACCACGGGAGGGTCTACCTCCACGGATGGATCTGGAAAGCTGCGCATTATCTCAACCAATGATGCCGCCGGAAGTCCTACCTCAACTGCGGTTCATCTGATGGCCGCAAGGATTTATGCGCCTTAACAATCACTAACTCAACACCCTAACTATAATGAAACATACCATGAAACTGCTGGCTCTGATCGCCAGCTTGCTTGTCGGTTCCTTTGCTATCGCTCAGGAAGTTAAATTACACCCTGATTCAGAAACCCCTGAGAAGACTCAACTCCAAAAGGACATTGAACGATTTAATGCAGGTATTCTCCGGGTTGCAGAGGTGACCAATCATGCAGTTGCCAAGGTCAACGCAGAGCATGAGTGGATTTGGACCCTCCCTGATGATCGCCTGATAGCTCTGCTTAATGCTGATCCTAAGAGGCTGCTGGTTCTTTCCAGCATCAAGGATGATCTGGGGGCCGGAATGAATGACGCGCTCAACAAGCTAAACGTGAGGCGATACACGAACCGAGCAAAACTAGGATTTGGCCGCTCTGATGTGATCTTCAACAAGGAAACTAGGCTTTTCGAGATCGTGCCACCGGAGGAGCCGGAGCCAGATCCTGAGGAATGAATTTGAACACGGGCACAAACGCTGCCCGCGCAACCAGTCTCCAATCAACTCTCTTCAATGCCCAATATCTTCCCATTCATCGCCAACAAAAAGTGGGGACAGCTCGCCACGTTTTTAACAGTGTTAGCAATGGCCGGCACTCCCTTTGTTTGGGGGGCTAAGTACATTCATGCCCAGGGCGTGAAGGCTTCCACCATTGAGAGCAGCGTGGTGGGCACGGAGAAGGATCTTGGCGAATTCAAGGTAGAGGTGGCGAAAGACCTTGAGGAGATCAAACAAACGATCCCCACGGCAGAGGAGCTTGCCGAGGCATTCTGTCCAAGACATGAAATCGAATCGATCAATGCGGAAAGGGAAAAGCGCTTTAATGAGGCGAAGGAGTCGCTTGAGAGGTCCATGGAGCTGATCCGCGCCGAACAGCTCCAGTTTAAGACCGAGCAGCAGCAGTTTCAGCAGGAGCAGCGCAAGGTGAATTTGGAAATCCTCAAGCGCCTGCCGCCTCAATGAAAATTGAAAGGGTCATTCTAGTCCATGGCTTCAACGTCTCCGACGGTGGGGCTGGCACTACGGGCCGTGCTGCTGATAAGTTCCGCAAGAGAGGAGGCTTGAAGGTCATTGAGTTCGCGCCTGGTTGGCGTGGTCTTCTCGGGGTTCGGTTCGGCAACAAACGCCGCGCTCAAAATTTGGCGAAGATCATCCAGCCTGGGGATCTCCTGATCGGCCACTCCGACGGCTGCAACCTCATCGATAAGGCCTGCCATGAGCTTTCATCGCTCGGGCCTGAATCGGTTCATTGTGTGTACTTCAACCCCGCCCTAGATCGCGACACCGCACTTTCCAGAATCGTCTCGAAGTGCCTCGTCTTTTTCACGAAGTCGGATGAGACCGTTTGGCTCTCCAAGTGGCTCCCCTTCCACGCGTGGGGCGAGATGGGCCGCAAAGGCTACAAGCCAAGCGAGCCGTCTCTTGATGATGATCGATATGAGAATATTTCTTTCGAGAGCCTGAATCATCACGGCTTGGAGCATAGCGGCGTCTTCAAGAGCCCGAATGCTCTTCAGGATTGCTATGGGAGGATCCAAATTGAGTTCTTCGATATTCCGAAGGCAATTCCAGTTGAGGAGTCATGATTGAAGTCATCACAAAGACCATAGTTCGTCTTGGTGGCAAGGAGGCCAAAATGGGACTTCGACTGTCAGCTTTGACTGTCTTGGCAGTTGCGGGAGTCACCATCACCACCATTTGGACCCGCAAAAGATGAACATTCGCAGCACCCTTGTAAAAGCCGCCGCCGATTGGCTGGAGTCCCTGGACCCTCCGGTTTCCGTGCGGCGCGACGCCTCAGATGAGGTGATCGAACCTCCTTACGCCCTATTCCGGGTGGGTGGTGCCGAAAACATGTATCCAGGCCAAGCAGAGGTTTGGGACATCACTCTATTGTGTGCTGTGGCCCATGACGCGGATGCAACCACAGTCGAGACCGCACAGGCAGAGGCAGAGGCGGTTTACGACATGATTTCGGACTGTGAGGAATTCAAGACATTCTCAGCCGGCCTCATGTTGCTGAGTGCCTGGGAGATCACAACGACCGAGCTGACCGTCCAGGATGGCCGCTGGCAGCACATTGCGGGGTTCCGGGCAATCTGTGCCCCTCTGCCGGAACCTGAGGTTTGACACCCATTAGAAAGTCATGGCTAAGAAAATTTCAGGTAAGGCAGTCGTATGGGGCGTTCCCGCCAACATGATCGCAGGGGCGCACACCGTCACCACTAGCGGCATCCTCCAATCCTTCTCGGTTCAACCGGGCGGTGGTGATGATGTGATCAACGACGAAGACGGCGACCCCGTTACCCGCGTGGATCACGGCACCATCAACAAGATCAACTTTGAGGTGATTTGCGAGCCCGATACCGTTGTCCCCGTCAAGGGCGACGAAATCACTGGTCTCGGCACCTTGGAAGGCATCGATTTCGATACTGGTCGCGTCTTCGTGGATGACCCGCAGGTGAACTTCACCAACGCCGCCGCGAAAAAGATCACGGTTTCCGCGACCCACTATCCCAGCATGCCTGCTGATCCGGTCTAAGCCGTATGAAGGCATCACTCCTTGAGATTGCTGAAGCAATCCAACAGTCCGAAGGTCGGACACCCGCTGAGATCATCGGCGCATTCCTGCCTGATACCAAAACAGTCATCGGCCAGAAGCTTGTACCGCTCAAGCTCGGCCATGAGCTGTTCCTGGCCAAGATCGAGCACCCGCTGTCTTCTGGGTCGGATGAATGGGCTCCAAACGACATCGCATCCGCTCTCTTCGTCTTCACACGTCCATCCCGTGAGCTATTCGAGATGCTGGAGAATGATACCTACTTGGACTCATTCTACAAATTCCTAGACGAAGTCGACGCCACTGAGATCGATGCCGCCTCTGCCGAACTTCTCCATCACTGGTATACCCGCAAGCAAACCGCTCTGGCGATGGAGTCCCCCCACCCTTCATCGCAAAAAAAAACGGCGGGTTCGGCTGGTGGCTAACTCTCCTAACCCAAGGAATTGTCGCCCTGAATCTCCCAGCGGATAAGGTAATCCACGACATCCCCTTGCGTCAGCTTCTGGCTATCACGGCTTGTGACGCCTGGATAAAGGGCATGCAGCCCGCCGGAGAGTCCTACGCGGATCTCGAGTTCATGCGCTGTCTCGATGAGATCATGAAGCGGGAAGAGTAAAGCCGGTCCGATTGACTCGACAACGATTCCACCATGCCAGGCGTATCAGTCACAGTCGGAGGCAATTTCGGCAAGCTCGATGAACTCGATTCGAAGGCTGCGAAAGTAGCCAAGCGGATCAAGGAGGGCTTCGAGTTCCGCATAGGCCAGCGCATGTTCGATGGCCTGAGCAGAGCCGCCAGCCGCATCCCCGGAATGGTCAGCGCTGCCCTCGAGGCGGCATCCGACATGGGTGAGGTGGTCTCCAAGAACAATGAGGTGTTCCAGAGCTCTTCGGAGAGCATGCTCGCATGGGCTGCAAACAGCGCCACCGCCTTTGGCCAATCCAAGGCCGCTGCCCTCGCTGCTGCTTCCGACTACGGAAACCTATTCCGGGCGATGGACATTGCACCGGACAAGGCAGCAGCCATGTCCCAGAGCATGGTTGAGCTTGCTGCGGACCTCGCCAGCTTCAACAATACGACCGTTGAGGAAGCGGTAACTGCCATTGGTGCGGCTCTACGAGGCGAGGCTGAACCGATCCGCAGATACGGCGTCTTGCTCAATGACGCCACTCTCAAGGCCGAGGCATTCTCTCAGGGACTCAGCGACGGCAAGAAGACTCTCGATCCGACCACCAAGGCCCTTGCCGCCTACAACCTGATCCTGTCTAAGACTGGCACTGCCCAGGGCGACTTCGCTCGGACCTCGGATGGTGCGGCCAACTCATCGCGCATCATCAAGGCCCAAGTCGCCGATGCTGCTGCCGAGTTCGGCAGGTCCTTCCTGCCGGCAGTCGAAGACGTGGCCGCGAAGATCAAATCCGTCGACTGGGAAGGGCTTGCTAACGGACTCGCGTCCTTGGTTAGGGCGTCAATAGCTCTGGTTCCGACAATCAAGGCAATTGGGGTCGCCATGGTAGCCCTTAAGATCGGCACATACGTCTCCTCCATCATCGAAAAGGTGAAGGCTACCTATGCCGCTGCTGCCGCAGCACGGGCAGAAGCCGCGGCAATGGGCCAAGCATCGGCTGCCACCGCAGCAAAGACCGCTACTGACAAAGCAGCCACCGCCGCTTCAACCGCAAAAGCCACCGCCGCAGTAGGCGGCATGGCCAGGACGGGAGTAGCCATGAAAACGCTGAGCAGGGGCTTCAAGGCTCTCTACCTATCAATCGGTCCGATTGGTTGGGCTATCCTATTGGCTACCGTGGCCATGGATCAGTTCAACCGCATGATCGCAAGATCGAAAGAGGAGACTGATGCGCTAGAGGAATCGGTAGATCGCGGAAATAAAGCTCTTCAAAAGTTCAACGCTCAGAAGTTGAGAGGCGAGGTTGCCAGCCAAGAGGACATTGCCAAGAAACTAGAGGAACTTGAGGCCGAAAAAGAGGCGATCTGGGAAGCCGCAGAGGCCCAAATGGACAACTTGAGTGATGGCGCCGCCGAAAAGGTCGCCAAGGACACCGAGATGACGATTAAGCTCCTCGACCAACAAGGGGATAGGCTCAGAAAAACCTCCCAAGCTCAACTTGATGCGAACCGCGCCAAACGGGAGGCAGAGGCCGCAGAACGTGCCTATGCCGAAGCCTTGCGCGAAACGGCCAAGAACCTCGAAGAGGCTCAGAAATCCTTTGATCAGGCGCTAGCTTCAAGGGAAAAGATCCGCTTCGACGCGCTTGGAATTGAGGAAAAAATCGAAGAGCTCAACAAGGCTGAGCAGAAGATTCGCGAGGGCTTCAACTTCGCCATCAGGATCAACCTGGGTGATGCCTCTGCCGAGGAACTTCAAAAGGAGTTCGCCCAGTTTCCTAACGTCATCGGTCGCGACAAAGACATGGAGGCCGCCACCGAACTTCTTAAGATCGAGACCAAACGGGCCGAACTCCAGAAAGACCTAGAGAAAAAGCGGGCCGAAGGGCGCGAATTTGTCGCCAACTACGACCGGGAGCTTGATGCTCTCAATGCCCAGATTGATGGTAACGAGACCAAGTTGGCTCAATTGCAGCGCGAAGCTTTGATCCGCCAGAAGATCGTTGATCTGGAAAAGGCAGGCCTCGGAAGCAAGGAGGCCGAGAGTCGCGCCATTGCCTTCGCTGACGCCAAAGACAAGCTTGCCGCCAAGGAGAAACTTCAACCCGCAGCAGAAGCCGGAGACGAGGCCAGAAAGGCTCTTGCCGGCAAAGAGGAGGCCATTGGCTTCCGAATCGCCGAGCTAGTCGAGAGGGGCCTTACCGAAGGACAGGCAGCCAAGACCGCTGAGCTTGAGAGCCTGACCGAGAAAAGGACTGATCTGGATTCCAGGATTGAAAGCTCGAGCGACAATCAGGCCATCGTCACCGGCTCCCAAGGCCGAATCGGCGGGGGCGGAGGAGTCTATGTCGCTGGCCTCGACTACCAGCGTCAGATTGCCGACCTCAATCGGGAGCAGTTGATGGTCAGCAAGCAGATTGCGGAGCACCTAGCCAACAATCGCATGTTTGATTGACAGGCCCGTTTTTTTGCAGGGATGACCTCCGGTTGGTCGCCGCTCTCATAAAGCGGTATGAGTGGGTTCGATTCCCTCCCCTGCAATTTTGATTCCCACCATGAAAACAGCAGTTCTCGACCCCGGCCATGGAGGCCACGACTCAGGAGCAGTCGGCCCGTCTGGACTGAAGGAATCGGACATGGCCCTTGATGTCTGCCAGAGGGCAGAGAAGTTGCTCAGCCCATACGTTCGCTGCATTCTGACCCGCAATGATGACACCTTCATCTCACTCTCCGAGCGCCCGAAGATCGCCAACCGGGTCAATGCTGACGCCTTTGTGAGTTATCATTTCAACTCTGGATCCAGCCAGTCGACAACCAGTTCATGGGAAATCTTCACCACCCCTGGCCAGAACAACAGCGACCGGCTGGCAACGTGCATCGGCGAGGCCCACAAGGCCCTATTCCAGGAGCAAAAGATCCGCGCCGACTTTTCTGATGGCGACCTGGACAAGGAGGCGCGGTTCGCGGTCATCCGCGGCACCCGCTGCCCTTCCGCACTCATGGAGGGAGAGTTCATCCACACACGCCACGGCGAAGCGCTGATTGCCTCCCCTGAGGCTCGTCAAAAGATGGCGCTGGCAGTGGCTATTGGTACGCTCAATTTCCTCGGCGTTACGCATACTCTCGAGCCCGGCGGTACTCCCTTGCCTCAGGCCGAAGACAAGCCCAAGCTCACTTTGGAGCAACGCATCGAGCGCTTGGAGGCTCTGCACCCGGAAATCAATTCCTGATAGCATCAGGCTTTACAGCAGCTTGGCTCAATTGAAGGCTCAGGTTGGCCAAAAGTGGTTTGGCATTAAGTGATCTACCTGATAGAGGTGCGCCATGAGTGAAGAAAAGTTGCCAGTGGCAGTGCGGAAGGGAAACCTTGAACTTAACAACTGGGCTAACTTGGATTGCCATCATCTGGACAACGGTCAACGGGTCATTTCTCAAAGGTCTTTTGCAACGATCGTTGGGTTCAAAAGGGGAGGTCAGGGGCTTGGGTATCGAATGGCCAGTTATCTGGACCAACCGACCCTTAAGTCACGTAAAATCAAGAAGTTAAGCTTGGGTATCCGCAAACCCATCGAATTTAAGATGAAAAGCGGTCCTATCGCCTACGGATACGAGGCTACTACGCTCGTTGAATACTGCAAAGCAATCCTAGAGGCCAGGAGCATGGGATATATGGAGACCAAGGCAGCAAAGGGCTACGCGCTATCTTGTGAGGCCTTTATCATTGGCTGCGCCAAGGTGGGTATTATCGCCATGATCGATGAGGCCACCGGCTACATCGAGGACAAAGCGAAGACGGAATATATCGAAAAATTCAAGGAGTTCATTCGCGAGGAGATGCGCGAATGGGAGAAGGAATTCCCTGATCAGTTCTTCGACATGATCTATAAAATTTATGGGCTAGAAAAAAAGGGAGCCAACCACCCCCAGTTCTTTGGGAAATTCATCCGTAAATATGTGTATTTGCCTCTGGCAAACAGTTCGGGGGCCGTTCTGGACCAATTGGATAAGAAAAACCCAGTTGTCTACGCCACAGGAGGGCGAAAATTCAAGATGCACCAATTCCTTACGGATGAAATAGGTCTGCCGGCCTTAAGGGGACATGTATGGCAGGTCATTGGTATTGGGAATTCCGTGCGCAGCAAAGGGGCATTTGATGCAGCGTTTGAAAGAGCTTTCCCTAGGGACGGTGACCAAGGCACATTCGATTTCGATGTTTAAAGCAGCAATTGATCGATATCCATGAGTTATCCGAACCTTTGGTTGGTTCAATCACCTGTTCTGCTTCACTAGCCCTTCAAGTCCGAGAACATGCCTAAGCATCTGCTCGGCATACTCTGGCCCCATGATGCAAGTTCCGCTTCGTGGGTGTCGGTATTCACCATCAGTCATGCAAGGGTCAGACGCGCAGTTGTCA
>CAZIPY010000322.1:0-6183 GCA_964541125.1 uncultured Luteolibacter sp. | reverse complement strand
GAGCCAGAACCCGAGCCAGAACCCGAGCCGGAACCCGAGCCCATCGACTTCGATAAACTCAGTGATGAGGAGTTTTCCGATTTCACGGCAGAGGAATTGCTTAAGAAGTTCCTATCTGTTGAGAGCTTAGTGGATCGCTGGCCCATGATGATCACCGAGAGTGTCCCTGAAGATCTGATGGGTTCATTGCTCGATGAAGCCATGCCAGAACTCAAAGAGATGGAACTCGAGTATGAAGATCCCAACTCAGAAAAGGGATACACGGATATGGTGCATGTAGTGACCTTAGTGGGAGACGATGGAGACGACGCTGTGCATCGCATGGTGGTGCGGCAGTGGCCGGATCAGGCTCCCAAGGTGCTCGTTGACCCCCTGCTCGATCTATGGGGTGGACGTCTCGAAAAATTCACCTCAGAAGTGCAGGACGGGAACCTTGAATTTGACGTAGTCGTGACTGCCTTGGCTGGAGTTGGTAATGCTCCGGTGCCCTATCCGGATCGGAAGCGCACGCTGAAGCTGATGGAGCGCGATCACGAGGGTGAGATTGCCCGAGCTTATTTTACGAAGGATGGTGAGATCTCCAAACTGCTGACTGGCGGTGGCTTCAAGTTGACCTATGGTAACCCCACGCCTTGTCGCGTGAAGTTGCGCTGGAACCGCAAGGAGAAGCCGGAGCAGCCTTGGTTGGAGGTGATCGAGATCACACGCTTTGGGTGGGCCGCTGGCGAGTGATCGGGATTCAAGACTCTGGAACCCTGCCTGCCGCCTTGAGCACGCTCCACCCGCCGTGGAGCACATGCACTTCCGCAGGCAGCTGAAGTTCCTCGATGATGTGGTCGGCCAGCTTACGGCTGGTGCCGCAACCCTTATCGCTGCAGTAGACCACGACATAGGGAGTGGTGAAGATTTTGAGCGCAGCTTGTTGCTCCATCTCTTTGAAGTCCTCGCCGTCTTCATAGTTCCAGAGGATGGAGCCCTCAATGCCGTCACGTTCCCAATCGCTGCGTGGGCGGGCATCGATCCAGAGCACCTCTTTGTCTGTTGGGATGCTCTCGAGACAGATTTCACCCTTCTTCAGAGTTGTAGGATCGCATGCTGTCTCATCGGGTGGGGGAGCCACACCCCAGGTGATGGCGGCGGCGATGGTGGACAGCAGAACAATGGCTGCGGCCTGAAGCACAGGTTTTAAGATGGTAGACTTCATTCGGGCCGATGGACCATGGCAAAGACTTGCTCACGGCTTTGGATCTCCACGGGTGAGTCAGTCATGACCTGGATGACTCCGATTCCGGGCGATGAGGTATCCTTGGGTGTCACGTTGAGGGTGTAACGTTTGCCCTTCTCCACCGTGACCAACTCGATGGTGAAGTTTGTCGAGCTGGACTTGGTTTCGGTGATGTGGATGGGCTGAGGGTGGTTCATGACCACCTCGATGGCCTTAGGTTTGGCTTCTTCGCCGGTCACCCATTTGATGGTGCGAGGAGCCATGTTGATGATCTGTGGAACGTTGATGCGCGCGGTCAACTGAATGGATGGCTTGTGCTTGGGGTCTCCGGTGAGCCAGATCATGACCTTCTGATCGATCTGCCCCTTCTTGTTGCCGATCTTGAATTGACTGCGGATTACCCCTTCTTCGCCGGGGCGAAAGCGGATTCGTTTGTCAGGCAAAGTGGTGCCGCCTTTGGCCATGATCTCTAGGCAGTCGCAGTCCGGATCGATGTGAGAGATGAAGACAGGCTTGTCCCCCTTGTTTGTGAACTTGAAGTCGATTTGCGCATCCTTGGCGTCGGCTGCGGCCTCGACCTCAACCAATTCCGCGTCGAACTCGAGCTTGGCCCACGTCAGTTGGGAGAGGAGGCCGAGAATAATGAGGAGTGTTCTCATGGTTTCACACTCTCACCCGAAAGCAGCGAGACCGCAATGATCAAGTGGCCTTGACGCCACATGGGTCCACGTACCCAGAGAGGGGTGTCTTCGGTGAGTTGCACATCGGTCTTCACGATTTTCTTGCGACCTAACCACAGTTCGAGATCAAGCAGAGCCTTCTTGGGTCCAGGGTCGGATTGGGCCTCGAAGCGGACCATGATTTCATCCGATGGCTTCACCGGCTCGGCCCAGTTTTCGTAGCTGCGGAAGAGTTCCTTGGTGTCAGTGCCCAATAGACGGTAGTGCTTGAAGCGCGTCTGTTTTTCCTTCTGCAGACGCTCGGCTAATCTCTTATCAACCGCCACGGCGTTCTTGCCGGCGAGTCCGGGATCCCCATCGGTGGCGTGATAGACCTCCACCTTGATCTTGCCGATCACCTGTTTGCCGGGGTCTTCTTGGGCCTGTGCGCCGAGCGACAACAAGGTGCCGGCGAGTGCCAGTGACAGCCATGACTTCATCATTCGTTAGGGGTCAGTTTTTCGCTGGATGCAGTGGAGTCGATCTCGCGCAAAGTGTGGTGGAGTGCGACGGAAGTGAAGTCGACATCATCGGGAATGGCGCTGACTCCGTTGAGCACGATGACGGTTGCGGAGGCATCGCTGCTGGCGATCCACTGGGCATCGACGCCTTGTTCAGGGGTGTAGAGGTGAGGAGTAGTGGCGCTGCCAGTGCCCGCGGTTCCAGGTGTGGAATCCGGATTCTGATTCATGCCGCCCAACAGGAAGGCAAGCACCATGCCGGCGCAGGCCGCGGCCGGCATCCAGAGGGTGTTCCAGGTGCTGCGTCGGCGTGCCGGGGCAGGGGAGGCTGATTTGGTTTGGTCGGATTGCTGAATCGCATGAAGGATGCGCTCGTTAAAGAACTCCGGCGCTGGGGGCTCCTCGGAGGCTGGAACCGAATCACCAATCATCTTGCGCCATTCACGGACCTGCTCGCGCGCTTCGAGTTGTTCGGGATGTTCGGCTGCCCATGCTTCGACACGGGCGAGCTCCTCGCCTTCGAGTTCGTCGTCCATCCACAGGGCCAGAGTGTTGTCATCGGGAGGGGTGTTCATCTTGAAGAAGGGTTTGGAGTTTTTTGCGGGCGTGGTGCAGGCGGCTCATGACGGTGCCGATGGAGCAGTCCATGACTTCGGCGATCTCTTTATAGGCGAGACCTTGAACGTCCTTGAGAACAACCACTTGTCGGTGGTCGTCAGAAAGCTTGGCGAGTGCGGCCTCGATCTTGTGACGCAGTTCGTCGCTGGCGAGGGCGTCGTCCGGAGCGGGGGCGGTCTTGGGGGTGGTGGTGGAGGCGGAATCGATGCGCTCGGTGCTGAAGATCTCGTCGTTGAGTTCGCCCGCACTCTCGACCTTGCGTTTGCGAGCCCAGTCGCAGACGAGGTTGTGAGCGATCCGGTAGAGCCACGTGGAGAAGCGGGCCCGTACCTCGAAGCGGGGCAGTGCAGACCACGCCTTGATGAAGACCTCCTGCGAGAGGTCCCATGCTTCGGCTTCGTTGCGGGTCATGTTGCGGATCATGGCGAAAATTCGGGCTCGGTGGCGGGTCACCAATTCGTCGAAGGCCTGGAGGTTGCCCCCCTGTGCCGAAAGCACCAGATCGCGGTCGTCCGGCTCCTCCGACGGAAGATCAGTGTCCTCCCGTGGATTCTTGGACGGTTCTGAAGCCGAATTATTCATCAAAAATGGGGGCTTTCGCAGCCCTTTTCCTAGTCAGGCACATGATGCCTTCAGATGTCCCGTTGGGCAAATGGTTTTCAAGCCGCCGTTAGGCCTCGGCCAGCTGCTTGTCGACGTCCTCCCGGAGGTTGTCGATGATGAACTCCTGACGGTTCGGAGTGTTCTTACCCATGTAGAAGGAAAGCAGCTCCTTCACGCCCTTGCCTTCTTCATACTCGACCGGGTCGAGGCGCATGTCGGGGCCGATCATGAAGCCGAATTCGTCGGGCGAGATTTCACCCAGACCCTTGAATCGGGTGATCTCGGCATTCTTGCCCAGCTTGTCGAGGGCCTTGAGGCGTTCCTCTTCGCTGTAACAATAGATGGTTTCCTTCTTGTTGCGGACGCGGAAGAGGGGAGTCTCGAGAATGTAGAGGTGGCCGTCGCGGATGAGCTCGGGGAAGAACTGGAGGAAGAAGGTGAGCAGTAGGAGGCGGATGTGCATGCCGTCGACGTCGGCATCCGTGGCGATCACAACCTTGGAGTATCGCAATCCGTCGATGCCGGCCTCGATGTTGAGTGCTGCTTGCAGCAGGGCGAACTCTTCGTTCTCATAGACGATCTTGCGCGACAGGCTGTAACTGTTAAGCGGTTTGCCTCGCAGTGAGAACACGGCCTGGGTCTCGACATCGCGGCTCTTGGTGATGGAACCCGAAGCGGAGTCGCCCTCGGTGATGAAGAGGGTGGATTCGGCGCGGCGCTTGTTCTTGGTGTCGAAGTGGATGCGGCAGTCGCGCAGCTTCTTGTTGTGGACTTTGGCCTGCTTGGTGCGTTCGCGCGCCAGCTTCTGGATGCCCTTCATGTCCTTGCGCTCGCGCTCGGCGGCGAGAATGCGCTTCTGGATGGCCTCGGCCACCTGTGGATGCTTGTGCAGGTAGTTATCGAGGTTCTTCTTGAGGAAATTGCCAATGAAGCTGCGCAGGGTGTCGCCTTCGGGGGCGATGGTGGTGGACCCGAGCTTGGTCTTGGTCTGGCTCTCGAAGACGGGTTCGACGATGCGCACGCAAATCGCGGCCTCAATGCCGGCGCGGATGTCGGAGGGATCGTACTGCTTCTTGTAGAATCCGCGGACCACCTGGACCATGGCCTCACGGAAGGCAGCGAGGTGAGTGCCCCCTTGCGAAGTGTTCTGGCCGTTCACGAAGGAGTAGTATTCCTCGCTGCTGTCGGCGGAGTGGGTGAAGGCGATTTCGATGTCCTTGCCGACCAGGTGGATGGGTTCGTAGAGCGGGCTGCTCTCCATTTCCTCACGCAAGAGGTCCAGCAGGCCGTCTTTGGAGCGGAAGCGCTTGCCATTGAATCGCACCGTCAGAGCCGGATTCAGATAGGAATAGTAGCGGCACATCTTCTCCACGATGGGCTCGCGGAAGCGGGCGCGGGCGGGGAAGATCTCGCGATCGACCTCGAAAGAGAGCCGGGTGCCGTCGTCGCCGGCATCCTTGCGGGGCTTCTTCATATCCACGGTCAGCTCACCGCGGGAGAACTCCAGCGCCTTAGTCTGACCCTCGCGCCAGGCCTGGATTTCAAAGAAATCCGAGAGGGCATTAACCGCCTTGATGCCCACCCCATTGAGTCCGACGGACTTCTTGAAGGCCTCACTGTCGTATTTGGCGCCGGTATTGATCTGAGCGGCGCAGTCGTAGAGTTTTCCGAGGGGGATGCCTCGTCCATAGTCCCGGACCTCGACCCGGCCCTGATCGTCGATATCGATTTGGATCTCCTTGCCGTGCCCCATGATGTGCTCGTCGATGGAGTTGTCGATGGCTTCCTTCAGCAGGATGTAGAGGCCGTCATCGGGGGAGGAGCCGTCTCCCAGCTTGCCGATATACATCCCGGGGCGCATGCGGATGTGCTCTCTCCAGTCCAGGGATTTGATGTCTTCTTCGGTATAATCAGCGGCCATGGTGCAAACGGTGGGGGAGGTCTAAACGGTCGAGCTGCTCGAGGCAAGAGAATGCCTCGGGCCGCTTACGGCACGATAAGAATGCCCGTCATTCGGGGCCTTGGAGCCGCAAAAAGTTCGATTCGAGGCCGAGAAATCGTTCCGCTTGCCGATTTGCCCGTCCTTCTGGGCTCCCAGGGTTGACCAGAAGGCCCGCAAACCCCCGTAAAATGGGGAAATTCGGGCGTTTATCAGAAAAATTTCAATTTGGGTATATTTTTTTTGACAGGGTGGGTCGCTTTAGTCACCGTCCGCCCCCGCTCTTCCCCCAAACCAACAGGGTCGCAGCCTCTGATTCCTCCTCAAAAATAAGGGATTACACAGGATCAGATGAAGCGTTTTTGAAGGTGAAGGGGATGGCAACCATCTGACATCGCTCGCGTAGCTCAGGGGTAGAGCGCATCCTTGGTAAGGATGAGGTCGGCGGTTCAAATCCGCCCGCGAGCTCCAGAGCGATACGACAGATACAGCCCCAGCAAATACCCCACAAACCTTCTCACAAACAGAAACAACACCATGGCCAAAGAAGCATTCCAGCGCAACAAACCGCACGTCAACATCGGCACCATCGGCCACGTTGACCACGGCAAAACCACC
>CAZIPY010000321.1:0-15544 GCA_964541125.1 uncultured Luteolibacter sp. | reverse complement strand
TTCAATTCTACATCAATAAATGGATTATCCACTGATTCGGCCAACTGCAGGGTAAGTTCATAAACCCCATAGTGAGGGGCCGTGGATCCCGATACTTTGTTTTGAGACCATCCCTTCACAGGCGTGAGGAAGACGAGAACGGCTACAAAAGGTAAGAGGAGTTGTTTTTTAAGCAGGTAGGACATGAAACCGGTTGGGCTATACTGTTATACCCGACCCACAAAGAAGGGCAAGGCTGGCCCTAGCGCCAAGGTAGGGACGTCTCTCCGAGACGTCCGTTGTTATGGACGTGGAATACTACCCCCTTAACCATCTCAAAATCAGCCTGAAGACATACTGACGGCTCGGAGAGCCGTCCCTACCTTCGCGGGTGAGCTAGTGGAGCACCTACAACCCCATTCCGCACTCCTCATCCTTGCTGCGGCTGAGTGAACGCTCCAGCGAGGCCTTCACGAAGCCCGAGAACAGCGGATGCGGATGGTTGGGCTTGGATTGGAATTCCGGGTGGAACTGGGCACCGATGAAGAAGGGATGCTCGGGCAGCTCGACGATCTCCACCAGACCTTCGTCAGCGGACACGGATGAGATGACCATACCAGCTTCCTGAATGCGGTCTTGGTAGTCGGAATTGAACTCGTAGCGGTGACGGTGGCGCTCGCTGATTTTCTCGGCGCCATCATAGAGCTCTGCCGCGCGAGTGCCGGCAAAGAGGATGGAATCGTTAGCACCGAGGCGCATAGTGGCCCCCATATCCTCCACTCCCTTCTGTTCTTCCTGCAGACAGATCACGGGATGCGGCGTGGCCTTGTCGAACTCGGTGGAGTTGGCGCCATCAAGACCGCACTTGTGGCGAGCGAACTCGATGGTCGCGATTTGCATGCCGAGACAAATCCCGAAGTAGGGAATCTCATGCTCACGGGCATATTTGGCGGCGATGATCTTACCTTCGGTGCCGCGGTCGCCGAAGCCACCAGGAACGAGCACGCCGTCCACACCCTCGAGCACCTTATCCACGCCTTCGCTTTCTAGATCTTCCGCATCAATACGAACAATCTCCACTTCGGTGTCGTGATGTGCGCCGGCATGAATCAGCGATTCGTAGATGGATTTGTAGGCATCCTGAAGTTCGATGTATTTGCCGACCACAGCGATGGTCGTGCTGTTCGTTGGGTTGATCACGCGATCAACATACTTCTCCCAACTTTCGAGTGCGGGAGAAGGCGTATGACCCAGACCAATGCTATCGACCACTAAGCGGTCGATCTTGTCGCGCCGGAGATCCAGCGGGCATTCGTAGATGGAGTGATCCACATCGCGGAAGGCCACAACGTTCTTCGCTTCCACGTTACAGAACATGGCGATCTTGCGGCGGTTGTCTTCGTCGAGGTCGTGCTCGGTGCGACAGATGATGATGTCGGGCTGAATACCGATCTCACGCAGCTTGGCCACCGACTGCTGGGTGGGCTTGGTCTTGATCTCTCCGGCCGCACGGATGAGAGGCAGCAGGGTCACGTGGATGAAGCAGACATTCTCCTTTCCAACTTCCAGCGCATACTGACGCAGCGCTTCGAGGAAGAGCAGGCCCTCCATATCACCCACGGTGCCACCAATTTCAGTGATCAGCACATCCACATCGGGATTGTCCTCGGTCACCTTCTGCATGCGGCTTTTGATCTCGTCGGTGACGTGCGGAATAAATTGCACCGTTTTCCCAAGATACTCCCCTTTCCGTTCCTTTCGAATCACCGAGTCAAACACCTGACCCGATGTCAGGTTGTTCATCTTGGAGAGCACGCCAGAGGTGAAGCGCTCGTAGTGCCCCAGATCGAGATCGGTCTCAGCACCATCATCGAGCACGTAGACCTCACCGTGCTGGTAAGGCGACATGGTGCCCGGGTCGACGTTGAGATACGGATCGAACTTCTGCATCAGCACCTTCAGTCCGCGCGCTTCCAAGAGCGTGCCGATGGAGGCCGCAGCGAGACCTTTTCCAAGTGAAGAGACGACGCCGCCGGTGACAAAGATGTATTTCATGCAGAGGGTGTAAGGGAGTGGGGTGATTAGTGAGTGGTGAGAAGGGATTCGATGGCGTCCGCTTGTTCCGGGGTATCGACACCGGGAGAGGCATCCTCCGTGGAAATCACGTGGATGGAGGCGCCATTTTCGAGGGCGCGGAGTTGCTCGAGGGATTCGGCCCGCTCCAATGGCGAGGGATCCCAGGTGACAAAGCGCTCCAGGAAGCTGCGGCGGTAGGCGTAGATGCCCTTGTGACGCATGACGGGCAGGTCTTCAACCGTGTTCCGATAAAACGGCAGCGGCGAACGAGAAAAGTAGAGAGCCTTGCCATCCAACGCGCGCACCACCTTGACCACGTTCGGATCGGCGACGGCCGGGTCGTCGGGGCTCATCGGATTGGCGGCGGTGGCCATGTCTAGCGAGTCATCGGCGGCCATCACCTCGGCCAGCTCATCGATGAGGGCGGGGTCGATCAGAGGCTCATCGCCCTGAATGTTGATCACATGGGTGGCATCCGGCGCAGCCTTCACAGCCTCGGCGATACGATCTGTGCCAGTCGGATGATCCGGCGAGGTCATAGCGACCTTGCCTCCGAAGGCTTCGACGGCCTGCTGTATGCGTTCGTCGTCGGTGGCGACAATCACCTCGTTGAGCTTCTCACATTGCTGGCAGCGTTCCCAAACATGCTGGATAAGAGGTTTCCCAGCGATGAGATGGAGGGGCTTTCCGGGGAAGCGTGTAGAGCCCCAGCGTGACGGGAGAATGCCTAGAAAATATGGACTCTGAGAAGGATCTGCCACGCGCCTGCAACGGGTTGGGAAACGATAAGGCAGGCGCCCCCCAGCCGACAAGAGCCATAATCAAAAATGTTCAGATTCTGACCGGATTTGGATGGTTGCCAGGACCTGAAATCGTTAAATAGACGCAACTTTCTCGCAATTGGGCGGTTCCATCTCACATGTGGAGCTCGCAAACAGCGCCGATCCCCCGCCACTTCGTCATGCACCAGGAGCCTCTTACCCCTACCGCCGAGGGCTCGCTGGACCATTTGCTGATGGAGCGGATCGCCAAGGGCGACCACGAGGCCTTCCGCCAACTCATCGAGCGCCACCAAAACATGGTTGTGGGCACCGTGGCCAAAATGTTGGGCAACGCCAGTGAGGCCGAGGACATCTCCCAGCAGGTCTTTCTGCGCATCTGGAAGAGCGCCAAGCGCTACAAACCCAGCGCCAAGTTCACCACCTTCCTCTTCACCATCACCCGAAACCTGGTCTTCAATGAGGTGCGCCGTCGAAAACGCCGCAACGAGGTCTCCAGCGACGAGCGGGAGGAAGTCGCCCATCATCAGATTGAGGACTCTGCCCACTATCGGCCCGATCAGGAATTGGCCCGTCAGGAGCTGAGCAAAGTGGTCGACAAGGCCATTGCCGCCCTTCCTGAACAGCAGCGCATGGCGGTGGTGCTTCGACGCTACGAGCACATGCCCTACGAGGAAATCGCTGAAGTGCTGGGTATTTCTCTATCAGCCGTGAAGAGCCAGTTGTTCCGAGCTCGCACTAGCCTGCGCGAGTCACTTGGATCTTATCTCTCTGGATAAGAGCGAGTTACGTTACTTTTTACACCTATCGGCAGCCCATCAAATGCCGATTGACCGAAGCACCCCCCTGCGGGTAGACTCCGGGCCCGCTTCGCCTGAAGCCGCTGCACTCCTGCAGCCCTCACGCAATCCATTCCCTTTACTGCTGTGGGATTCCTCGATGCTCTCAAACGCTGGCGACTTGCTCAGCAAGGCCTTTCCACCGGCAAAAAACGCCGCATCCACTCTGCGAACCAAATGGTTCAAGCGTTGGACAACAGCGTGTTGCTCCGCATTGCCCTGTTTCTGACATTCGGTGTCAGCTGCGCCTTGATGGTCCTTAGGGCCATTCCGGAAGCCACCTTCTACGCTCAACCTGTGATTGGCGCTCTCTACGCCTTAGTTATCAGCGCCATCGCCATCGTGATGAGTCACCTGACCATGCGCGATCGCTGCCACCGCAACAGTCGCGTGATCCTGATTTACGGCACCCTGTTGATTCATCTGCTTCTATTGAAGACTCTGGTTCATCTATGCCAGACCGAGGTGATCCCACCGCAATATTTGGTCTTCATTCTCCCCTACTGCCTGGCACCCATGCTACACGGCATTCTGCTCGGCCGGGCGGTGGGCTGTTTTTCGAGCATCTTCGTCACCCTCACAGGAGTGCTATTGGTCCCTCAGAAGGAAATCATGCCCTACCTGTTGCTCAGCATCAGCGCAGGCATGCTCAGCGTGATGGTCGCCCACAATGTGAGGAAACGGGTGCAACTGCTCCAGACGGGCATCTATGTGGGCGCCTTGATTGTCCTGATCAGCACCGTCATCGGTCAGCTCGATTTCGCATCTGCCTTTGGCGACAACGCGATGACCAACATTCAGGAGCTCGGTATCGGAGCTCTCTGCGCTTTTGCCGTCGCAGTCTTCATTGCCCTTCTGATTAGCGGTTTCCTTCCCATCTTTGAGGGTCTCTTCAATCTCACCACCGACATCTCCTGGCTGGAGCTCAGCGATCTCAACCACAAGCTGCTGCGCAAGATGCAGCTCGAGGCTCCCGGAACCTTCCACCACAGCCTGATTGTGGCATCACTAGCTGAGGCTGCAGCGGAATCTATCGGTGCCAACGCCCCCATGTGCCGTGTCTGCTCCTACTTCCACGATGTCGGCAAACTCAAGAAGCCCAGTTACTTCATCGAAAACCTCCACGACGGTGCCGAGAACCCGCACAATGCGCTAACTCCAACCATGAGCGCGCTAATTATCATCGCTCACGTTAAGGACGGCGTCGATTTTGCGGTGAAGCATAAGCTCAATCCGCGCATCATTAAGGTGATTCAAGAGCACCATGGGGACTCTCTCGTGGCCTACTTCTATCGTCGTGCTCAGGAGCAAAAGAAGGCTGAGATGGAGAAGGTCGACCAGAAACTGGAGAACCCCGAAGATCTTCCCAAGGTCGACGAGAAGAATTTCCGCTACCCCGGCCCGCGCCCGAGCTCCACGGAGAGCGCCATCATCGCCTTGGCCGACACCATCGAAAGCGCCTCGAGAACCCTACGCAAACCTACTCCCGGCCGTATCCGCACCATGGTCGACGAACTGGTGCGCTCCAAAGTCGAAAGCGGACAACTCGACGACTGCCCCCTCACCCTTCAACAGCTGGCCGAAATCCGCAAAAGCTTCGCCAACACTCTGCGCAGCATGATGCACAGCCGCATCGACTATCCCAAGGATGACGACAGCAATGGTCCCCTCACCTACAAACCCAGCGCAGGACAGGATTTATCCTCCAATGGCCGGGTGATCGAAATGCCCAAAAGATCGGACCCGCCCTCCTCCCAACGGGCCTCATCCCACGGAACCGAGACTGACGACAAGAAGTCCTCCGGCTCCCAAGGCGCCTAATCCAGACCATCCGCATCGTCCCATGCACGTAGAGGTCATTTTCGGCAACCAGCAGCACGCGGTGGAAATCCCCGAAAGCTGGTTAACCGCACTCGAGCAGATCACCGACTGGAGCGTGGAGAAGGCACTCGAAGGAGCCGCTGGAGCTGACACCCCCCTACACCATCTCGCACATCTTGAAGTCACACTCGTTGATGACTCCACCAGCGACCGCGTTCATCGCGATTTCATGGACATCGAAGGCGCTACCGACGTCATCACCTTCCATCACGGCGAAATCGTGATCGGTGCCGAAGTTGCCAAGCGTCAGGCCGAAGAATACGGCGAACCCCTGTTACGCGAAGTCTACCGCTACTTCGTCCACGGTCTACTGCATCTCGCTGGACATGAGGACGAAAAGGACGAGGAGCGCGCCGCCATGGAAGCCATTCAGGAGTCCATCGTTGAACAGGGCTGGCAAAACCAACTCGGCAAACGACATTGATCAACTGAACCACTGAACCGGTTTTACACTTTCCCTACAATTCATGAGCACCACCGCCGCTGACTCTCCCTTGTTCGACTGCAACGTTCCCGTCTCCGAATCTCGCATCCGTCATTCCGTCTGCCGCTGGCCCTATGAAGACATCCCTTTGGAAGATCTCTGTAAGGCTGCTGTCGACTTCGGCATTGAGTCCATTGACCTGCTGATGCCTGAAGATCTGTCAACCATCGCCAAATACGATCTCCAATGCGCGATGATCTCCTTCCCAACAGCAGAAGCTCCCTGTGGCACCACCGTCGGCTGCATTGAGAAGGCCTTCAATCGCCTCCAGTTTCACGACACCCTTGTCGAAATCTACGAGCCCCACATGCGAGCCGCTGCAGCGGGTGGCGCAAAGCACGTGATCTGCTTTCCCGGCAACCGCGACGGCCTCAACGACGAACAGGGCATGGACAACTGTGTGGTTGGCCTCAAGCGCCTCCTGCCACTCGCTGAAGAACTTGGCATCACCCTAGTCATGGAGCTACTCAACTCAAAGGTCGATCATCCCGATTACATGTGCGACCACAGTGCCTGGGGCGTGGAGCTCTGCAAGAAGCTGGACAGCGAACACTTCAAATTGCTCTACGACATCTACCACATGCAGATCATGGAGGGAGACGTCATTTCCACCATCCGTGAGATCCACCCTTACATCGCCCACTACCACACCGGCGGCTGTCCGGGACGCAACGAGATCAATGCCTCTCAGGAACTCTTTTACCCGGCCATCATGCAGGCCATCCTGGAAACGGGCTATCAAGGCCACGTCGCTCAGGAGTTTATCCCTAAGGGTAACAGTCCTCTGGAAAGTTTGCGCGAGGCAATCCGTATTTGCTCCGTATAACCGGTCCCAACCATGTTCCGATTCCTTACCATTCTAGTGGCACTGACGCTCTGTCTCAACGGAGCTAAGAAGCCCAACTTTATACTCATCTTCACCGATGATCAGGGCTACAACGATCTGAGCTGTTTCGGCTCCACCAAGATCAAGACCCCACACCTGGATCAACTGGCCAAGGAAGGTCGCAAACTAACCTCCTTCTACGTTGCCAGCCCCGTCTGCACGCCTTCCCGTGCGGCTCTCCTCACCGGCTGTTATCCCAAGCGCATCGGCATGGAGAATCACGTGATCTTCCCCAAAGATCGCTACGGCATGCACCAAGAGGAGGTCACCATCGCTGACATGCTCAAAGGAGCTGGCTACAGCACCGCGTGCGTCGGCAAATGGCATCTTGGCCATCGGAAACCCTTCCTGCCGACCAGCCAAGGCTTCGATTTGTATTGGGGTATTCCCTACTCCAACGACATGAATCACCCCAACAACGAGAACAAGCCGCCCTATTGGGGACCGGAAGCCTCGGATAAGCTCTGGCTCGATCAGAAAAGCGCCGTCACCAAATGGAAGACGCCGCTCATGGAGGGTGAGAAGATCATCGAGATGCCTGTCGACCAACAGACCATCACTCGCCGCTACACCGACAAGGCCATCGAGTTTATCACCGCCAACAAGGAGAAACCCTTCTTCCTCTACTTGCCGCACAGCATGCCGCACGTGCCGCTCTACGTACCGGATGATGTTTTGGATAAGGACCCCAGGAATGCCTACACCAATACCATCGAACACATCGACACCGAATGTGGGCGGCTCTTTCAGACAATCAAGGACCTGGGCCTCTCCGAGAACACCTACATCATCTTCACCACCGACAACGGACCTTGGTTGCCCTTCGAACACCATGGCGGCAGCGCACTCCCACTGCGCGATGGCAAGGCCTCTACATACGAAGGCGGCCAACGCGTGCCCTTCATCATCAAGGGACCAGGGGTCACCGCGGACAGCATATCGGATGGCATTGGCACCACCATGGATCTACTGCCTTCCATCGCCAAATTGGCAGGCATCGAAGTGAAAACCCGTGGCCCAATTGACGGCATCGACATCAGCGGACTCCTGACAACCGAGGAAAAGTCACCCCGAACCGAGTTTCTCTATTACAGCTCACGTGGAAAACTCGAAGGCATGCGACAGGGCGACTGGAAACTCCTCACTCCCTGGGACAGCAACACTCACAAGGAACGCCTAGAACTCTACAACCTCGCCAAAGACATCGGAGAAGAAGACAACCGAGCCAAAGCGGAGCCGGAGCGTTTCAAAAAACTCTTCATGCGAATGCATGAACTCCACCTTGATGTCGTCAAAGGATCCCGCCAGCGTGGCCCGCGGCACAAATAACCCACCCTCAGATCATGAAAACAGTCCTCATCACTCTCTTCGCGCTGACCCTCAGCCTAGTCGCCGAAAAGAAACCCAACTTCATCATCATCTTCACCGATGATCAGGGCTACAACGATCTCAGCTGCTTTGGGTCCAAGACCATTAAGACCCCTCACATCGACCAGCTCGCCAAGGAAGGCCGCAAATTCACCTCCTTCTATGTAGCCAGCTCCGTCTGCACGCCTTCTCGTGCGGCACTTCTTACGGGCTCCTACCCCAAGCGCGTCGGCCTGGCCAAGGGCGTGATTTTCCCCTCCAACAATCACGGCCTACACAAAGACGAAGTCACCATCGCCGACATGCTAAAAGGCGCTGGTTACGCCACTGCCTGTGTGGGCAAATGGCACCTCGGCCATCGCAAACCCTTCCTGCCGACTAGTCAGGGCTTCGATTCTTACTACGGCATCCCCTACTCCAACGACATGAACCACCCGGATAACGGGAACAAACAGAAGGCCCTGCGCCGTGACGAAAGCTGGAACAATCAGGAGAAGGCGTGGAGATCTTGGAACACACCGCTGATGCAAGATGAAGAGATCATCGAGATGCCTGTCAACCAGCGCACCATTACTCGTCGCTACACCGACAAGGCCATCGAATTCATCACCGCCAATAAGGAGAAGCCCTTCTTCCTCTATCTCCCGCACAGCATGCCCCACGTGCCGCTCTTCGTGCCCGAGGACGTCCTCGATAAGGACCCAGCCAACGCCTACACCAACACCATCGAACACATCGACGCCGAATGCGGCCGTCTATTTAAGGCGGTGAAGGACCTGGGCCTGTCCGACAACACCTACATCATCTACACCACCGACAACGGCCCCTGGCTGCCCTTCAAGAACCACGGCGGCAGTGCTCTTCCCCTGCGCAATGGCAAGATGACTTCCTACGAAGGCGGCCAACGCGTGCCCACCGTGATGAAGGGTCCCGGCGTCCCCGCCGGCACGGAAACTGACGAAATCGCTGGCACCATCGACCTGCTGCCTACCATCGCCAAGCTCGCAGGAGCCGAACTCAAGCCACGCGGTCCCATTGACGGCCTCGACATCGGCGATCTCATCCACGGCAAGGGTAAGTCGCCTCGCACTGAGTTCCTCTACTACAGCAAAGGCGGCGGTCTCGACGGCCTTCGTCAAGGCGACTGGAAGATCCGCGCCCCCAAGAGCAAGGGTGGCAAGCCAGGTAAAGTCGAACTTTACAACCTCGCCGATGACATTGGCGAAGCCAACAACCTCGCAAGCCAAGAAACCGAAAAAGTCACTGCCCTCTTCAAGCGCATGACCGAACTCGACACCGAGCTCTCCAAGGCCATCCGTCCTCGCGGCGAATTCACCAAGTAAGATCCATGAAACGCACTCTACTTACTCTTCTCTCCTTCGCCTCAGTTGCTATGGCAGCTGATAAGCCCAACTTCATCTTCATCCTCTCCGATGACATTGCCCAGGGTGACATGGGCGTCTACGGCCAAAAGCTCATTCAGACTCCTACGCTTGACCGCCTGGCCGAGGAGGGCACCCTCTTCAATCAGGCCTACACAGGCACCAGCGTCTGCGCTCCCTGCCGCTCTGTCTTCTACACTGGCCTTCATTCCGGTCACTGCCCAGTGCGCGGAAACTTCGAGTGGTTCCCCGAGGGCCAATATCCCATCGATGATGAGATCGTGACCGTCGGCGAGATCGCCCAGAACGCCGGCTACCACACCGCCACCTTTGGCAAGTGGGGCATGGGCTTTTTCGACACCGAAGGCGCTCCTCAAAAACAAGGCATGGATCACTTCTTCGGCTACAATTGTCAGCGCCACGCCCACTCCTACTTCCCCACCTACCTCTACTCCAATCAGCAGCCCGTGGCCCTACCCGGCAACAACGGCCGTGATGTCGGTGAAACCTACGCCCAAGAGGTCATCCAGCGCGACATGATCCGCTGGCTCAAGAAGCACGGCAAGGAACCCTTCTTCCTATTCTACGCCATCACCCTTCCCCATGGCCGTCACGAGATTGACGACTTCGGCATCTACAAGGACAAGGACTGGACCAACAAGGAGAAGGCCTACGCCGCGCAGGTCACTCGCATCGACTCCGACGTCAAGGAACTGGTCGACACCCTCAAGGAACTCGGCGTCGACAAAAATACCCTCATTGTCTTCGGTGGTGACAATGGCTCATCCTTCAGCCCCAAGAGCGACATCGGCAAGCGCTTCAACCAAACCATGGACGGCAAACTACGCGGCTTCAAACGTGGGATGTATGAGGGCGCCCTGCGTCAGGCTTCCTTCGCTTGGTGGCCCGGCACCGTGCCTGCAGGCCGCGTGACTGACGAACCCTGGGCCTACTGGGACCTCATGCCCACCTTCGTTGAGATGACCGGCGTCAAGCCACCCAAGGGCTATCGCACCGACGGACTTTCACTGCTCAGTTTCCTCAAGGGCGGCAAAGCCCCCGAGCGTGACTACTTCTACTGGGAACTCCATGAAGGAGGCAAAGGCGCCAAGAGAGCGGCTCGCTGGGATGATTGGAAAGCCGTCATGGAAAAACCCATGGGCCCCATCGAGATCTACGACCTCGCCAAGGATGTCGGAGAAACGACTAACCTTGCTGAGAAACATCCCGAACTCGTGAAGAAGGCTCAGGAAATCTTCAAGGATGCCCATGAGCCCCATGAAGTTTGGCCACTGGATCGCCAAAGCGACATCAAGAGCGCAGCTCAGGGCAGATCCTGGCCAGTGAAGCGTCAGCGCGATAAAGATGGCTACGTGCCTGAGGGTTCAATTCCCCTAGCGGACCTCTACAAGTGATTTACGCCACGTAGGCCTTCTGATGCCTGAGAATGGAATCCTGTGGATTTCCTGAATCACAGAGGCGATCGATGAGGTCATCCCAAGCTTCCTGATTCTTGAGGATCTCCACCTCGATGCGGAGGAAGTAGACCGGCACGTCGATAGTGGTGGGGCGTGGGAAACGAACGGCGTCCTTCTCTGTGGTGAGGATCAGCTCCATGTCGCGCTCCACACAACGATGCATGAAGCGGTCGATGTCCTTGGTCGTGAAACGGTGGTGATCGGCGAAGTGGCGACGAATTTCGACCTTCGCACCCAGCCTGGTTAGTGACTTCTCGAAGGCTTCAGGAACGGCAATCGCACTGACAGCCCCGACCCACTTGTCTTTGAGGTAAGGCAAGGCCTTGCGCTCGCGAGTGAAGACGTTTTCCAAGTGAATCGGACCGTGGCGGCATTCAATGATCTCAGCCGTCTTATTGTAACGGCGAATGCGCTCGATGAGCTTCTCGTTGGAGCCATCTGACTTGGTGATCAGAATGTAACCGGCACGGCGAAGATTCTTGGGCGGTTCGCGTAGTGTGCCGCGCGGCAACAAGGCCTCGGTTCCGAAGGGTGATCCTGCATCTACCAGCACCACATCCAGGCTGTGGGCGAGATTGAGATACTGCATGCCGTCATCAAGCACCAGGATGTCAGAGTCGAGATTCTCAATCGCGAACTTACCGCCCTTGACTCGGTCGCGATCGACGACCACCGAGACCCCATCCAGATTCTTGGCGAGCATGAAGGGTTCATCACCGGCGAACTTCGAGTCCAGCAATAGTGCTTTGCCAGTCGATACGACCTTGGGCATCTCTTCCTCAGGAATCTTTTCACCCGCTTCGTTCTTCCACCGCTGGGCCTTGTCCAGCTTCTTACTTTTGTATCCGCGAGAAAGAATGGCCACCTTCCGGCCCTTGTCTCGAAGGGATCGGGCGAGTAGCTCCACCACCGGTGTCTTACCCGTTCCACCCACGGTGATGTTGCCAACGGCCACCACTCGCATGCCAAGATGACTCTGAGGCTTCCAGCCTTCGCGATACCTCCAAAGTCTGAGTTGGACGAGAATCCGAAAGATTCCCGAAAGCAGGCTCATCAGGAGCCGCATGAGAGTAGCGCGAATCCCCTTCGCCCGACCAAAGATCACGTCAGCGCCCCAGCGCTCGAGTTCTTCGATCTGCTCCTTCATGCGCTGATGAGAATGCCCTGAGTGGTGATCGCGAACAAGTCACAAACTACTCACCCATCATCTCCTCCAAGCTCTTGAAGGGCTTAGGCGGCTGGGCCTTTGCGCGATTTAGCGCCTGAAGCATGAATTTCCGCATAAGCCAAAGCTGCTCGGCATTCTCAGCCGCCAAATTCACGGTCTCATATGGATCTTTATTTAGGTCAAACAGTTCATGCCGTTCCTCGCCTTCTTTGTGATGATGAAGAACAAGCTTCCAGTTCTTCTCGATATATACAGTAAAGTAGCTGCTACGGTGAGAATGTGGGAAATGCATTAGGAAGTGCTTTTCAGGCTCACTATCCCTTGTGATTAGGAGAGGTATTTCACTACCAAGCATTGGCCACAGGCTCTCCCCATCTAATGCATGCTCCTTAGGAGCCTCTAAATCCGTGAGCTCCAGAATTGTCGGCAGCAGATCGTGAATGGTCCCGACATCAACGGCATTGAAAGCCCCCTGAGCAATCGGGAACTCCTTCTGGATAGGCACATCGGATGGCTTCGCCCAAGCAGCGATGAAGGGCACGCGCATCCCACCTTCATAATGAGTCCCCTTCTTGCCTCGCAGAGGAGCGGAGCATGAATGATCGTGAGTTTCGCCGAGAGGTGCATCGGTGCCATTGTCACCAAGGAAGATGACGAGCGTGTTCTCAGCCACTTTCAACTCTTCAAGTTGATCAAGGATGTCACCCAGTGACTTATCGATGCCTTCAATCATCGTCGCGAAGGCTTTGGCTTTGTCGGCCACCTTCTTGTCCGCATATCGCTTCTCAAAACGCGGATCACCGTGGAATGGCGCGTGCACCGCATAATGAGAGACATAGGCAAAGAAGGGCTTTTTCTCTTCCACAGCTTTCGCGATCTCCTTCTTTACTTCGATGGTGCATGCCTCGGTGAGATAGGTATCGGTTCCGCGGTATTTCTCCAAGCCGGGCACAGCGTGGGTCTTACTGGTGCCCCTAGTGTGACCGTAACCGTCCTGACCATAAAAGCTGGATGGGCGGCCAATGGAACCCCCAGCGATGTTTACGTCAAAGCCCACATTGATAGGATTCTCGCCCTCGTGCTTGAAGGGACCGAAATGACCCTTGCCGCAATGAATGGTCCGATAACCGGCGCCCTGAAGCAGACGCGCCATGGTGACATCTTTCTTACCAAGCCCCTTCCAGTTCCAATCGGCGGGATCATTCTTGCCGCCATTAATACCGGTGGGGCGTATCCACTGGGTGGTGCGATGGCGAGCCGAAGACTGACCGTTCATGATGGAGGCCCGAGTTGGCGAGCACACGCTGTTGGCGTAAAAGCGGCTGGCTCGGAAACCCTGCTTGGCCAGGCGTTCCATGGCGGGCGTGTGGTAGAGTTCGTTGAGCGGATGCATCTTCGGATTCCCATCCTTATCTCCCAGCATGGGAACGGAGGTATCCATCAGACCCATGTCGTCGATGAGCACGAGAACGATGTTGGGTTTATCCGCCGCGAGGCAGATACCGGAGATCAAGGAAAGCAGAAGGACGCGGATCTTCATAAGAAAGGGTTACAAGTGAATCAGCCAAAGGCTTTCAGGAAGCCGACTTCGATGGCAAGGGGTTCAAAGGCGTTGGTTTCAAGCGTGCGGCGCATTTCATCGAGAGCCTCAACACGCTGGAGCAAGCCGCTCTCACTCTCGTCTTCGGCAACGGAACGCATCAGCTCAGCACTGTCGGGGAAATCGAGCCCACCGGAACCCACTTTCACCCGCAACAGGTCGGCCATCCAGGCCATCAGCATATCGAGCAGACGATTGCGCGATTCCAGATACTCAGATTCAGCAGCCGCTTTGTAGAAGACTTCGCGTTGCTTGAGCCAGGAACCGTCGGTTCCGTCTTTGTAGGTTTTGGCTTCCTCCTTTTGCGCCAGCTTGGCAGCCGCTTCGGCCTCTGTCTTGGAACGCGTGAGGAAGCTTGAGAATACCGCCTTCAATTGCATGGCCGCCGTCGGCGTTCCAAAGCCGCGTTTGGCTGTCTGATTGAGTAGTGTGACCAACTCCTTACCACCTTGTTCAAGCAATGCGGTGCCACCGAGCAAAGGCACCAGCACACAACGTGAGAGAATGGTCGGCAACAGACGTTGCGGGTTGGCGGTGAGCAACAACAGAAGCGTTCTCTGAGGGGGCTCTTCGAGAGTCTTGAGGAAGGCATTGGCCGCCTGCTCGTTCATGCGATCAGCTTCAACAATGACACCCACCTTGTAGGCACCGCCTGGTGCGGCGAGATGTAGGGATTGCTCGAGATCCCGGATCTCTTCGACACCTATACGCCGTGACTTCATCTGTGGACGCAGCACACGGATCCATCCACTTTCCAGATCATTGAGGGGCGGAACTTCGACCGCTTGTTGTGGTTCTTCACCAAAAAGATCACTTCCCCCACCCTCTTCGTCACCACCATTGACCATCTGGATCAGGCGGGCCGCCAGCTCCTCTTTACCACTGCCTGGCGCCCCACTGACGAGGTAGGCATGCGCCATACGCCCACGCTCATGGGCAGCTTCGATCAATTCGTAGGCGCGGGAGGATTCGTGAGCCATTCAGGTGCATCCTGAAGGTCTGTGCAGGGCTGGCAAATCAAAAGCCCCAGAGCCCTCAATTCGTTCGAATTCTATCGGAAATTGTAAATTAGTTCAGATCTCCAAAGTATCACCTCCTACTAGATCGGGTATGAAAATCCCCAAAATACCGCCATATTTAGTGCACGAGGGCTAGAAACGTTGCAGCGCTGCAGACTCGCTCCTAGCGTTTTCCCAGCCAATTCCCTCTCTGGCTGAACCCCCAACTATCCGAATGTATCTCAAGACTCTCGAAATCCATGGTTTCAAGTCCTTCGCGGACAAAACGATCCTCGAATTCGCCAAAGGAGTGACCGGCATTGTCGGCCCCAACGGCTGCGGCAAATCCAATGTGGTGGACGCCATCCGCTGGGTCCTCGGCGAAACCTCCGCCAAAGCCCTTCGCGGTGGAGAAATGGCCGATGTCATCTTCAATGGCACCGACAAGCGCTCCCCCGTCGGCATGGCCGAGGTCACCATGACCCTCGCCGACTGCGAATCCGATCTCGGCATCGAGTTCAACGAGGTCTCCATCACCCGCCGCGTCTTCCGTGAGGGCAAATCGGAGTACCGCATCAACAACCAGCTTTGCCGCCTCAAGGACATCAACGAGCTTCTCATGGGCT
>CAZIPY010000320.1:0-29275 GCA_964541125.1 uncultured Luteolibacter sp. | reverse complement strand
GGGATGTCGATCAGGGCCGTATCGGTGAGAAATGCGCTGATTTTGTTTTCAGGAGCTTCCTTGCGATCCGAACGAATGCTCAGCGGAGCGAGTTCACCCATGTCGGTAGCTTCGGCCTGAGCCTGTTGAGCATGTAGAGAGGTCGATCCTAGGGCCATCAGGCCACCCAGGACTGCAATGCGATAGTTGAGAGAGGACATCTTGTTCATGATTTTATTGAGACTGAGTCTCAGTAGCGGGCTCTTTCTAAACCAGATACGCCATGGGTCAAGCCATTCAGACAAGAAATCTGAAGAATCTACAGGAGGACACTCCAAGCCCTCAGAGCAAGGCCTTACCAAGTCAGCTCAACGCCAAAGATGCCACTGATGCCGGCCTCATTCTGACCGGAGCCATGGATCCGGTAGTCCTCATCGAGAAGATTTTCGATGCTGGCGGTCAATTTCAGATCATCAGTGAGTTGATAGCCCGCATTCACGGATGCCACGATATAACTTGGTGTGCCGTTGGTGGGAATGCGCTCATCATCATCAGCTTGCTGATCAGGGCTGAGCCGATCCTCGGTCATCGCACCCATCAAGCGACCCTGAACCCAAAGCTTCTCGTTCTCCGAAGTCCAGCGAAGGGCCACAGAACCCGTCAGGGGAAGAATCCGTGATGGGTTTTCCTCAATGGTGGGCCCACCCACAAAGGCGGGTTCTTCATTCTCTCCGTCCTGCCAGGCGGCAAATCCATGCAGACTCCATTGCGGAGCAAAGTTCCACACCCCTTCCACCTCAACTCCATAAACATAGCCTTCGGATGCGTTAACCAGACGTTGGTCGGTTGAAATCGCGCTTTCATCAATAGAGACAATCTGATCGGTGATATCGGTGTAGAAGATGGCAGCACCGAAGGAGAAGTCATCTGCCGTACGACGGGTTCCAATTTCGTAGGTCAGGTAGTATTCCGGTTCCACGTCCAGAGAACCCAGCGAGGTAATTCCTCCTAAGGTTGTCTGTTCACCAGTGAGATCATCAAGATTCGGAGCACGGAATGCCTGTGAAATGCCGCCGTAGATATTCCACTCGTCATTCACGCGGTATAGGGCACGCAGGGAGCCCACCAACGCATCCCAGTTGGGAGATTCATTGATGCCATTGCCCAGATCTGCCCGAGCATAGGTATAACGGGCTCCTGCGGTCAGCTCCCACTGCTCATTGGGACGCCAGATGTATTGTCCGAACGCACCCAGGAGATCATAGGTCGAATCATCCGCAAGGGGAAGCCGAGTAGGATCGAAGGCCGTACCCGCTGCATTGTCCCGAAAGCCTCTGGCATCCACATCATCATGGTAATAGTCGAATCCGTAAATCCAGGTTCCGTGATCGGTGTCCGTTTCCAAGGTTAGATCGAGGCCATAAGTGTTGGTGTCGATGTGGGCGTAGCGAATGCTGTCGCTGTCAGGGTTGCGATCTTGAAACTCCGAATCCGCGGTCTGTTGGAAGGACAAGGTGGCGGTCCAGCGATCAATGGCCGCATCGGCAGCAGCATTCGATCCCTGATAGCGAAGATAACTCATGAATCGCTCCTGATCGTAAACGCGCTGCGAGAAGGCACCGGGAGAAGCCACGTGGTTGCCCGTAATCCAACCAGGATTGTTGGTGGTGGAGTGCCAGCGGTTCACGTCGTCCTGGTTCACGTATTGAGCCACGAAGGTCAGGGAAGAATCCTTGTCGATGGCGTAATCGAAGCGCAGATCAAAATCCTGCTCGGTGTAACCCGTTCCGGTCATGCGCCCGATGTCATTGCTGCGGATGTCGCCGTAATCCTTGAGCGTCATGCCTAAGTGCAGGCCATACTGCCCACCCACTCCGACTTGGCTCTCAATGCGAGCCACATGGCTACCTTCACCGTTGAGGCGGTACTCATATCCAAACAAG
This sequence comes from uncultured Luteolibacter sp., assembly GCA_964541125.1. Taxonomy (GTDB): domain Bacteria; phylum Verrucomicrobiota; class Verrucomicrobiia; order Verrucomicrobiales; family Akkermansiaceae; genus Luteolibacter. The sequence goes on along the minus strand of CAZIPY010000320.1, from coordinate 27,353 downwards.
CCAGTTGAAAAGGCCTCTCCTTCTGCATGATCGCGGAAGTTGGAGGATTTGGTGAAGGCATTGAGGGTTCCACCCGCGGCGTCCGAACCGTAAAGCACCGAGCCCTGGCTCTTCACCAGCTCCATGTGGTCGATGGCATGGGAGTCCACCGTGTTCCAGTATTGGATGGGGCCTCCGCGGTAGGTGGAGTTGTTGATTCGCACTCCATCCACCATCAAGAGGTTGCGGCGGCCGGTGAATCCACGGATGAACGGAGAGCCATGACCGTAGGTCGTCTGTTGCACGAGGACACCGGGAGTGTAGAGCAGAGCCTTAGGCAGCGTGCGGCGCTCGTTGTCTGCAATGAATTCAGAATCAATCAGGTTCGCCGTGTAGGGGACGTCGCTCAACATCTGCTCCGATCGACCGGCGGTCACATACAGGGGCTCGAGCAAATCCTGGGCATGAGTCAGTGAAGCAGAGAGGCAAGCAATGAGAGCAATGGGGCGTTTCATGAAGTACGCATCTTGGGCCTCATCTGGAGGGATTGACAACCGGGTGGTGGGGACAGAATCCAGCCACGGTGCCAGACAATGGTCAAAAAACGACCATCCGGCCGGTTCACTGCAATCCGCAGCGCTGCAGCTTCTGGCGCAGGGTTCCGCGGTGCAGGCTCATGGCGGCGGCCAGGCGGGTCGGTTTGTGCTCGAAACGCTCCATGAGGTGCTGAAGCAGCTGAGTTTCAAGGCGTTGCAGGAGTTCATCGTAGGAAACCTCCTCGGTTGCAGCCATCTCCTGATCCAGCCAGCGTTGGATCGCAATTTCGAGCTCCGTTCCGAGATCCCCGGACGCGGAGGCCTCGGCCATTCCCTCGGTCAGCGATTCCGGCAGATGACTGAGGATGATGGGTCCGCCCTGGCTCATGGACATGGCGTAGTGGAGCACGTGCTTGAGTTCGCGCACATTGCCTGGCCAATCATGGGCCTGCAGGGCCGTCATGGCACCCGGCGTAATCTCCGCAGCCTCCCCTGCCCCCTTGCTCAGTCCGGCGAAGTAATGACAGAGAGCTGGAATGTCGCTACTGCGCTCACTCAAGGACGGCATGCGAATGCTTCCCGGCTTGAAGGCAAAATAGAGATCTTCTCTCAGCAAGCCCTGTTCGACCGCTTCTTCGGGATTCATGGCAATGGTGGCGATGATGCGCGCCGATTGTTCCTGTTCAGATTGAATCCACTCGGAGAGTGCCGCCTGAACCCCCGCATCGAGTGCGGAGAGATTCTCAATGACGACACTACCACCGGACCATTCATCTGAAACCTCCCACACTTCGAGCGAGGCACCGTCGACTTCATGAAGTGGGCCCGCGGCTTGCTTGCCGTGTTTGTGCACCAAGCGCGCCGCAAGACTCTTACCGCTGCCACTGGCACCGTGAATCAGCACGGGAAATTCACCGGTCGATGCGCGCGCAATGCCAATGAACACATCTCTCAGACAGGGCGCCGCTCCGATGAGACTGACCGGATCCACCTCTCCCTCAGCGGGGCTTGGCGCGTCCACAGACACCCCCGATTCGAGGAGAGCTTCGAGCTGAACCTTGAGCTCTTCCATGTCCAAGGGCTTGTTCATGTAGGCCGTGGCACCCTGCTTCTGCGATTCCAAAGCGTGCTCAAGAGTGGCATGAGCGGTCACAATCAGCACCGGAAGTGATGAGCCCGCCTTGCGCACGGCATCGAGCACCTCGAGTCCACTCTTATCGGGCAGGCCGATGTCGATCACTGCGGCGTCATAGGCTCCGGAACCAAGCGCCTCCAGTCCGGCGGCGGCAGACGCGACCAGTTGCGGGCGATGACCCATGCGAGTCACCAACAGGGAAAGCGCGGAACCGAGCGCGTGCTCGTCCTCGATGATCAATACGGACTTGGGCTTCATGAGGAGGGTTCAGTTTGTGAGGATAAGGTCCTCAGTTCAACCCTGATGCAGGCTCCGCCTACATCCAGATTGGTCAGGTGCAAACCTCCCCCGTGCGCTTCACAGATTTCCTTGGCCACGGCCAGACCCAAACCGAGTCCACCTTCACGCTCGGAGAAGAAGGCTTCGTCAGCGCGCTCCAGAGCGGACTCGCTGAAGCCCTCCCCTTCATCACTCACGCAGACCACGACCCGACCGTCCATCTCATCCACGGTGATGGTAACGCGCCCCCCCTTGGGCATGGCCTGAATGGCGTTGAGCAGAAGATTGTGAAAGACCTGATGGAGTCGATGGCGGTCGGCATCGAGCATGACTCCATCCGATTGCGGCAACTCAAGCTCCACATTCATATGAGCAGCTTGGGGTCCCATGGTCTCGACAACATCCCGCAGCAGCGCCATCAGATCCATCTGCGATGTCTTGGGCGCTTCCGGCCGGGACAACAGCATCCACTGGCTGACCAGGTTTTCGAGGCGTTCGGATTCATTGAGAATCAATTCGCGGGACTTGGACAGACTCTGCTGATCGGAAGCATCCAAGAGTTCGGCATGCAGACGAATCGCCGCAGCCGGGTTGCGGATTTCGTGAGCAACGCCCGTGGCCATGCGACCCAACATCGCCAGACGTTCGGCTTGGCGACGCTTTTCTCGTTCATCCTTTAAACTCTGATGCGTATCCTCGAGCACGCGGGCGAGTGAACCGATTTCGTCATGCCGCTTGACCGGCAACGAGGGCAGGTCCTCGGCCGCACCGACCTTTGGCAATGCCTTGACCAAGGACTGCAGAGGCGAGGTGACCCAGCGGGAAAGGCCGAAACCCAAGCCCATCGAGAGGATCCAGAACACCCCTAGAGCCAGCCACGCGTCCGATTCGAGATCCATGATCCCATTGGACTGCTTGTGCTTCACAAAGATCATCTGCATGCCCGTCTGATCGGTCACACCAACGATCATTCGGCCATCCGACATCAGATCCACCTCGCCATCCAGTTCCATGCCTTCGACCTCGGCAGGCAGAGAGACTTCGGGAGGGCCCACCACACGGCCGGCCTGCGGATCTCTGAAAAACACTTGAGCCCCAATGACCTCACTGAGTCGCTCGGCCATTTGCTCGGTCCCGGGGAGTCGCGAACGTTCCATGAATCCGGCATTCACTCGCGCCAGCTCAGCAAACGCATTGCGCTCATCCCTCTCTTGCAGACGATCAAAGACCAGAAGCAAGCCGATCGAACCGAGAATCACAAATAGAGCAAGGAGCAGCGGAATCCACAGCCTGAGGCTGCTGACGACCATTCCGGATTCCGACTTCACCCCCATGGAAATCCCATGAAATGAATCATTCTTCAAGCAAACGCTCCATCGCGCCCCTAAAGACAGCTGCAGACCGCAGAGATCTAGCGACTTGCCTCCAGCGTCCGGACCAAGGCCTTGCGGTATTCCTGCAAGCGCGAGTCCGACTGGATCTGAAGGGCCTTGTCCAAGGATTTCAGTGCCGCTTCGTATCGACCTTGGGAGGCACGCAGGCGGGTCAATCCGTCATGGGCTTCAAAGGCCCAATTGGAATCAGCAGCTGCACGCTCGTAGATCAACTCGGCGGCAGCCGGCTGACCGCTGGCCGCCACCTGACGTGCGTGGGCGATCAGGGCTTCACCATCGGTCGGATCCTCGGTGGCAAGTTGTTTCAGAAGGGCGGCACCGGCTTCGATATCCTCTTCCGACTGAATCAGATACTTGGCCTTGGCCAGGCGCAGGGCTCGGCTTTGTTTGGCTTCCGGAACGCGGGCGAGCAAATTTTTGGCCACTGCCCATTGCCCCTGATTCACGGCGATCTGGAACAGACGCAGGATGGAATTCTCACCCGGTTTATCGCTCTTTGCGAAAGCCGCTTCCATGACTTCGGAAGCCTCCCCTACCCTGCCACCACGCAAGTGCAACTCAGCGAGTAAGAGCAAAGGATCAGCAGCGAGAGTTCCCAGTCGATGCGACATCTCAAGCGCCTTGGCCGCCTTCCCCTCCTGTTCGAGCTGAAGATGAATGTTGGCCTTGAGCACCGCATAGGAGGATTCGAGTGGACGCTTGCGGATCACTTCATCAAGCAAGGCCACAGCCTCCTCGCGCTGGTTGAGCTGCTGCAGGCATTGAGCAATGCCCGCTGACCATTCGGTGACATTGGGCTCGGTCAGTTGCGCCAGACGATAAGCCTGCAAGGCGCTGGCATACTCCTCCTTGCTCAGTCGGCAGTATCCGAGCAAACCGTAGGTCAGACCTTCCGAGTCACCAAGGCGAACCGCTTCGGCAAGATGAGTGATGGCTTGATCACTCTGATCGGAGCGGATCAAAGCGAGCCCGAGATTGCGGTGAGCACGACGAAAGGAGGGGTAGGCCTTGATGGCAGCCTCATAAGACGCGATGGCCTTATCCAAGTCACCGCTTTCTAATTGCAGGTTGGCGAGATTAAAGGTCAGCGCGGCCGAACCCTTGGTGAGCTCACTGGCTTCAAGCGCTTTGATGGCCTCCTCACGCTTCTCGGCTGCCATCAACTCTTGCACCTTCACCAAAACCGCGCGTTGTTCTCCGGTGATACTCGGTTCGATTCGCGCCTCGATGCGATAAGATCCGTTGAAGGCTTTCTGGAAGGCGGGATCCTTCCAATAGCTCGAAGAAATGGGAAGTGGCTCGACTGCCATGACCGATCCACAAGCCAGCAGACCGAACACGGACAAGCCGTGACGGATGGCTCTAGGCATGGATGAGTTCATGATCATTTCTCAATAGTGATGGGCCAGCGCATGACAGCCTTAACGGTCTTGCCCTTATGCTTGGGTGGAGTGAAGCGGGCAGGTGTGGCCACCCGGCGGGCGGGAGCTACAATTTCCGGATGAGTCGATGAGATCATCTCCAGCACACGCACCTTGCCACCTTGATCGATTTCGACCCGAAATACTGCTGTGGCTTTGCGCACCCCTCGACGGGCCAACGAACTGGGGAAGACGGCCGAGCCGTGGGACAGCAACTTGGGCATGCCATCCAACTCCCGAACATCAATGTGCGAAGGTGGTGCGGGTGGGCGAACCGGAGGTCTGGGCTTCACCGGTTGAGGTTCGGGAGCCACCGGCAGTGGAGGCGGAGCCAAATCGGCAAAGAAGTTCTCGACCGGGGCCTTGATGTCCATTGGCAGCTCAGCCTTGGGAACCGGAATGCGGGTGGGATCTGGCGAGAAACTGACCTGAGTCAGCGCTGGCGGAGGTGGCGGCGTGAGCTCCGGCGGAGGCTCTTCGAGCGGTGGCGGGGGTGGCGGGGTGAGAGTTGCAAATTCCACCTCACGAACCGTCAGTTCGGGAGTCTCCACTTCCACATTGAACAATCGCGAGAAGCCGAGGACCGCGAGCATGGCAAGCGATCCAACGAGTCCCAGGATGATGGCGCGGAGGTTGAGCATAAAAATCTAACGTTCGGCAGCGAGAGAGACGGAGGTGGCACCGGCGAGTGTAGCCGCGTCCATGACCTTGACAGTGGCCCCACTGGGTGCGGCGACATCAGGACGGACGATCACAGGGCTATCGGGATTCTCTTCGAGCAGTGCGGAGACCACAGCGCGCACGCCATCAAATCCGATTTCGCGCCCGCCGTGCCAGACCCGCGACTCAGCAGTCACCGCAATCAGGATGGCCTGACGGTCGAGATCTTCAGCAGAAGCTGCCTTGGGAATCGAAACATCCATGCCCGTCTCCTTCACAAAGACCGTGGTGACGATGAAGAAGATGAGCAGCAGGAACACCACATCGATCAGTGGCGAGATATCGATCCCGCTGCTGTTCTCAGTCATGGTGCTGTGTCGGAAGCGTCTCATGTGCTTATGGGAGGGTGGGCGGCCCTGCTATTTCCGCGAGGCGGGTGTGCAGTTGTTGTTGAAGTTCCAAATGAACGGTCTGGGTGCGGCGCTTGAGCAGGCCGAGCAGAAAGGCCGCGGGAATCGCGATCACCAGACCCGCTTGTGTGGTGACCAGGGCCTTGGAGATCCCGGTGGAGACGGTGTCGATGGGTGCAGCATTGCCCATGGCCATGCCGGAAAAGGTGATCAACATGCCCAGCACGGTTCCCATGAGACCGATGAGAGGTGCGGTCGACACCAGCACCGCGACAAATGGCAGGCGCCGTTCGATACGTGCCATCTGATCGAGCTCCATCGCCGCATAGGAGCGCTGGATTTCCCTCCGGTCGGGTGCCTCTTGCTGCCACGGCAGCGCCTTGTCCACCTGATGCGAACGAAGCCAGGCCTGAGACGCCACATCGCGCCGGGTCTGTCCCAGCATGGCCCACAATTTGTAGAGAATGGCATAGATCGCCACACCCAACACCAACAGGGCCACTAAGGTGAGCCCGCCTTCCTCAAGGGTCTGTTGGATGGCATTGATCATGATTTGCTTCTCAAGCCGTTGACGAAGGAGAGACCCAGACGTTCAGTCGTCTGGACGATGCCCTGCGCACGACGCGACAGGAAGGCGTGGATGATGAGTGCGGGAATGGCCACCACCAGACCGAAGAGAGTGGTGATGAGCGCTTCGGAAATGCCTCCGGCCAGCGGCTTGGGATCACCCGATCCGAATAGCGTGATGAGATTGAAAGTGGAGATCATGCCCGAGACCGTACCCAGCAGACCGAGCAACGGTGCGGTGGCCGCGGTGATGGCGATGACAGGCAGGAGAGTGGAAACCTTGGCCTGCACCCCCATCAATTGCTCGTAGAGGGTTTCTTCCACCAGGTCGGGCGATTCTTCGGAGGTCTCCACCAGCTTGACCATCACCGCGCCAGCAGGGTGGCTGCGCTCACCAGCGATCTGCAGGGCCTTGTCCGAATCCTTGGTGCGCAGGGCGGCGAGCATGGCAGTGACCCAAGCATCGGTGGGCTCACGGAAACGGGCGAATTGAGCGAGCTTGTAGACGCCGAAGATGGTGGAGAGCAGGGCCAGCAGCATGATGGGCCAGATCCAAAGGCCGCCTTTGCGAATCAATCCCATCGGGCCACCGCGCAATTCTTCGAGAGCACGAGCATTGCCGCCGGTGGTATCGATCTGGATGTTCACACTCTTGCCATTCACCAAGTCGGCAATGGACTGAGCGTCACCTTCGACGTAATGAGGAATGCTTCCGGAGGGATTGTCGATCAACTCACCGCCAGAGCTACCTTTGTCGCTGAGGAAGTAGGAGACCGGACCAAATGCGGCCAGAGTGCCCTGCGACACATTGCCTTTTTTATTGGCCGCCTCCCCCTCGACCGAGGATCCACCCAGCAGCGATTCCAAACGGCCGATGGAGGCATCGAGCACGGCGAGGCGCGCTTCAAGAGCAGCTGCCTCGCCTCCACCACCGGCGAGCAAAGCTTGCTCATCAATGTCGAGCGGCGCGGAACCCGGCTTGGCGAGTGTCTGCACCTTGAGTGCGTGATCCCTGAGCAGGCCGGCGATGTAACTGGCATCCTGAGCGCGTGTGGCCTGATCGCGCTGGAGGATGCGCAGTTCACGCTGCCGATCCTCTTCACCCATGCGCGCGATGCGAAGCAGTCGGCGCTTCTCACCGAGTTGCAATTCCACCGCATTGAATTTTTCGGTGAAGGTCGGCTTCTCAGCGGCAATCTCGGCACGGGTCTTGTCGAGTTTGGCGATGGCCGCCTTGAGATCCGTTTGAGTCTGGGTCAGCGCCTCACTCAGTGGCTTACCCACTTCGTCCTGCGCACGCAGACCACCCGCACTGATCATCAGCGCCAGCAGAACATGCAGTTGGGAGCGAAGCTTCATCAATCAAGTTTGAGTGGGAGGGTGACCGTGGCGGGCGGACGCTTCTTGTCCATGATCTCAAAGGCCGCCTTTAGTTCGTCGTAAACCCCAGCTTGGTGTTTCCAAACCCAGCCCTCCGGACCGGGTCGTCCGACACCAGCCTTGTCACCGCCGTTCATGTAGTAGGCCTGGGCAAGCCCCAGGTAGAGAACCTGCACCTCACTGCCATCGCGCACCTCCGTGCTGCGGGTGAAGCGGCGGTTGAATTGCTCGGCATTGGCGATAACAGTCAACATGGCCTGCAGCGCATCACGCGGTTCATTCCCCCTGAACCCCTCGCGTGGCTCGGCGTTGGTGTCCCATTGTTTGAGCAATGCCAGCTCAGCCTCCACCTCATCGAGCAGAGGCTTGGGGAACGCGGCGCTGAGTTTGATCAAACGCGGCAGGTTGCGGGCCACCGCCTCCGAGGTCAGGCGGCGGGCCTGCTTCAATTCCTCAATCTGCTTCTCGAGATCCTCCGCCTGACTTTCGTGAGCAGGCGCGGTCTTGCCGGCCTTGGCAAGCTCCTCATCGAGTAGCGTCAGTTCGCGTTGATGGAGTTCGAACAGATTGCCGAAGGCCGCCTTCTTGGCCTTCCAGTCGTTGCGCTCCTTCGACTCCAGAGTCTGCACGTCGACCAACTTGGAAATGGCCTCGCGCAACTCGATCACCTTGGCCTCATTGATCGGCTCATCCACGCCTTCCTGAGCCCCACTGCTGAGCAGTGAGACGGCGAGAATGCCGAGAACATAAGGGATGGAGCGCATGGGCTGCTTACGGGATCCTTGTTGAGAATCTGTCTCAACAGGGCGGAGAGATGTCTCTCACGGACCTGAAAGTGTCAAATCCAAAGTCCCTTCGATCAAATTGAAACAGCGGATGAAAACCGCTCATCATCAGCGAGATAGGGACGAATTACGCGCAAATGACCACCAATCCTGCTCTGTGAAGTGAGCATCCTTGATGAACTTAGGGCATCGGATACCCTTCAAGCCATGGAATTGGCCAAAGCCCATCAAGAATTCTCCTGCGAATGCTTCAACCAAACTTGGGGACTACTCGACCTTGAAGAACGTAGCGAACAGCAGGTCATGGAAATGATCTCAACAGCCCACGCCTCGCTGTATCACTGGCGACAACGGGAGGACTGCACGCCAGAGAATCTCTCCATCGGCCTGTGGCAGTTGGCTCGGGTCTATGCCGTAGCCAAGTCACCCCAGGAAGCCATGCGATCTGCGAAGGCCTGCCTGAAGATCTCGGAAGACCAAGGGCTCTCACCCTTTTGTATGGCTTACGCCCATGAAGCGGTCTGCCGTGCTGCGGCCATCGGCGGCGACAAAGAAACGGCAGAGACCCATCTCGAACTCACTAAGTCCCATGCCGAGGGCGTGACCGATGATCACGATCGGAAACTCATCGATGCCGACATCGAGGCGCTTCAACAGATGATCAATTGAGCACATCTACTCTTGAGAATGCACCTAGAAATCAATCCTGAACTCCTGACCCCAAAACCCACAAGGACGGACAATACCTGGAAAGTTTGGGAAAAAAGGAATTTAAAAATTCACCGTGGCGTCATCGAATGGTCCCCTAGTGACCCATTTGACTCCATCGATGATCTGGCCTCTAACATCAGAGAAGGAGTCAAAGGAGAGTATAAGGTGAGGTGGCTCAGGGGATTTGGATTCGGAGTGATCTTGCACATGAAATCCGTCCCAGATGATTTCCCCAAGATCGTTCACCATATTGATACCAGAAACAAAAAAGATGGCGTGTGGCAGTGGGCAATCATTCTGAATGAGGAACATCAGTTGGCTCTTGGCATACACACCTGGATGCATGGCTATCTAAGACCAGTTTACGATTCAGTCATGACTCAGCTAGCAAGCGCAGGTTACGAGTGTATTTCAAGTGACGCAGAAATGGATCCTCTTATCGCGAAACTCGAAAAGATCAGGAAGCGATTGGGACCGATCGCATTGCTTTCCGGAAGCTCCCCCTGATGAGGAGTATCCTTTTCGGCCTAGCGTCATTCATCCGGACCACCACTCGCGACACAGCCACCAGCTACCACTGATTCGTGATCCACACCGACTGGTAGGGCTCGAGGGTGAGGACACCATTGTGATCCTTAATTTCGGTGCCACTGAGCAGCTCATACCAGGACTCGGAGTCAATCAGGTTGAGCTGACGCAGGTTGAGTTCCTGCGGCTCGGTGCTGATGTTGCTGACCGCAAAGATGCTCTGGTCGCGACGGCTATTCTGACGCCACACCCCAAAGAGTTCGTCGGCCAACTGCAGGGTGTATTGAGTGGCGTTGGGATGGAAGGCCGGCTGGCGTTGGCGGATGAGAATTTGCTGACGCATCGCAGTGAGCACCTGCGCATTGACAGACTCATCATCGGACAACTTGGCCTCGAGATCGCCTTCGGTCCATTGGTGACGATTGATGGAACGCGCGCGACCCGTTTTCTCATACAGTTCCACAGCATTGCCAGTGGCGAGGAAGCTGTGGATGTAGAAGGCGGGGATGCCCTCCAGCGCCAACACGATGGTGTGTGCGCAAAGGAAGCGCTGGGTCTGGAAGTCGTCGGATTCACCGGCGATCGTGCCCTGCATGGCATCGAAGAGGGAGATGTTGATCTCGTAAGGCTTCTCTTCACCTTCACGATCCTTGCGAATCGAAACTTCGCCGCCGAACTTGCGCATGGCCTCCATGAGTTGGTCGCGCTCGCCATCACTGAGCAGCCCTTCGGTCGGACGCATGCCAATGCCGTCGTGGGAGGCGATGAAGTTGAGATAGGCGCGGCCATACTGCGCGGGCGGCATGGTGGTCAGCCAGTTGCGCAGATGCAGGCTCGAGCCAGAAATCATCGAGTGCAAGAGCAGCGGCGGCAGAGAAAAGTTGTAGATGAGATGCGCTTCGTTGCCGTTGCCGAAGTAGGAGATGTTCTCGTGATTGGGAACGTTGGTTTCGGTAATCACCACCGCGTCCGAGCTCGCGTGCTCAATCAGCAAACGAAGCAAGCGGATGATCTCATGGGTCTGTGGCAGGTGAATACAGGTAGTGCCTTCCTCCTTCCAAAGGAAACCGACCGCATCCAAACGGAACCACTTCACCCCTTGGTCGAGGTAGTAGCGGATGATGCGCAGGCATTCGAGCAGCACCTCGGGGTTGGCAAAGTTGAGGTCAACCTGATCCGGGCTGAAGGTGCACCAGACGTGTTTCTCGCCATCCACGGTTTCGACCTTGGTGAGGAGCGGTGAGGCGCGCGGACGCACAACATTGGACCAGTCCCCGTCGGGATCGGCGGGAATGAAGAAGTCTTTACCGGGTTCCTCGCCCTTAAGGAACTGCTGGAACCAGTCGCTTTCGGATGAGCAATGGTTGAGCACCACGTCGCCCATCACCTTGTAGTCTTGGGCGAGCCGCTGCAGATCACTCCACTTACCCAGATCCTTGCGCAGGGCATAGTAGTCGATGACGGAGAAACCATCATCCGAACTGAAGGGAGAGAAAGGCAGCACGTGCACACTGCTCACTGCTGCACCGAGATGCTTTTGCAAGAAGCGGCGGAGGGTGACGAGACCGGGCTCATCCTCCTTGGTAATGCTGTCGCCGTATGTGATGCAGGCGATGTCGCGCTGATCCCAGCGGCTGGCGGAGGTCACCATCTGCAAGTCGGCACGTTTGAGGCGCATGATCTCCACGGCCTCCTTACCCAGTGCCTCGATGTCGGCGTCGGGGTAAATGTTGGCCAGGTGGCCACAGGCGCGCTGACGCACCACGGTGGAAGGAGACAGCTCAATGCTTTCACCGCCAAACTCGCGCATGTCCTCATCCACAGCCACGAGCAGGCGATCGAGAATATCCGGAATCGCGGAACGCACCCGCTCCCAACTGGGCATGAAGGGCTTGTCCATCGGCGCATCCGAGAAGGTCTTGCCGGCGGACATGATGTTCTGGGCAAAGGCCTCGACCGCGGCTTCCTCGGCGTGGCGGTCGTACTTGAGGCCGTTCATCACGGCGTCGTTGTGGTAGCTCTCCACCAGATCGAGAGCGGTGCGATAGTAGGCGGCCTTGAGGCTACGGAAGAAAGGTTTACCGAGCACTTCACCCTGAATCGCCAGTTTGCGATAGAGCGACTTAGTGATGTCCACGCTCATCTTGGACAGGCCCTTAGAGGCATCCTCAGGCGAGAGGTCCTGATGCTTGTGGTCGTAGACGTCGGCGATGTCGACTTGGCAGATGCGTTGGGTGGAGTAGTTGCGCCAGATCTCGGAAATCACACCCATCTCAAGTCCCCAGTCCGAGGGAATGCGGATGTCGTTGAGGACATCCGATGATAGAGAGAACTCACCAGCGAGGGGGTAGCGGAAGCTATCGAGGTACTCGAGGAACTCACTTGGACCACAGACCTTCTTCAGCGAGCGAATCAGCGGCGACACCAACAAACGGCAGACGCGGCCGTTGAGTTTGTTGTCGGCAATACGCGCGTAGAAGCCCTTGCAGAACTGGTAATTGAAGCGCGGGTTTGCGACCGGATAGATCAGACGGGCGAGCAGGTCGCGGCTATAGGTGAGGATGTCGCAGTCGTGCAGGGCCACTGCCTTGGCACGGTTGGAGGCCAGGGTGTAGCCGAAGCAGTACCAGACATTGCGACCCTTGCCCGGCTCCATGGGAGCGAGGTCGTGCTCCTGCAGCATGGCGTCGATGGCACGCAGACGGGGGCCGTCGTTCCACAGCACGCGGTGGCGCTGCGGCAGTCGGCCGAAGTAGTTGAGCGCGTGACGATACTGGTCCTCGTCGGCGCGATCGAGGCCGATGACAATCTCATCCAGATACTCGACGTGAGTCAGTTCCTGAACGATGTGCTCCAGGGCGGGACCTTCCAGCTCTGAAAACAGCGAAGGCAGCACCAAACCCATGGGCTTCTCCTTCCGGAATTCGTGGAGTTCATACTCGAGGCCGTCGAGGGGACGGTTGCCGAGATTGTGGAAGGTGGTCACTCGACCGTTCTGGAAAAAGTCTGCCATGGATTGTCTATGGGTTGCCTTGCGTGGGTTGGGTGGGCTGGCCCTGGGCGGGCGGGTTGGGTTCCCCCTTTGCTGCCCACCATTGGTCGAAGGCCTCGGCCCAACCGTAGGGTCCCGGTTGGGTGGGTTGCAAGAGAAGCGGGGCTTGAACCTTCATGTCGGCGGATTTTCGGGAGCGGATCCGGACCGCCACGTCAGCCGCCGATAGCATTGCTTCATCATTGGGACTGTCGCCGAAGGCCAGAATCTTGAGGGGTATAGCACGCTCTGCGCCAAGTGCCTCGGCCACCAGTTTGAGGCCGTCGGCTTTGTCGAATTCGCCCATCACATGGATGTAGCGGCCGCCGCGGACAGCTCGCAGATCCTGGGCTTCAATTTCCACAAGAAATTGAGCGTAAGCATCTTCTGAATCCTGCCAGACCAGAGGCTCGGTGCCGTGACGATCCAGGGCCAGGGCTGCATGCTCCAAATCAAGACCACAGTCCTCGGAGAGGTCGGAGGCCGACCAATCGGAGAATCCGCTGAACTGCCAGCTGTGGTCAGCGCGGAGCTGGTGGATGACTTCAATCAGCTCTTCGCGGGGTGTACCCATGGTCTCGACGCGATAATCCCCATTCTCAGGCCAGGCCACCGCAGCACCGTTCTCAACAATGAGCGGCTGGGTCAGCCCCAATTCCCCGGCGAGGCGGCGCATCTCGGCGAGGGTCTTGCTGGAGGCCAAGATGAGCGGGACCTCGTGGTCTGCCAGAGTCGCCACCGAAGCCGCAGCCGGCTCCCAGGAATAGTCGTCGTGATCGAGCAGCGTGCCGTCGAGATCCGTCACCACCATCCAATACTCGAACCAACTCATCCGTTCTCCTTCCAAGTTAAACCAGTAATGCGATGATCCGTTGCCAGATCGAGCACGGCATCGGCCGTCGGCACCATCACCCGCCATTGATGTTCGGTGAGGCGTTGGTAGTGGGCGATGAAGCGATCGATGGCGGCATCGTCCATCAACTGACTCATATCTCCCCCGCTCTCTTCCATCTTGGCGCGCAGCTTGGCTTCCTGCTCGCCGCGCCATTCGCGGATGCAGGCGATGCTCGGCGCCTTCAACAAAATCATGAAGTCGATGCGATCAAAGAGCGGCCGATAAGGACCGGAGAGTTGTTCGTTCACGTGACCCCGCCATTGGCCTTCGGAATCATCATCGCGTTCGAGCGCGTTGATGGGCTCAGAAAGTTCTTCATCACTCTGTGGCGTCGCGCCCACGCACCAGCCTTCAAGGATGACCACGTCGGCCTTGCCCTCGAACACCGGCCACTCGCCTTCCGGCACACGATCATCGATGGCCTTGTTGAAACGCGGCAATGGCGTGCGTGCATCGTCGCTGGCCGTCATCAAAGTCTCGATGACTAGCAGACCGAGTTGCGGGTCATGAGTGCCGGGCACGCCACGCGTCACGAGTAGCGGGTGCACCGTTTCACCCAATTCAATTCGGGAGGCGCGAGTGAGGTAGAGATCGTCGATGGAAAGCACCGCCACCTTGAGGCCGTGTTCCTCGGCCAAGAGATGGCTGAGAAAGAGCGCCATGGTCGACTTGCCCGTGCCCTGACCGCCATTGATTCCAAGTAGAGTGGGGCTATCGCCACTTTTTGAAGCCACGCGATCCGCGAGCGGCCGGTAGTAGCGGTCCACCGTGTCAGTGAAATCCGCTGGCAGGCGCTCTTGTTGGATCAACTGAGCGATGGTCATGGGTTCGGGGGTAATGGGTGGCACATCCAAGCAACTGCCGTGCCAGCCCCCTGAGCCTAGGAAACACAGGGTTCCTGCCAAGTTTTCGTTTGTGGCGGGTTTGTGGCAGCCAGAACAATCGGAGCTTGAGGAGGGACCACGAAAGGCACGAAAATTCACGAAAGATGGGCCACGAACCAGAGATTCAACTGAAGGATGATCTTCTGCACTCCTTCAATTCTGCTGATAATGAGCGTAAATACAAAGAGGAATTCCTAATCGAAGGAACCACACACCCATCTTCGCGATTCGGCCTCATCGTAGACGGAATACCCCGAATCATCATTGGCGCCTCTGGAGGCTCGATGATCATCGGAGAGCATACATTAATTCGTGCTAAGGATGATGTGCTATTCGCAATCGGCCCTTATGTATGCTCATACTCCCTCTCTAAATTTTCGCTAAATTGGCATCTAGAGGTGGATGAAGCCACTTGCTTTGGCATCCACTATTCAGAAAGCAAGGACGCCTATATCAGCCACGGCGAGACCACCATCGCCAGATTCGACCTCAGCGGTCGACTTGTATGGCAAGAAAGCGGCCGAGACATATTTTCAGAGGGTTTCAGACTCACTCCTAGTTTCATCGAAGCGATCGACTTTGATGAGAATATCTACCAATTCGATTACGCCACTGGAGAAAGCAAACTTGGTGAGTGACTGCATCTCCATCATCCGATTGACCTATTCCATGCGACTCCTCCTCCCCTGCCTCCTACTGGCCCTAATCACTTCTCTCGCCCCGGGCAAGGAGGGCGTCCCTACTTCCAAGCCGGATCCCAACAGCCCTCTGATGGGCAAGCGCTTCTTCACGCTCAATGCCATCGTGCGAGTCAATCAGATCGAAGTCAGCCGCGAGGAGACTCACGGCGTGGATGAATCGGCGATTCATTCGGTCAAGGAAGCGAAAGAGTTTCGCGAAGCCATCGCCAAGGCCTGGCCGAGCGCGCGCATCACCTGGGCCTTCAGCTGGCGTGCCCTGAATGACAAACGCCAACGCTACATCGACCTGCGCCAACAGATCGTCGCCTACCACAAGCATTACCGCGACGAGATCACCTTCCTCCCCGGCGGCTACTTCGCCAACATGTACAACTCGCGCGAGCAGGTGAACCGCGACCTCCACGACGGCCTCGCTCTGGTCTCGAAGATGGTCGGTGATGGCTACCGGCCAAACAGCGTGGTCGCCGGCTTCCTCTCTGCCGACAACCTCAACTACCTCGCCGAGAAGGAAGGCATCCACGTTTGTCAGGGCAACATCTTCAGCCAATACGCCGTGGACAATGGCGATGGCGAGGGTTCCATCTGTTATCCCTACTACCCCTCCAAGGAACACTTCTGCAAACCGGCGCAGGGACCCAAGGACTTCATCGACTGCGTGAACCTCGATGGCTGGACCGTCGACTTTCTCGCCGCGCGCATTCCGGGTGCCAAGATGGTCAATGGCGAGAAGCACCGCAGCCGCATGGGCGTGGGCCCTATCGAAAGCGTGATTTGGCTGGGTGACGAAGAAGGCAGTAAGCAGATGATGCACACCACCGCCACCCACTTCGATCAGGGCTTCAAGGACAACGGCTTCGCTTGGATCAACTGCGGTTGGGAACTGAGCCTGGTGGAAGCCCGCCAGCTCTTCAAAAGCTACAATGGCCGCAATGGCATGGAGGGCCTCCACATCTGGCTGACCGAAACCCGCAAGCGCTGGCCCGACACCGAGTTCATCACCATGGGCGAGTTCGGACTGCGTTGGCGCGAGCACTACAAGAACAACGACGCCATCGACTACCGCTTCCACCAACGCGGCTCCGGCATCCGTGGTTCCATCGCCGACATGGAAATCGAATGGCGCATGAACAAGGACTTCCGCATGGCGACTCAGCGTAATTGGAGAGGTCGCGGAGAATGGGAAGTCATCGACTTTACCCGTTACGACCTGCCCGCCAAGGAGCCTGCCGACCCGAAAGATGGCAAACCCACCCGCAACTGGAGCTTGATGAACGTGCTCAACCAGAAGGGTAGCCGCCCACAGGACAAACCCACTGCCTACCAGGACCTGCCGGAAGGGGTCCGCGCCATGGTTAAAAAGCGATATCCAGGTTGGATGGAATGATCCAAATGATGAAGTAAACTCATTGAGCTAAGGAAATGAGCGCGCCCCACATAGGCATCAAACGCGTCCCCTATGAGGAACCTTACCATCTCAATTTGCTAATCTCGGTGAGCGATGGAGCAAGCGAAGGATCACTCGAATACTACTGTAATACCTCAGACCTATTGGATATTGGTAATGCTCTGGAAGCCATTTCAGAAGGCGGTCGAAATGAATACGTCTACGAGGTCGGGTCCACGCAGCCTAAAAATCGATGGGCATATCATTTTTATCTGCGAGCCCTTGCGAGCACCCCGGAGAAATGCGAGCTGCAAATTGCTTTCACTGATCATAGCGCCGAACCAATACATTCATACAAGTTCTCCATCACATCCAATTTTGATTCGGTGAGTCTATTGGGCACGCAGTTCCTTCATCTCGGTCGACTCAACCTGACCGAGTTCAATTGGTCGCCATCAGCCTGACAAACTGAGCCAGCCACCTTACCTGTACAACCACCCCACCCAAGGGGGAGGTCACAATTTCAAAGGAGCCTAAGTTTTCTCAAATGCCCGTGTCCTAGGGGCATGATGAAAACAAAACACATCCCCACCCGATACCCCCGCATTCTGGCAGCCATGGCTCTGACTCTGGCGATTTCTGCCACTCCTGCTCTGGCAGAAGCGGACAAACCTCAACCTCCCGCCCCCCAATCCAGCACCACCTTACCGGATTCACCCGAGTTCATCACCTCGAAGGCCTTCTCATAGTCTTCATAGCCCATGCGGTGAGTAATGACCGGCTCGATATCGAGGCCTCCGTCGAGTAGAGCGGACATCATGTACCATGTCTCATACATCTCGCGGCCGTAGACGCCTTTTAACGTCAACATATTGAAGATCACCTTGTTCCAATCGATGCCCATCTGACCGCTGGGGATGCCGAGCATGGCGATTTTGCCGCCGTGGTTCATGTTGGCGATCATATCGCTGAAGGCATGTGGATTACCCGACATCTCGAGACCGATGTCGAAACCCTCCTTCATGCCAAGCTTCTTCTGCACTTCGGGCAGCTGATGCTTCGTCACATCGATGGTATGCTCGATGCCCATTTCCTTCGCGAGATCCAAGCGGTAAGGATTCACGTCGGTGATCACCACCTTGCGTGCACCGGCATGCTTGCAGACGGCAGCCGCCATGATGCCGATGGGTCCGGCACCGGTCACCAGCACGTCCTCACCGAGGCAGGGGAACTGCAGAGCGGTGTGTACGGCATTGCCGAAGGGATCGAAGATGGACGCGACGTCCTTGTTCACATCTTCGGGATGAAGCCAGAGGTTGGTGTCGGGCAGGGCAATGTATTCGGCAAAGCAACCGGGATGGTTCACCCCCACTCCACGCGTTTCCCGGCAGAGATGGCGACGTCCCGCCATGCAGTTGCGGCAGCGACCGCAGACCAAATGACCTTCTCCACTGACGCGTTGGCCAACTTCGAAGTCCGTCACGTCTTTGCCGGTCTCGACGATGGAGCCGACAAACTCGTGGCCGATAACATTGGGAACTTTGACGGCCCCCTGGGCCCATTCGTCCCAATTGTAAATGTGCAAGTCGGTGCCACAGACGCCAGTCTTCTCGACTTTGATGAGCACATCGCGGCTACCGATGGTCGGCTCCGGCACATCACAGAGCTCCAAGCCGACCTTGGCTTCATTCTTACACAGGGCCTTCATAACTTCGAAAACGCATCGAGGATCTGACCGAGGTGGGCGTCCTCCAGAGCCGCACTCACCTGAATTCGCAGGCGAGCCTCGCCACGCGGCACCACTGGGAAGCCGAAGGCCACCACCCATACGCCGAGCTCGAGCAAGCGCTCGCTCTTGCGAATGGCCTCGGCCTCGTCGCCGATCATGATGGGAAGAATGGCACTCGGAGAATCCTGTACATCGTAGCCGAGTTCCTTGAGCCCCTTTCGCAGTCGATCCGTGTTGGAGTGGAGGCGGTCCACCAGGGTGGTATCACGCTCAAGAATTTCGACGGCCTTGGCTGCACCACAGGCTACCGGCACCGGCAACGCATTCGAGAAGAGCGAAGTCCGGCTGCGTTGCACCAGAATTTCCGTGAAGCGCTTGCTCGCGGCCACATAACCACCGGCTGCGCCACCTAGAGCTTTTCCGAGCGTGCCAGTCACCACATCGACCTCGCCCCACACACCGCAATGCTCCGCCGTGCCCTTGCCACTCGCACCGAGCGGGCCGACGCCGTGGGAGTCGTCCATGATGAGGACCGCATCGTATTCGTTGCAGAGATCAACCATGGCGCGCATGTCCGCCACCGAACCCTCCATGCTGAAGACACCGTCAGTCACCACCCAGGTGATCTCGGCCTCGTCTTTAGCAGCTTCGAGCTTCTTGCGTAGTTCATCCAGATCGCGATGCTTGTAGACTTCGCGACGCAGCGGACGCGCCAAACGACAAGCGTCGATGATACTGGCGTGATTGAGTTCGTCGGAAAGCAACACGTCTTGCTTGCCCACAGCAGTAGAGATGGCTGCCTCATTGGCATTCCAGCAACTGACGTAACTCAATGCCGACTCCGTTCCGGAAAACTTGGCGAGGCGCTCCTCCAGTTCGCGGTGAGCGTCGAATGTGCCGCAGATAAAGCGAACAGAAGCCGTGCCAGCACCATATTGCTCAAGACCCTTGCGGGTGGCCTCCACCACCTCGGGATGATTGGCCAAGCCGAGGTAGTTGTTGGAGCAGAGCACGATGAACTCGCCCTCACCTTCCAAGCTGACGGTCGGACCCATGGGGCCAGTGACGTAACGCAGTTTTTTGAGCGTTCCGGATGTTTCGAGTTCCTCCAGCACTTGGCCGGCGCGTTGGTCAAATCGATCAAGGGACATGATGGATGGAAGCCTTGTTGGTTGTGGAGGGCTTCGGAACGAAGCTGAATCCCCCGCCCCATCAAGTCCAGACTCCAACCATGCGTGAACTAGAGCGAAGCGTGCTCAGGTTGAATTCAGGCAATGGATTCAATATCATCCATGTTATACATTGCGCTTTGAATCAATAAAACATCGCTGAATGCACTTTATGTTACTGAAAATTTAACACCAAAATAATTTTCATGAAAAAACAGTAAGCGGCTAGACAAACTCACTCGATGCAATATCGTCTATGCCATGTTGGACCTAAACCCCCGCACCTTCGCCCATGTCTGTTTGATAATGTTGATGGGCGTCGTCTCAATCCAATGCCTCGAAGCCAATCCCAAGGTCCCAGATCTGACCCAAGGCGGAAAACCCACCTTCCCCAGAAAGTCCAACAAGCCACTCACCGGCAACCTCGGACCCACCGGGCTTATCGGATGGGTGTATCACGACCGCTCCGACACCAGCCTCAGTCGTCAGATTCTAATCACTGAAGTCGCCAAAGGCTCTCCTGCGGATGGCATGATCCAAAAGGGAGATGTGATCCTTGGCGCGAGCGGGAACACCAAAACACCAGCCAACTTTTCTTCCGATGCTCGCAAGAGCTTCGCCCTCGCCATTGCCGAAGCCGAGGCGCGCAAGCCCGCCGACCTTCACCTCAAGGTTTGGCGACAGGGCAAGACCGCGACACAAACAGTGAAGCTAGAGACGATGGGAGCCTACGCGGCCAACGCGCCCTACAACTGCCCCAAATCCATGAAGGTCATGGAGCGTGGCCTGAAGTATTTGGAGACCAATGAACTCAAGGCCGACCGCTTCGCTCTGGGCACACTCTCCCTCCTCGCCTGCGACAACCCCCGCTTTCCGGGCCGTGAAGCGCGCATGAAGAAGGCTCGCGAATGGGTCACCACCTTGATTCCGCGCAAGGATCACTACCAGGGCATGATTTCTGACAAGGTCGAAACCTTCAGTAAAGTGGCTTGGAACCGCACCTACCACCTCATCGTCATGGCCGAGTACTACCTCGCCACCGGTGACAACCCGAGCAAGGACGGCGTCACCCTCCTGATGGCCATCGACGCTCATGCTCAGAGCATCTCACGCGGCCAAAGCATGTTCGGCACCATGGGCCATCAATTCGCCATGCAAGGCAAGGATGGCTCCATCCACGGACCCTATGCCGTGGGTTATGGTCCCGTAAACGCCACTGGCTTGGCAGCCTTTGTGGGACTCACTCTCGCTCGTGAGTGCAAACTTCCCAACGCTGAAACCAACCAGAAAATCGAAGCCGCCATTCAGCGCGCCAGCATCTTCTTCTCCTACTACGCTCATCGTGGAACCGTCCCCTACGGCGAGCACGCCCCATGGAAAAAGAGCCACTGTGCCAACGGCAAGAGTGGCCTGGCTGCGCTGGCCTTCTCGCGGGTACCTGGCAGAGAAAAGGAAGCCAAGTACTTCGCCAAGGTCTCGGTGGCCTCGGGAGGTGAACGCATGGGTGGACATGGTGGAGCCTTCTTCAACTATATGTGGACGCCCGTCGGAGCCAATGCAGGTGGGCCAGATGCCATCTCAACCTATTTCCGTCAGGTGTCTTGGCACCTCGACTTGGCTCGCACCTGGAATGGCGGCTTCTACTACAACGACTACGGCAGCCCCGGCTACCATGGCCCCAGCTTCAAAAAGGCAAGCCTGCACATGTCCTCTCCCGCCCTGCTGACCTATGCCATGGGTCTGCGCAAGCTACACCTCACCGGCAAATCCATGACCACTGCCACCCAACTCACCAAGCGGGAGGTTGCAGAGGCCTTTCTGGCGAGTGAATACAAGACGGCTGGACGATCTCAAGTTGAGTTGCTCGAGGATCTGGGGAATTTCTCGCCCGTCGTTCGGCTCAAGGCGGCGACAACACTGGCCGCCAACAAAGAGGATGCCAAACTGAGAACCCAACTGCAGCAAATCGCTCTCGCCAAGGGCAACCCCTCGCGAAGGGGCGCGGTTACCGCCCTCGGCTTGCTCGAGCATCCAGGTGCATCGAAGGTCCTGATCGAGCTCTTCCAGGATGAGGACACCTTCGTCCGCGAAGAAGCCATCGAGGCCTTCGGCAAGATGCCCATGGAGGTTCAAGCTACCCAGGTGGACGTACTGCTCAAGAAGGCCGCCAGCCTGAAGCGTCCCCCGATGGAGGTGCACCCGACGGACCCGATGAACACCAACCTCATCGTCCTCACCAACATCCTGTTCCAGAAGAAAGGTGTCGTCTGTGCCAACATGGCCGCCGTCAAAGAACACAGCTCCATGGCGCAACTCCACGAAGCTATTCGAGCCGTCGCCACTCTGCCCAGCGGCGGTGCGCGCCAGAATCTCAAGCACGTGCTCGAGCTTCTACCCGTGGAAGATCTGCGCGCCCTCTCGGACACCCTCCTCGAACTGATTCATGTAGAAGCACCCGCCGATGCCATGTTTGCCGAAGGCATCCGCTCCAGCACCGCCAAGCTGCTGGTCGATCGCCGCTTCAACGAAGGCCTCGATGCCAGCCTGAAGCTCTTCGAAGTCGGCGGCCGTTGGACCAAAGTGGTCATCATCCGCGCTTGGGCCGGCGTCGGCCCATCGCTCAAGACTCACAAGCAGTGGCCGCAGGTGGAAGCCGCCCTCAAGAGCTTCAAGGACAAAAGCTTTCCAGACGAAGTCCCCAAAGCGATGAAGGCACTCAACAAGACCGGTGCCAAGCCGGTGAAGTTCATTTCTCTCAAATGAAGGTCAGGGCTTGCCACCCCAACTAAACTCGAGCAGCTCGGGGTTGGCCTCGAAGATTTCGGGAGGCAGAACGATGCGCACTCGCTCCGCATTCGGTTCGGCTTCCACCTTGAGGGACTCACCTGGATCCTTGAATGCGAAACGCAATCCGGAATGTCGGTCCACTTTTGCCTTGGGATCAATGGTTCCAATGGCTGCTGTCGCCGAACCCGCGAAGGGAACGATGAGGCCGCTCTTGCCATCAGAAATACCGAATTGAAGAAAATGCGCGGCCTCACCGGGCTTCTTCTGGAACTGCAAGACCAGCGAATCGGGCCACTTATCTCCGGTACGGGTCAACTTGCCGGAGCCACTGGCATAGGGCGAGTTGATGGTGATGGCGAACTTGGTGTGGCCATCGGGATCGATGCGGGCGGTGTCCTGCGAACCACGGCCGCGACGTTGGAGACTCAGACGGAAGGGGGTCACGATCTTGGTTTCACGGAACTCACCTTCGTGCCACACGGCATACTCACTCTTGCCACGGTAAGCGCGGGCGAGCATGGCGATGTTCTTCTGGTCGCCCGAAAGCTCGGTGATCTGCTTGTCGAAGAACTTATTGAAGTCCACCAAACCCGCATTACCGCGAGGCGTGGTAAAGCCGTAGAGGCCAATCCCCTCCTCGATCGCCACCGGGACGGTGGCCGAGGCATCGGTGCCGTTCCAGACGGCTAAGCAAGTGATGAGACGGGTGTGCTCACCCACCATATCCTTGGCCTGGCGGATGTGCTCGACACTACCGGCCTCGTTCATCAGCCAGTCGACCTCCTTGTAGATGCGGGAGTTGGTGACATGCTCGTGGTGCATCTTGTTCACCGTCAGCCAGACGATGCAGTCGGGGTCCGCACTCTTGGCTGCCTTCTTGATGGCATCCCAGCAGCGCTCTAGACACTTGCGACTGAAGGCGGTGTCCTGCTGTTTAGTCAGCTTGTCCTCACCCGGGAAGGCCTCGCCCATGAGTTGCTTGTAGAGGTCCTTCTCGCACTGCAGCCACTTGCCCTCGGTGGAACCCCGGCGGGGCATCCAAAGCCAGTCGACCATGAAGCCATCCATGCCGGTCTTCTTCACCGCGTCGTGAATCGATTTGGAGAGGTACTCCAGATACTCGTCGGTGTATGGAATGTGGTAGGTGGTCGGGCTACCGTAACTGAGTTCGGGATGGAGCTCAGCCCAGCGCGGATTGGAGGCGGCACAGAAGTAACCAAAGACCTTCATGCCTTCCGCATGCCCTAGCTTCACTACTTCGGTGAGGAAGTCGTGCTTGAGGCCGGGCTGCTCGGGGACAAAGCCATCCTTATACCAGGCGTAGCCATTAGTGGAGACGGCGAAGGTCTGAATGACGTTGGCCCCCATGGCTTTATACCAGGCAACGTGAGCGGCAGGATCCGCACCGGCCCATTGACCCGGCTTAGCGAAGGGTCGACCGCGACGGTTGGTGGGGGCCCAGTTGAAGTCCAGGCAGTAGGCCTTGATGGCTTCTTGTTTGGGTTCGGCTTGGGTGGTGGTGGCCGGCAGCAGGAAGGTGGCGGCGAGGGTGAGGGAGAGTGCGAAGCGCATATCAAAAATACCCGTGCGTGAATGAGGCGCTTTCAGGAACTGTGTAAAGAGACTACCACCTTAAATGGGACAGTTTGGAATGATCTGCGCCAATTCACCTCATCACTCTATATCCCATCATTTGCGCTCCTATGGATTGATTTACACCGTGATGCTGCTAGTGATGGCGTCGATGCCACTTCTTCGTTGCTTTACCTTCTACATCTTCTGCACCCTCTCTGCTGATGTCCTACATGCACAGCAAGCCGCCAAAGAGACCCGGGGCATCAAGCACACCGTTCACGGCAATTTACTTTGTGAAGAAATCGAGCATCTCTTGTGCAAAGGCATGCCGACGGAAAACCGGCTTCCAAAATCAGGCCTCACTCAGCTTTTCAAAGCTCACGGAATCGAATCGCTCCCCGAGAAAGAGACGTGGGAAAAATCGGTCAGGGAATTTTACGATCAACTCAATCACGAATCTCTGGCGCAAATTCGCAAAGCCATCCCAGTCTACTCAAGAAGCTTCCAAATCGAACCCGTCTCAGAAGACGCGCAGCCCGGTGAGGTGAGAGTAACTCCTCTGGGTGAGGACGTTGTCGATTTTGATTACGAGAAGGAATTTGGAATTCCACTGGCAGCCAAAAACGCCTTAGCCAAGGCATTCAAAGATTTAGATGCCTCCTCACAAGCGAAAGCCCGAACCGCACTCGAACAACTCGACCAGATCACCTACTCGATCTCAGTAAAAGGAAAACGCTATTTTGGTGAGTCGATGAAGATGGTGAAGCATTTGCCCCAAAGAGAGATCAAAACCCTCGAAGTCTTTCCACACGACGAGAAAACCATGGCAGTTCAATTTACAGCTCCTTGCGGTGCGCAATTCGAAGTATCCGCAAATTGGTTTGCTCATTTCGACAAGGCCGCGAAACGCTTTGTTTGCAAACCTTACAAAGTGGAGGCGAAAGCTTATATAGAGCCGTTTAGCACCCAAGGCGGTCAGGATGAGGAAGACCAGCCGGCAGGAGAGAAGCTCAATTCACCTGCGCTTGTACCAATACTGAAGTGATGGGTTGAGGGTGGCCGGATTGAGGTTTCTCCGAAACACGGCATCCTACCCCGGGCTGGCCGGATTGAGTTCACTCCGTTCGCTCCAATCGGATTGCGGCCCCCGCCGGGCCGATCAGATGATAGCCGGTTCGCTTCGCTCTCCGGCCCTACGGGATTTCAAACCGACTTCGTCGGTTTTTGATCCGGCCAGCCCGACACAAAAAGGCCATCCACGAGTGGATGGCCTTTTTGTTCATGGTCGGGCTGGCCGGATTCGAACCGACGACCCCTTCACCCCCAGTGAAGTGCGCTACCAGACTGCGCTACAGCCCGTTTCCGTGAACGGACGGGCAAAAAAGCAGGGGGCCGGGGGAATGGCAAGCAAAGAAAGGTCTGTTCTGTGAGGTCTGGGCTGGCAGAGGCCGTATTGGAGCCCTACCCTCCCCAACCGCCATGATGAAACACGCCATCACCATCAGCCTCCTAGCTGCCCTGAGCCTCGCCGCCCAGGCCTCTCCCGCTTCCGATTTCGATGACTCTACCGAAATCAGCACCATCGCCTTCGGCTCCTGCTTCAACCCCAGGCACAAGAAGTTCCAGATCTTCGACGGCATCCTCAAGCAGAAGCCCGATCTCTTCCTCTTTCTTGGCGACAATATCTACGGCGACACCGAGGACATGGAGCTGCTGAAGAAGAAGTATGCCGAGCTCGATGCTGTGCCCGGCTTTGCCAAGCTGCGTGAAACCTCACGCGTGTTGGGCACCTGGGACGACCACGACTACGGCGTCAACGACGGCGGCAATACCTACAAGATGCGCAAGGAGTCGGCGGAAATCTTCCTCGATTTCTTCAAGGACCCCGCGGACTCCCCGCGTCGCCAGCGCGAGGGCATCTACGGTTCCTACACTTTCGGACCCGAGGGCAAGACCTGCCAGATCATCCTCTTGGACACCCGCTATTTCCGCGACGTCCTACCGCGCACCACCAAGAAGAAAACTCCGGACAAGGTGGGTTGGTACAGCCCCACCGATGACACCACCATGACCCAACTCGGTGACGAGCAGTGGAAGTGGCTGGAAGGGCAACTTAAAGTACCCGCCGATCTGCGCATCATCGCCAGCAGCGTGCAGGTCATTCCCGCTGAAAAGGGCATGGAGAATTGGGGCAATGTCCCCCACGAGCGAAAGCGACTTTTCGAGCTCCTGAAAAAGCACAAGGCCAACCACAGCTTCTTCATCTCCGGTGATGTCCACTTCGGCGAACTCTCCAAGATGGAAGTCGATGGCTACCCCTTCTACGACATGACCAGCAGTGGCATGTCCCACCCCAGCCCCGGTTGGGCCAAGGCCACCAACAGCTTCCGCGTGGGTGACGCTCATCCCGTGCTCAACGCCGGACTGATCGAGATCGACTGGGCCGGCAAGAAGGTCGCCCTGTCCTACATCAACCCCAAGGGCGAGAAGATCGCCAGCCACGAGCTCCCCTTCGCCGAGCTGGAGTTCAAGTGAAGCTCAGCGCCGCAGCGCGTTGACTTTCAGGGCCGTCCGTGACACACACCTAAGCATGGACCGCATCAAGACCGCCATCGTTGGAGCCAGTGGCTACACCGGCATGGAGTTGCTGCGCCTCCTGCTCACCCACCCCGGGGTCGAGTTGGTGGCGGCGACTTCGCGTGCCGAAGCCGGCAACACCATTGCTTCGGTCTTTCCACGTTTTTCGGGCGCGGAGGCAGCAGAACTCGCCTTCATCGAGCCCGATCCCGACGAAATTTCCGCCAGCGGCGCCCAAGTCGCCTTTCTTGCCCTGCCCCACGGGGTGGCGGCCGACATTGCCCGTGCCCTGCTTGAGCAAGGCCTGAGGGTGGTCGATCTCAGCGCCGATTTCCGCCTCAACGACCCCGCGGTCTACGAGGAATTCTACGGTCACCCCCATCCGGCCGTCGATCTGCTCGAGGAAGCCGTCTATGGCCTGGTCGAAACACGTCCCGAGGCCGTCTCGGAAGCCAATCTCGTGGCCTCGCCGGGCTGTTACCCCACCAGCATCCTCTTGCCGCTCATCCCCCTGCTCAAAGCCGGACTGATCGAGCACGACACCATCGTTGCCAACTCCATGAGTGGTGTCAGTGGTGCCGGCCGCAATGCCAAGGTGCCCTTCCTGTTTGTAGAGTGCAACGAGAGCGCGCGTGCCTACGGTCTGCCCAAGCACCGCCACCTCTCCGAGATCGAACAAGAGCTCAGCTTGGCCGCTGGCGACAAAGTGACCCTCACCTTCATCCCCCATCTGATTCCGGTGAACGCCGGCATCGCGACCACCACCACCGCCAAACTCAAGGAAGGTGTGGATGCCGCTGCCGTGGGCGAAGCGCTGACGGCTGCCTACGCCGACT
>CAZIPY010000319.1:0-3948 GCA_964541125.1 uncultured Luteolibacter sp. | reverse complement strand
ATCCGCAGAATCCCGAGCTGGGAGACCGCCAGATCCCGATTTCCGGTGAAGTCTACATCGAGCGCGATGACTTCATGGAGGACCCGCCGAAGAAGTTCTTCCGCCTCGGCCCCGAGCGCTACGTCCGCCTGCGTGGTGGCCACATCATCCAGTGCACCGGATTCGAAAAGGACGCCGACGGCCAAGTGAACCTCATCAAAGCCAAGATCCTGCCTGATACCATCGGTCAGGACGCCCCAGAAGGCGTGAAGTGCAAGGCCGCCATCCATTGGGTGGATGCCGCCACTGGCGTGGACGCCGAAGTCCGCCTCTACGACCGCCTCTTCACCGCTGAGGATCCCGATGGTGCCGAAGGTGCCGAAGGCGGCTTCCTCTCCGTGCTCAACCCAGAGTCCCTGAAGACCGTCACCGCAAAGGTGGAACCCGCTCTGGGCGACTGTGAAGCAGGCTACTCCTGCCAGTTCGAACGCACCGGCTACTTCTTCGCTGATCCGGAAGATCACGCCGCTGGCCAGCCGGTCTTCAACCGCACCGTGGCGCTGAGGGATTCTTGGGCGAAGAAGGTCTAATAGCTTGTTAGTCAGCCAATTCGGTGGGATAACGCCCCCATGAGTAAGGCCCTTTATTTGTGTCTCTTTCTGCTTAGTGTTTCGCCCCTGAGCGGGCAGGGATTCATCACCTCCAGCCTGGAACAATACAATTACCAGGTCGGGCCCAATCTCTTGGTGGTTAATAAATATGAATCTTTCGATGAGATCTCGGAAGATTTCACAGAGGTCGACTCACTGGCCGTGTCAGTTGATGGAGACACTCCATATACTGTCGACTTTGAGCCATTCTATAATACTTACAAAAAGCGCCATCAATACGACACCCTCCCAGAGATGCTGGCGGAGCGTCCCAATGACGTCACCTACACCCACACTCTGACTGGCACACCAAGCGGTTCTGTGCTGATCACAGCTCCAGGAATCGCCTATGAAAATGCCATTCCTAATCATCCCGTTTTCACCATCGAAGGGGCAGATGGAGTGTGGGGCCGGACCCCCAATGGAGCCGGTCGCTTTTATTTCGATCCCGCAAGCGTGACCGACCAATTCACTGTGACCATGAATGCATACAACGTCACCACTCCCGGTAGTCATTATGTTTATGCTGTCTACTTGGCCGACATTACCGACGGATTCAATTACATCGGAGAATACTCTTCAGACCTCGTGGAGACTGGACAATCTCCGGAAGGAATTCCGGCACAGTTGCAACTGACCTTCACCGTGGACACTCCCGACCCGGGAGCGGAAAACACCTACCAATTCACCGCATCCTCACGATTTGAAATCGAAGGAGAGCATGTGAACATATTTGGTCTCACTGAAACCACAGATCAGGAAATTGGCCAAGGTTTGGGTCTCAAAGCTTTCCCGTATCAGTCCGTGACTGCCTTTGAATTAATCGCCTCGGCAAACCCTACATCGGAGGTAACTCCAGCTAGCAGCATCACCGTGACTGATCAGGCCATTGGAGCTCAAGACGGTGTCAATAATCACTTCTTTTTGGATTGGGATGCTGCTCCCGCTGAGGCAGGCGCCGATGTATACAGAAGTGAAGATTTGGACATCTGGACTAAGGTCTCCTCACTGAACCAATTCGGCTCTTATTCCGAACCCATGACACCCGGCGGCAAGGCATTCTTCACTGTGGTGCCTACAGGTGAGACGCCCTGATGGTCCTTTTTCACCAGCTCCAAGCCTAATACGAGCCACTCGAAGCTAAGAACTTGTTTTCGAGCATTTCTGACCGATGTTGATGGGATGAAACTCTCCCGCCGTAAATTCTTCCTCTTTGGTTCAACTGCCGGAATCGGGGCTACAGGTGCCGCATCCGGTGCTGACAAGCTCATCCCAACTCCCAAACAGACCGAGGGACCTTTTTATCCGGTCGTCGCGCAGAAGGACAAGGACTTCGATCTCACCAAGGTCGAGGGCAAGGAGGGCATCGCCAAAGGTGATCAAGTCCACATCGTCGGCACGGTAGTGGATACGGACGGCAAGCCCATCGAAGGAGCTACTGTGGATCTTTGGCAGGCCAATGCAGCTGGTCGCTACGCTCATCCCAATGACGAGAATCCAGCCCCACTCGACGAGAACTTCCAGGGTTGGGCGATTGTTCCTAGCGGTAAGGAAGGTGGCTTCAAGTTCAAGACCATCGTGCCCGGCGCCTATCCGGTGTCCAAGAAGTGGTCCCGCCCGCCACACATCCACTTCAAGGTCAGCAAGAAGGGTTACGTGGAAGTGACCACCCAGATGTATTTCCCAGACGAGAAGCTCAATGAGAAAGACCGCCTTCTCAATCGCCACTCCAAGGAGGAACAAGCCGTGATGATCGCCCAGAAGGACGAGAACGCGGCCGACACGCTCCATTACCGCATTGTGCTGGAGAAAGCATGAAGCTCGAAGGGCTGCAGTTGTGGATCGATCCCGTGCCCCGAAGCGGCCCGGAGTCCATGGCCGTGGATGAATGGCTGCTCGGCCTCAACAGGCCCATCCTCCGCGTTTATCAATGGCAGGGAGAGTGGGGGAGTTGCGGCTACTTCGGTAGCCTCAGTGCCGCACAGGACTCTTTTCCTGAGCTCAAACAGTGGGTGCGCCGTTGGACTGGCGGCGGCACGGTCGACCATCGGTCCGACTGGCCCTACACCCTCATCGTGCCCTCACGAGACGACAAGCAACGTCTTGGCGGTCTAGATAGCTATCGCACCATCCACCACGCTCTGATCAAGGCTCTCGAACCCGAAGGGCTAGATGTCAATTTGAGCTGCGGCACGAAAGAAACGGGCATCGCTGCCTGCTTCGAGAATCCAGTGACTCACGACCTGGTAGACAGCACAGGGAAGAAGCTCGCCGGCGCAGGACAGAAACGCACCAAGGCCGGCCTCATTCATCAGGGATCGGTGGCCTTATCAGCAGAAGGAGAGACATCCAAGCAACGCGCCGAGCGACTAGCCGATGCACTGGCCCAAGAAAAATGGGCGGTCTTCACAGAAGAACCGCCCGAAGATGTCCTGCGTCAGCTGCAGGTGAGGTATGAGGACCCAGAGTGGACCTCGAAAAGAGGGTGAACCTTGAGCGGCATCCATGGATAGGCTTGCTGCCATTGGTTTGAGATTCTGACAAGGCGCGAAGAGGGAGTGATGTAACATCACGATCGAGGAGGCCCGGGCCGCACCGGCTCAGGTCCGGGCGGGGCCGCTCAGAATCCCAAGACATGGCAGCCCGAAGGGTTCCGCCATTTCCAACAGCTTCGCTGGACGAAACACAAAAATTAAAAAACCGGGAACAAGCCTATCCAGGGATCCGGGAGAGGTTCTCAGCCACCGATTTCGGTGCGACCACTGAGTGCAGCACCTTCTTCCATGGAGAAGACCTTGGATTTGATGTCGCCGTTGATGCGGGACTTGTCCTTCAGTTCGCAGCGCTGGGAGGTGATCTTGCCCTCAACCTTGCCGTAGACCTTCACTTCGCCGGCGGAGATATCACCATTGACGGTGGCGTTTTCGCCGATGGTCACCTTGCCTTTATCGGAGGTGATTTCACCTTCGATTTTGCCATCGATGATCATGTCATTGCTGAAACGAATGGAACCGGTGATTTCGATGCCACTGGAGAGAACGTTGGTGGGATTGGCCATAACGGGATGGAAAATGCGCGGAGCGGGGTGGTTTGGCAACTTCAAAGATAGTGGCGAATTCCGCTAAATCTGGCTGCATTAATCCCTACCCATGGACTCGCCAGAATATTGCGAGAAATATTGAATATTCGGGCCCTGCACGCGTCTGACTGCAACGAAAGCCCCTTTACTTCCGTATAATCGGGGGCAAGCTAACGACAGTCATGAAACGCTCAATTTCCATCATTCTCGGCCTGGCCATGCCATTTGCCCTCGTCTCCT
>CAZIPY010000318.1:0-6304 GCA_964541125.1 uncultured Luteolibacter sp. | reverse complement strand
GTCACCCAGGAGAAGTATTATGATGAAATCCGCATCACGGTAACGGCTCCCGAAAAAAACATGGGAGGCGTCTTTGAGTCGCTACGCTACTCGATGGGCAACAGGACTCGGATTACGAGCAACGGCACCGAGCTGCAGTTTGTCATCCATCCCTCCAAGCTCGAGAAAGCCATCGTCTATGCCGACTACAGTGACCCCAATCACAATCCGGAAGAAACCGGTGGCCACACCGTATACCTGCTCAAGGTGAGTGACCTGATCGCCGAGGCGAAGGAGAAGTAGGCCAAACAGTCCTGAGTGGAGTTATCTGCATGCCCTGACCGAGCATTTGTTCATCAAAAGCTGAAGTGGGCTCAGTCCAGATTGTAGCCCATTTGTAGCCTGCGGTGAGGTCCGAGGAAGTCCGGCTTAAAAATTAACTCCATAACTATCAGAGGGTTAACGAGTTGGCTAAAATAGGTCGTTGGTTCGATCCCAACCGCCGGAGCCATGGAAGGCGTTGACCCTCAAAGGTCAGCGCCTTCCGCCTTTGAGGGGTGGGGTTAACGTAGACACCATTTGTAGCCTGTTTCAGACCCTTGCATGATGCTTCGCGTCTAAATGTGCGAAGGGCTCACTGAGCATAGGGCCTTGAACTAAAAAGCCGCCCCCGTCCCAAACCTTAGGACGAAGGCGGCTGGAGTCTCTCCCTCGGGGAGAGATTTGCCTGTGTGAGCTTACAT
This sequence comes from uncultured Luteolibacter sp., assembly GCA_964541125.1. Classification (GTDB taxonomy): domain Bacteria; phylum Verrucomicrobiota; class Verrucomicrobiia; order Verrucomicrobiales; family Akkermansiaceae; genus Luteolibacter. The sequence goes on along the minus strand of CAZIPY010000318.1, from coordinate 5,582 downwards.
GAGAACGGTGATTAGACCTGCGCACACGGATCGAATAATGGATGACATCTAGAAACTTCCCGATTCCGACGTCTCGAAGTTGTTGGCAGCATTGTAGTCGTAAGCATCTTCCGTGACATCGGTCACCGTGAAGGTGAAGCTCATGGGTAGTCTTGCCTTGGCGGAAGTGGTGATGGTTGCCACTCCGCTGTTATCCGTCACAGCCGAAGCTGACTCGCTGAATGCACCTCCGAAGTCTCCAGATACCGTTGCTCCAATCACCGGCAGTCCGGTGGCGGATTCCACGACCGTGATGTGGGCAACACCCTTATGGTCTCTGCCCGCTTTCTGGACATCCAGCACGATTGAGGCGACATGCATCTCGGGCATGCCCGCACCGGTAGTGAAGGACCAAGTCGGTCCACTGGTGGTGCCAGTACCATTGACTTCATCAACTGCCCAATAATAGGTCGTGTTCGGAGTCAGATTGCCGGGGCTGAAACTGGCTTCGGTCAGATTGCCCTGGAAGTCCTCTGCGCCCAATGTCGGGTTGGTGCCGAAATAGACGTTGTGGCTTGCGGCCAGAAGCCCGCCCTCCCAGGTCAGAACCGGTGACAGAGTAACTGCCGTTGCTCCGTCGGCAGGTGTGGGTGCACTCGCCACTCCCGGAGCCTCGGTAACTGGCTCTGAGAGGAAATACATTTCATCGATGTAGAGGGTGTCATTCTGGGAATTCCCGGCGGTGCGGTCGGTATCGGTGACCCGAACATGAATGGTGCCATTGGTGCCGGCTGGCAGAGTGAAGCTCTGCTGGACGTTGTCGTCGGCAGTCTTGGTCACGGTCATCATGTCGGTGTAGTTGACCCCATCCAGGGAGTAGGCGAAGACGAAGTCGTCTCCTTCCGCATTGGCATCGTGGTGAGCCTCGACGATGAAAGTTAGCAGGTCCCCGCCGAGGACTTCGAAGGTCCACTGGTGTTCCAGTATGGAATGTCGGCGCGAGGGCTTTCCGCCAGACGCGACCTCCGTCAACTGCTGATAGCTATTATCACTTAAGTCGAGGTCCGAGATGGTGCCCACGACTGTGCCTGATGTGGTCAACTCACTCAGCGCGTAATCTGCGGTGCCTGATCCTGCAGGGAAAACGGTGATCTCCAGGCTGGCCGTATCACTGCCGCCTTTGCCATCGCTGACACTGACGGTGAAGCTGTTGAGCCCGAGGTCCCCATTGGTTGGAGTTCCATCGAGATCTCCAGTGGCCGCAACACTCAGCCATGCTGGGCCGCTCACTTTGGCGTAGGTCAGTGGGTCGCTGTCAGCGTCGGTAGCTGTCCCTTCCAAGGTGGCCGCATAGACGGAATCCTCGATGGCATCGAGTCCACTGATTGGATCGACGATAAAGAGAGGCGCGTTATTGGGCGGAGCGAGGACCATAATGTTGAGGGTCGCTTCAACAGCGGGAGCAATGCCATCGCTGACACTCACAGTGAAGCTGTTGGCGCCGAGGTCACCGGCTCCCGGAGTGCCGCTGAGAGTGCCATTGGCTGCAACGTTGAGCCATGCAGGGCCGTTCACCTTGGCGAAACTTAGGGAATCGCCATCGGCGTCATTGGCATCATCGGTCAAGCTGGAGATGTAGGCCACGGCTTCGGTGGCGTCGACTTCACTGACCGGATTGGAAGCCCATACGGGGGCATGGTTGCTCAAGGTCTCAACCCCGCTGCCGTCAATGAGCAGTCCGTATTGCTGAACGTTGTTGGTGAGCGCGCCATTGTGGGTCACCACGACTTGCCACTGACCGCTTTGTCCGGGGGCTTCGATGTAGACCTGCTCGACATTGTCGGTGGTGTTGACGCCGGTTGTGGCAGGAAGATCCATGGAGGCCTGTGTCCAAGTGCCGACGAAGGGCATGACGTAGGGAAAGTATTCAGTGCCGTCCGGGGCGATGATCTTAATGTTGAGGTCATTGACCAGGCGAGGGGTTCGGTCGTCGTGAGAGTTGGTGCTGGTGCCAGCCGGGTCGGTCCAGCAAATGGTGGCGCGGATCGCGGAGCTTCCATCCCAGTTGAAGCTGTAGGTGTCACTGGTATTGGTGGTGCTCAGTTCTGCTTCCGTAAGGCGCAAGTTGCCTGGGTTGGCAGCGTGATCGTCCAGGAGCTGAGCGGCTTTTTCGCAGTCCATGAGGCCCCATCCGTGTTTGTAGTCCGGGCCGGGATTTCCGAGGTCACTTGCAGTGTGGAGGATCAAGCCCTTGAGGGTGCTGGCGCGCATGGCCTGATTGGGGAACAAGGTCTTGTAGTGATCAATCAGAAGCACGGCCGAGCCACAGGCGTTGGGTGCAGCCATGCTGGTGCCTGTGTAGGAAGCGTATGCAGAATCGCTCGTGGCAATGGGTGAATAGAGTGCTTTGCCGTCAGCGAGAATGTCCGGCTTGATGCGGCCATCATCAGTTGGGCCGATGGAACTGAAGATGGTGACGGTTGTTTCATTGGTCAGATTCCGTTGGCCGCTTGTAACTGCTTTTTTGACTGAGGCGACAGTCATCACATTTTTTGATACTCCGTATGGGCCAAGTGTGTCAAAGCCACCACGATATACACCATCACCAGGTGGGTGAATTGCGGGGTCATAGGCATAAGTTGAACCACCAATGGTCACGCTTGATCCGGTGCTGGGATTGTCGACTCCATCGTTGCCCGAGGACCAGAAACCCAAGTAGTAAGGAGCATTGTTGGCAATGCTATCAATATTGACGGATGTGGCAGTGTATCTCCCAAAGAGATTGTTGTAGGCATTCTGATCCGTGCCTGTGCCGCTCCATTTGTTGCCATTCCAGCCTTTGACGTATACGTAACTTTGATTGGAAACGCTCATTTGTGTGCCAAGCTCTCCTGCCGTGGTGGCGGCGCGTGAAGCGATTTCACTAATGTCATTGTTCCATTCATAGGAATCAATGCTCACGTTGGCTGCCATGCCTTTGGATAAGGTGTCCACCCCGGCGGCCCCGATGGTTCCGGCGCAGTGGGTGGCGTGGTTGCCGCTCGATGAGCCGTCCTTTGCAACAAGGCGACCACCGAATTCCTGATGGCTTGCTCGTGCAGGGCTGGAATCCCAGATGCCTGCAAGTATGCCCGAGCCATCGAGATTGTATGGTGAGCTCTGCAACTTGTCGGCAGTCGTGATAGTGGCGGCCTCCAGGTTGGTAGTTTGGTAGTAGAGTGGGTGCTCACCTTCAAAATCCATCAGCTCGAGTGCCTGGCCATCGGGGCCTTCTTCGCGAATGGGTAGACCCAGCGCACGCGCCTTGGCCACAGCGGCAGCCTTGCGCTTTTCCTGGATGGCCTTGATTTGTTTGGCTGCCTTTTCGCGATCCGCGGGCTTACTCATGTCCAGTGCCGGATCCTGAAGGGCCTTAGCGATTTCGTTTTGGCCGAAGGCTGCATTGAGGGGGAGTAGGCAGAGAAATGCAAGTAGCAGTGCTTTGGTGGATTTCATATGGTTTTTTGGGTTTCATCGAGTTCCCATCTTTTGGGTGGTCATGGGAATTCAGATTCGCAGGCTTAAAAACCACCTTCAGTAAGATCTGTTAAATCAAATGCGGCACTCAAACCTATCCTGATAAAGACAGGTTATCTTGAAATTTTGGAACCGGGCCGGCGGGTGTATTCCCCCAGTCATTGGGCGTGAGGACTCAAGTCACAGACAGAATTTACCACAAGGGGAGGGCTGGTCTGCCGAGTCAACGGAAAGTAAGTTCCCGTTCCGAAGCCGTCGGAAGCGACACATGATCCATTTCAAGGATCCTCGAGAAGTGTAGCTTTACAGGTTTCTCAGAAATCGCGAAAGGCGATTCAATCGAGACTAAGATCCGAAAGTTTCTCGCCTACCGTCAATTACGGCTCCTGAGCCTCGCGAGCCACATGTTAGCGGCCGACTTCCTTAAGTCGTTTGTCAATAAAGCCCTGCAATATGGTCTTTTGGGCTTTCTGTTCCTCGGTCAAAACATCAGCATTGATGGGTTCTTTTTCTAATCGATCCTGCTCGATGTCGAAAAATCTGCCATCGCGGTACAGCTTATAACGTTCGTTGCGTGCAAAGACCTTCAGGTTGTTCTGGTAATCAGTGTACCAACTGAAGATTAGCTCGCGTGGGATACCTTTTTCACCACGAATTTGCGCTGCGAAGCTTTGCCCGTCAAATTGCTCTTGATGCTTACCAACATCAATGCCTGCCAAGTCGCATAGAGTGGGCAGTATATCTGTAAAATCGATAAGATCCTGACTAACGCCTCGTCCTGACATTCCCGGAGCATGAATGATTAGTGGTACATGGTTACCTGCATTGGTGGTTTTGGTCTTACCCCCTGTGTATTCGATGCCTCTCCATTTGGAGGTCACGGGTCTGTCTGTGCCATTGTCTCCGGTGAAAATAATAACGGTGTTGTCAGATAGGCCACTTTTCTCAACTTGCTCCACAATGCGCCCTACAAGTCTGTCCATGTAGCTCACCATATCCACGAAATACCTTGGGTCACCCCTATAGGTTGGAGAGCCAGGACTTTTGGGATCGTAGCTTTCACTTCCCGGAACTGGCCAAAATGGGCAATGGGTTAAAATCATCGGATAGTAGATTAGGAAGGGCTTATCCTTGTTCGTGCTGATGAAGTCGCAGATGAAGTTAGTGCAGAGATCCGGGCCATATTCACCATTTTCAAAAATCAGTTCTTCTCCATTGCGTTCCAGCCAGGGGTTCTCGAAACGCGAATCGTATTTCTTGTCGAGGCCGGTCTTGATGCGGCCTCGAGTGTGCTGCCAAAGCAACGACTCCTCGAAGCCGAAATGCTGAGGTGAATCTTTCTCACTGCCAAGTTGCCACTTTCCAGCGATGGCTGTGGCATAACCCTTCTCCTTGAGGATGTGGGCGAATGTTTTCTCACCACGTCGCAACTCGCCATTTTTTGTGTAGTTTCGGTCGTTGTAGAGGCCGGTCATAATTTGCACCCGGCTCGGCGTGCATTTTGGCTGGGAATAACAGTGCTCGAAGCGCATTCCACCAGCTGCCATTTTATCCAGGTTGGGCGTCTTGTAAGACTCTCCGCCATTGCAGGTAATTGTCTCATAGCCGAGATCATCAGCCATAATTAGAATCAGATTCAGTGGTTTCCCCATGGTTTGGGAGATGGTGAAGCAAGTAAGGCTGATGCTTAGTATGAAATGTGGGAGGGGTTTCACTTTGGTGATACAGGGTGTTTGTTGCAAAAGGCTAATATTGGGATGATTATTTCACGGCTGCTTTGAGTTCATTGAATCGCTTGCGCATTTCCACTAGCTTCTTTGTGTGAACCGGATCCTGAGCTAGATCGCTTTCCTCCCTCGGGTCAGCCTTGAGGTCAAAGAGTTGTTCCAATTCTACATGCGGCCAGTATATGTATTTCCAGTCTTTTCGAACCAATGCCTGAGATGCTGGAATGAACTTGTTGGATGCCAGCATGGGGTGCTCATAGAAGAATTCCTCGCGCCATTCTGGAGGATCCTGGGCAAGATAAAGTGGCGCCATGTCTGACCCTTGAATGCTACGTGGAATCGGTAGGTTTGCAGCAGACA